>CAIXSY010000293.1 GCA_903922175.1 uncultured delta proteobacterium | reverse complement strand
CTCTATCAGCTCCACAAAACGCACCTTGTCCCTGCTCTAGCCAAGTTCTACACTTAGGCTTAATGCCAGCTTCAAGTCACTTTAAGCTTATCTGCTCAACCTATTGAACTGCTTGCAATTATACGGGTGCCTACCTTATTATTTACTTTGGTCAAGGCTTCCCCACTTTGTCGTCTCTCTATAGTGCCCAGACAGCGGTGCCGCGATCAGACTATTTAAGCCCCCGGCCCATTGCTCCTGCGGTCGTGGAATTTGCTCTACCCTCTAACCAGCGCTGTGGCTAGATGCATATAAAATAAACAAATAACATATTGAATCCTTCCTGCTACTTAAAAATGATATTTACCCGGGGTTAATGCAATTACTATGTTACACCACAGACTCCAGGCTTCATAACTATGGTGTATGGACACACCGACCAGCAGACCAAAACACGCTGCAAGAGCTGAGCCTACCGCATTAGCTGCCGCTACGCTCAGCGGCAACGGCTGCTCACAGGAACGTCCCCGCCATCAATGGGCCGCCCTCAAGGAATCGGCGGCAGCCTGTGCCGTACCGCTTCTACTGAAGCTAGTAGAGCGTCGGCTGGCTTTCGAGGCCCGTCTCCCACCGGAAATTGTGTCAGTCCTGGTTGAGAGCCTAAAGAACCTTCCATCCAAAACGGAGGCCTGGAAGCAAAGCCATCAGCTGCTCTCCGCCGGTACGATGGATGAGATAAGAAAACTGAAGGATAGCCTGGGCCTTTACGGCCATGTTGGTAAACGAGCCGAGTTAGTGCAAGCCTTTGGAGACTTAGGTTGCTCTCCCAATATTCGGCACAGTGTAACAGCAGCTATTAGATTTGTTGAAGGACTTAAAAGCTTTGAGGGACTGGAGCGCAGGTTAGTGATCGTCCAAAAAGACTTAGATCTACTTCTCCATGCAGGCTGGGCCGCAGATGTAGGCAAAGTGCGGCTTATTAGTCAGTTCCAGCCCCAAACCGCTACAGTTCTCGAAGATAAAATCGACGCTATACCTAAAGAAGTAGGCAGCTGGATGGGCAAGATCTGGCCGGGCCTAATGCAGGCGTTTGGCGAAGGGAAGTTCCGGGATGAACACCAGGCCCTAGATTGCTATGCGCCGTTCAGGATAACGAAAGCACTACTGAGGCAGAAGGTTGTTACCTGCTCTTCACCAGAAATCACTGCTTTGGTCGAAGGGCTGCACCGGACTTTCAAAGGGAACCAGTCCGAGAGTGCACTGGCAGTATGTTATCTGTCTGAACTGGCGGGGCAAGGAAACTCACAGGCACTGCAGGTGCTCAGGGAAATCTCTCCAAGCATGTCACCGGAAAGTCAACTGGCTATGTTAGATAACCTCGATAAAGTCACAGGAGAGGCTTCGTCACTGGGCCCTGACTTCATAAAACTTTTCGATCGCGCCGCAAGCCGGGACCAAGCTGAAAAGTTATGTGAAGCGCTTCACGGCGGGATTTGCGAAGAGGGCCCTGGAATTAGAACGCTGGTCGCCATTTGCGAGCGCGCTTTGCCTGAGCTAAAAAAGCATTATCTTAACCCTACGGTTAAGAGCGATGATATTACCGCCGCTGTTTTGTCCGCAATACGGGCTGGCGCCGTGTTTGGCGAAAGTAAGACCTGCCTTGAAACTCTTAAAGAAACGTCAGAGCTGTTGTCACGCGAGGCGCTCAACAAAACTTGCCTCCGGCTGCGCCGGGAAGCTCTATTCTGCATTAGTGCACTGGCCGTGTCCTCTGACCCGGAAGCAAAGACTATCGGCAGCAAAATTATGCAAAGGCTAGCCGAACGCTCCGGAATTAGGCAGGCCGGTGAGCTCTTTCATAAGCAGGAGCTTACCGCCGCTGATGTCGAGCAGCTGCTAAACAAAACCGGCACTAAGATCAGTTTCTCGATGCTGGAGGTCTCCGATATTCATGCTCTGCGAGGGCTACTTAAGGCTCTTCCGCTGGAACAAAGCGGCATTACTCTTAGTATCCGTAAGCGAGAAAAGGCCGGACAAGACGCGGAACCGGAGCTTACTCCGCAAATGCTGCAGGAAGCTTTTCCTGGCTGCACGATCCTGGATGCGGATAAGCCGCCTGGCGAACGGGATCTGCGGTTTTCTTTTCACGACGTTCGCGGGCTTGGATGGCACAGCAGCATGTCACTGCCTAAGGTGCCGCTCAAGTTCGGTTTACCTGACCCTTTGAAGCCGGAAGATGCCGCCGCTATGCGACGAGAGCTTAATGTCGGCCTCCGCCCCATCCTCGTAGCTGGTTCAGTCACAATTCCTGACGCTACGTCAATCGCAAGAGACCTGGCAGAAATTAGTAGAGCTGAAGGCGGTAAGCCGCTGCTAATTGTCGCTGTCCGTGATGCCCGTATGGTCCCAGAGCTCATAAAAGCCCTGCCCAAAGAGCTGCGCATAGCTCAGCGAACTGCGAGTGAACGGGGGCAGCGCATGAAGAGCTGCGATCAGGCTGACGTACTTATTGTCTCTACCCAGGGTGAACTGCTAAAACTTTATGCCGTGGCCGATCTGACAGTCGTTGGCCATGACCGTCATGTATTAGAGCCCGGGAGCCAAGGCCGCGCCGCACTCGCTATGCCAGGACGTTGGAAAAATAACCGCAGAGGGCTTGAAGCTTTAAGAGCTGCGGGTGGAGCAGAACTGTATAGCGCAGACATCCTTAAGAGGCTTCTGGCAAACCGTCTTAGTGCCAATCAGATGGGGCAGCGTGGACTTGATGTGGTGCAGAATTTTAAGCGGCAGCAAATCCCGGCAGTGGCTGCACAGACAGCACAAATCATTGCGCTCTTAGCGCTTACCGGAGAGCTCTTGCGAAAATAATATGATATAGTCGGTAATGCAATTTACTATTGCTAAGTATAATCAGCCTAGTGGGTTAGGCAAGCGGAGAGAAGGTGTATGGGCCTGTAACTTCAACACGCTTGAAGGGAGAGCAAGAGCCCGAGCCAAGGCTTCACCCCGTGCTCTATCTCAAATATCCTTAGTCAAGGCTAGTACGGTGTCGAGGCGATGCCCATTGCAGGCGTGGTACCCTCTTGCGCGATTGCTGGCAAACTTATTTTCCCATACGTCGCCGATCGTATCGGTTTGTAGATTACCCTGGCGGGACTCAGCCGTTCGAGGTTGATGATCGGGGAACGAAAAGGGGTCAGGACCCTTTTACAAGAAACTTTTCTCAAGAATCTCCGAAAATAGGAGGAAACTGAGGAGAAGTTATGGCTCGATTACCTCGTGCACGATGCGGAGACGTAATATTTCATGTTTTAAATAGAGGAAATGCACGCCAACAGCTTTTCTTTTCTGAGAAGGACTATGCTTTCTTTTTGCGACTGCTGCGCGAGGCGCAGCAAAGGATACCATTAAGGATACTTAAGTT
>CAIXSY010000292.1 GCA_903922175.1 uncultured delta proteobacterium | reverse complement strand
GTCCTTTTTGTACTGTGTTTGGTGTATTCGGCAAGCTGGTTAATAAAGACTTAAAAAACCTCTGTGTCCGCGTAGGGGATGATCAGTGAAAAGAAATCACCACGCACAGGGGCAACTGCTCCCACGACATTTATCCGCAGATGATCGCCAAGGTACGGCGCTCTTGGTCGAGTTCCCTTCTTTACCCACACCTTGCGCGGTCGCGGGTCGCCTTCAATTCCAGTCTCGTCGCCGTACCACAGTTCAATCCCCGGGTCCTGTTTTAACTGAGCAATTTCAGCTACAAAGCACGCTCGTGCCTGCGGGTCTTGCCGCTCTGGCCAGGAGCGCGGCATGACGCGGCTAAGTGCCTTGAGTTTCCGGAGCAGCACAGACGACATAACCAGCGACCGCACCAATACGCTCGACCAACGCTTGCTGAGCTGCAATCAACTTATCGCAATCATTAACTCACCCGAAAAAGCTGCGCTGCTAAACAACATTTGGGAGAGACGAGCGAGCTTGATCCAGGTTCATCCGCAGGTACACCTGGGAGTGACGAGTGAAGAGATAGTTAAAAGAGGACTCTGCGCTCTGTGTAAGCCAGGGGCGCCATTGCGTACCGTTGCTCAATACTCACGGTTTTTTGAAACAACTCAGAGGCTGCACGCACTTTTCAGCTCGGATGCGACTTTACGTGTATATGATCCTGGAGTCATACGCGCGATCGAAACCCGTGTTGAGGAGTCCCTTCATCGCCATCACTCTTCCTACCCGATTCAGCAGGATCTTAGAGTACCCTTGGCCCTCTGGCCATACTCAGGATAAGGCCGTAGGCTGCGGCCGTAGCTGCATCGGATGCAGTCAGCAGAAAACTGACTTCGGATCGCTGAGAGCCGATTCCAGATCAACGCTCGTCGGTCTGAGGCGGAGCCCCGTTAGTTCTTAGGAGCTATTCCCGGCTTCTGCCCGCCAAGCATCATACAGGCCATAAATGCCGCCAGCATGTTGCTGCCTGAGCCCTCCTCGCCGCCTTGAACGAGGATGTCCGGAGTGATCTTCACCTTGCCTTCGGAGATCTGCTTCATGATCTCAATCATCGAGAGCGGCTGCTGCCCAAGAGCTTCGGCCTGACGTGTGTAGGCTTCAGCGGTCGCTTGACCGATAGCGCGGATCTTTTCACCTTCGGCTTTACCGACGGCTTCGACACCTGCGGCGATACCCATCTGCTCGAGGCGCGTCGACTGCCCTTTTCCTTCTGCCAAGATGACCTGCTGCTGTTTCTGTTGCTGGGCTATCTGAACGTCGATCTCCGCCTTCACCAGATTGGGCTGTAGGTCGGCCTGGGCGCGAGTCTTTTCCATCTCTCTGCGTCGGCCCTCGGCCTCTTGCTGTGCGTCATACATCGACATCTGCTGGATAGCGACCACCTTGTCAGTCAAGGTCTGCATCAGACGTTCCGGCAGTTTGATCTGACAGATCAGGACGCTGACACACTCGACATGGTACTTGGTTAATTCTTCAACGATATGCTGCTCTGCTTTGCGTTGCTCTTCGTGCCGGTCTTGCATGAACTTCATCGCTTCCGAAGACGACGCCTGATTTCTAAACGAGCTGTCGATCAGCGGATGAATCACGTGTTCGACCAGCGCGTCGATAGTACCAATACGGGCCACCATGTGCGGAGCCTGCTCAGGTTGAACGCGCAAGATGACTTTGACCTCGATCGTCATCTCAAAGCCGTCCTTCGAGACAATCGCCAACGGGTTGAATGCTCGCGGCGCCTTGACCGAACCACCACCATCGGCCCAGTCGATCGTCATATTAGTCGTGGGGATAATGTGCGGTGTATAGGCTAACTTGTTGAGGTAGTAGGTACCTGGTCCAAGGACCTCTTTTTGAATACCACGATATCCTGACTCGACTACATAGCGCTCAACTCCGGGGCGCAGACGATCGGCGGTACTGTTCTTTTGCGCCTGATAGGCTGGATCGAGTGAGGGATCTTTGCCGATATTCGAGACCACAACGGCAACCTCACCACGCTGCACAAAGAGGACTTCGTCGAGGGTGACGTCAAACATGAGAGGATTGATGTAGTACGTGCCCGGGCGCAAGAAGTCGAGCTGCGGTCCACGCTGCCCGCCATTACCGAGAAATGCTGCCGCATCTTGGAAGTCGGCGTGTTTGGTGACTGACTGCGCCACATATTCACTCGGAGGAAGAGGCGCACCATCTTTGGCTACAACCAGGCCGATCTTCTTCGCCGGAATGACAATCGCATCGCGTATCGTGACTTCGAATAATTTTGGATTGATGCGATAGGTGCCAGGCAGCAGAATATCAATCTGCGGTCCCTTCTGTCCGCCATTTTCCAAGAACAACTGTCCTGCCTGGAAGTTGCTATGTCCCGCCGTGCATTGCCCAAGCAATCTGCCATGTGCGATCGGCGCACCGTCTGTAGCCACAACGACGCCGATCTTGTTATTGGCGATGCTTACCTGGGTTACGCGTTCGACCCTAAAAAGGTAGGGGTTAATACGGTATATGCCGGGCGTCAGAACATTTATCTGCGGGCCCTTTTCACCGCCGTTCTCCAAAAAGGCTTCGCCGTCTTGATAGTGATTATGCCCTTCCAATGCGCGTGCAAAAATTCTCCCCGGTTTAAGCGGGATGCCATCGATCGCTTCAATCAAGCCAATTTCATTCTCGTCGATGGTAACCATCGGTGCTTTGGCAACCTTATAGAGAAATGGGATAAGTGGCATAAGGACGTGGAGCCCCGGTCCGAGGATTCGTGCTTGAATACCAATTTCGTCGCCCATGGCCACCACCCTGCCACCTGGCATCGGAGCGCCGAACCAACGCCTTTCCAAAACAGCAATCTGGTCACCGCCCACGACAACGATAGTGTTGTAAACGCAGATCAAGGCAATGACGATGACAACTATTAACCAGAACGTACCCCACGAAGGTGAAAACGCTAGCGCTGCTGTATGCGTACCCATAATTTATCCTGTCGATAGTACAAGTAATATACCGAAGTATGTTGGATGAGACTGCGAATGTCGGGGTTTCCTTTGAATAAAAATAACTATTCAGCACATTTTGGGCGCGTCGCAGCAGTGGAGGCACGCGAATGCAGTTAGAATCGCGGAGGATGAGGAGGAAGCGATGGCAGCGGAGGGGAAATCCCCCTCC
>CAIXSY010000291.1 GCA_903922175.1 uncultured delta proteobacterium | reverse complement strand
GGCGGCGCCTGCCGTCAGCTTTGTCCTGCTGGGGGCAATTTATTAATTTCTTGCCGCTTTTCGTTCTCCAGAAAAGTAGCTTTTAGAAAACAGGGTCTTTCCGGACAGGCTCTAGGTAGATCGTGGCCGCCAGGCCACGATCTAGGCGATGCAAAGCTGCTTAAGCTCGCGCAAGTTTTCGACGATCTTGCCCACGCCGCGGACAACGCAGCTTAGGGGATCGGGGGTACGATGGAAGTGCACACCGGTCTCGCGGTAGAGCCGCTCGTCCAGCCCCTTGAGTAGTGCCCCACCACCGGCCAGATGGATGCCGCGGGTCATGATGTCGTGAGCCATTTCGGGGGAGGTCTGCTCCATCGCCGCCGTGACTGAGGCGATGATGGCGGTTATCGGTTCGTTCAAAGCTTGGCGAACCTCTTCGTCATTAAGTTCGAGTTGGCGTGGGATGCCCGTGGTCAGCTCTCGGCCCGTGGTGTTGATCGTGCGCGGCATGCCGAACGGCAGCGCCGAGCCGATGAGGAGCTTGATGCGCTCGGCTTCAAAGATGCCGATCTGCATGCCGTGTTCGCGGCGCAACATGCGCTCGATGGCTTCGTCCATCTCGTCTCCGGCAACGCGAATTGAGTGCGAGTATGCCGTGCCGTTCATGCTAATAACGGCCACCTCAGTTGTGCCGCCACCGATATCGACGATCATGTTTCCCACTGCCTTGTCGATCGGAAGTTCGGCACCGAGGGCCGCAGCCATCGGTTCTTCGACGAGCATAACCTGACGTACGCCAGCAAGCGTTGCGGCGTCGATTACGGCTCGCTTCTCGACCTGGGTTATGCCTGAGGGGACGCCGATAACGATGCGTGGCTTCTGCAGGGTCCAGGGGGTGGTGACCTGCTTAAGGAATGTCTGGATCATGATCGCCGTCATCTCGAAATCAGCGATTACCCCGTCCTTCATTGGGCGGACGCACTTAATCGAACGCGAGGTCTTGCCGAAGATCTTCTTCGCCGCATGCCCGATGGCGATCGGTTTATGGGTCTCTTCGTCAACTGCAACGACGGAGGGTTCGTTGAGGATGATGCCGCGGCCCTTCATGTAGATCAGGGTGTTGGCGGTCCCTAAATCCATCGCCAGATCGCTCGACCAGATGCGGCTAAACCATCTTCTGGGGGCGGAGAGATCTATCGGTGAGAGGAAGGGGAGAGAGATATCAGCGATACTCATAGTTAACCTCTATTGGCTACTGCTTTCTGTAGTTGAACCTGGGGGGTGTCTAGCGAAATTACGGAGCTGTCGCTGACGAGCTGTTCTATGCTCACGCTCTTCGAGCGGCGATTTTTGGCTGATTCGCGGACGAAGGCAAAGGAGAGCCCGGCGGCATTACTTAGTAGCCTGCTGCAGACGGCGCGGATCTTGTTCTCGTAAAAACTAGTCATCATGTTATCGACCAGAAACACCATATCGCCGCTGGGGAAGCGGAAGCTCGGCAGGTGTGGGGGCACCGCTTGTTGGGCTAGGCGGTAGGCCTGCTCGACGATCTCGACGGCTCGGCCACTGCCGAGGATCTGCTCGGTGCGCTCGAAGTTAGTAAGCTTCATGCGTAAAACTTCAACCGACTGGGCGCTTATGGCGTTGATGAATTCATTGGCACGAAGCAAGAAGTCGCCCCATGTTACGCTATCATCTGAACGATTGACGGCGTAGAGAATGAGCTTAAGAGTGTTGGCAACCTCGCAGGAGAGGTCTTCGAGAAGCTTTCCCTGCAGCTTAGAGAAGGCGAAGGACTTTTTGCTATCGCAGGCGATTACTCCGCCTAGTGTGCCATCTCGGCCTGATGTCGCCGCCGGAATGAAGGGCAGGGGGATGGGAATGCCGATAAAGCTCTTTAGCCCCTGGTCGACCGGATAGACCCCAAGTGTGCGGCTATCGTGCTCGAATGGGGAGACGTGAATAGTGCGCCCGTGGGTTGCTACCCATCCTATGAGGCCGGAATCACTAGATATTTTGCAGCCACGGTTAACTTCGCTAGAGAGGGTGTGGTGTCCGACTAGCTCAACGACACGCGCGCCGCTGGAAGAGCCTGGTGTTGAAAAGACGAAGGAGGGCAGCAGAATAAAACAGCTATGAGCATCGGAGATATTGGCTCCGAAGCGTGCAAGACGGCATAGATCCCGTCGGATGAGCGCCTGCCCATCAGTGAGTTCGCTGGCAACTGCCCCTGTCACTTACCGCCCCAATGATGTGTGAAGAACATTGGCATTCCCCCCAGGAATGCCGCCCCAGTTTTCAAGAACCAGCTTGATGGCTCAAGCTCAATAGTTCAAGTAACTTAAAAGGTATCAGAGTGATTTCATTCAGACAATCGACAATCGTATTTTAGGAGCACTAAATAATTTTATTTTTGCAATTGCGCTCTTCTGACTCAAGCGGATGATGAGCGCAATAGGGCCCGTGCTTTTCTGGTGCAGCATCTTATCGGTGGGATTAAGGCGGGGTCCGACCTGCCGCAGGTGTTAGCTGCCGAACAGAGCCTAACTTACGTGGCGCGCCGGGGGGTGGAGCTGCGTGCAGTCGCCGAATTCCACCAGATTCGTAATAGCTGGATGATGGTAAACTTTGTCAGCGATAGCGCCCAAGCCGATCCACAGCTTACGCGGTCTTTCTTGCGCGCGGCGCTCCAGGCCTTTTTTGAGCGAAGCGGGGTCGAGGAGGTCACGCTTCCAGAGTCGTCATCAGCCTGTGCGCTAGCGGAGGAGCTCTTTGGAGTTTTGGCAAAAGGGCATAAGGGGATACGCCTGACGGCGGCACTGGTAGGATAACGTCTTTCGGCATGCCTGTTCAATAATTACGGGTAAGGAGATGTCGAGCGAGGCTTCTACCCGGAGACCGACGAGCGTTGATTTGTAATCTGCTTTCTCCGTCTCTCGCCGCAAGGTGCTTCACCAACCTCCAGACCTCGGCTCGGCGAGAGCCGAGACGGGAGAGATCTGCTGGCAGCTTTCCGCTGACTGCATCTGATGCAGCTGCAGCTTTCGGCCGCAGCCCACGGCATTAGCCGTCTTGTCCTACGTAGCACTTGCCGCGCCTGTCCGCCGTAGCTTCGGCCGCAGCCTGTCTCGCCATAGCTTCGGCCGCGAGGCCGAGCGAAGGGGGAAACTCCTGATGAGGCAATAGACGTTAGCGGCCACAACGTTAGCTAACTTTACGGCATCAGCACTCGGCTCCCTTCGACTCGGTCGCAGGCTCCCTCGCTCAGGGCCACTTGGCCCATGGCGCCAATAGTTACATTTCACCCATTAACGAGCCCTAAGCCAACACTTTCGAGCGCGGTGTGAATGCTGGCGCGATTCTCAACGAGGTAAGCGCGGATGCCGAGTCGGCGTGCGCTCTCAACGAAGGGTGTAAGATCGTCAAAAAATATGGCTTCTGACGGTTGCACGCCGTACTGCTGCAAAATATGTTTAAAGCCTGCTGCTTCGGGTTTGCGGAGGCCTAGGTCAGAGGAGACGAAGACTTGGTTAAAAAGCGCCAGCGTCTCACGATATTTTATCGGTCAAACGAGGTTGTGCAGTGCGTTAGTGTTGGTGAAGGCGACCACGGGAATTCTGCTGCGCACGTGCCGTATAATGCTGGCGCTGTCGTCATAGACCTCATCATAGATCGAGTCCCATCCGGCGACAAACTGTTCAAAGGTAAGTGTCAGCTCCGTGTACGCACAGAAGTGCTGATAGATCTGCATCGGCGTAAGTTCGCCGCGCTCAAATGCCTCACATTCTCTGCTGCAGAAGAAAAGCCTCGTACAGCGGGTTTGGATCTCTTGTGCTGCGCATTCGCACACCTTTCCCCAGTGCGTAAAGGCGTGGTCCCAACTGAATTGGAAGATGACATTTCCAAGATCGAATATGGCGAGACGTGGCAGGTTGTCGTGCATGCTTTGCATGCTAACAAAGCCACAGCGTGCGGACAAGCAGAGCCAAATAATCACGTCCCTTAGGTTTTTATCGACTTTATGTTCGAACCACTAAGCCGTATTGTGCTTCTTGCGACCCTCAATTGAGGCTTCTCATGCCTCTGTTGCAATACCAACTAGTACCTCGTCCAGAAAGTTTTTTCACCTAAATTTGGAGTTTTTCTCCTAAGCTTGGCTTTGAACTTCCGCTTGGCCTTGGCCATTTACCATTAGATTTGGGCTTAAATGTAAAAGTCGATGTCGAAGAGGATGAGGCCACGGCCAAGCAGGAGTTCATGACCAAGTGAAAAAACTTTCTGGTCGGGGTACTAGCGGCGCGCGAAGCGCGGCGCTACGCTTGCCCAATCTCAATCAACAGGCTGAAATTCATTGCCCCTAACAATAAAGAAACTCGGCGCACGCACTACTCCCCCGTAGGTATCGAACACCACCTGGCCCGACGCGCCATCATAATTGGTTTTCAATAGATCTTGGATAATGCTGCGGGGAGCTATTGAGGTGGCTCTGTTGAGCACCTGTGCGTACAGCTGTACCGCATCATAGGCGGTGTCGGCTGTTATTCCCGGCTTAGCACCAAAGCGCTTCTGGAATGCCTCCTGAAAGGATCTTTTTGACTCAGGATACGAAGCGAAAAAGGTACCTTCCAAAGCGCCGTTGGCCTCGTGCACGCGTGTGTCATCCATCAGGATGGAGAGCTGCGCCCCTCGGTAGCGCAGATCGCGCAGTCTGCGAGCGGCCTGGGCCATGTGGTAGACATCGGCATAAAAGACTGCGTCGGGTTTTGACGAAGCGATACGGAGCGCCTCGCTGCTGATGTCCGTGGTGTTCGGATTTACCTCAACTTTGATCGTCACACGCCCCCCAAGGCGAATAAGTTCCTTCTCAAAAGTGTCACCCTGCTGTTGTACCCAAGGCTCGTTACCGCTAAAGATGGCGATGTTTTTCCATCCGTGGGCGAAGGCAAAGCGTGCCAGTCCCTCAGACGCATACGAATCGTGAGGCCAGAGGTTGAAGATGTTGTCAGATGTTTCGTTAAATTTGGCCACCCCCACCGATGGTGAGATGACGATTAGTTCTCGCTGTTGAGCGATTATGGGCGCAATCGGAAGCCCCCCGACCGACCAGGTTGGACCGACGACGAAATGCACGTTCTTGTTAAGCAGCAGCTCTCTAAGCGCGCTGATAATGCGAGCACCACCACCTGCATCTTGTGAATCCTGAACAACAAGGCTTAGCTGCTTACCTAGAACTCCGCCTGCCTGGTTAATTTCATCCGTAGCCAGCTGCATGCCCTTGAGCGAGTTGTTGCCCCACTCGGCGCAGTCTCCGCTAAGACAAAGAAGGGCCCCGATCTTAAGAGTATCAGAATCGGCCGAGGCTTCGGTTAAGTTCGTGAGCATAACTGTGCCCACGCATAACCCGATAACCAGTGTTCCGAGGGCTGATCGACGTAATAACTGCATAGCGCTCCTTATGACTACGTTTTGAGTTTGCCTATGCATTATGGGCGCAATCCGGTGGTACTCAAAAAAGCACCTCGGCATATGCCTCAGATATGCTATAATAAGGTAGTTAATTTAGAGTGTTAAGGTGCCGACCAAACTTCGGCAGCAGATTCAACTATGCTCACCCTATTTCATCAACTTGGCTTTAGTCCGAAAGAGGTAAAGGTTTTGCTCGCCCTGGCTGATGTCGGCAAGGGGCCGGTATCGGTGATCGCCAAGAAGGCCGGCGTGCCGCGTTCGACGGCGTATTCAATCCTGGAAGCGCTGCTGGCCCGAGGACTTGTGGTGAGTGAATACGATGACTCGACTGCTCTCTATAGAATAAATCAGCCGGGCGGTCTTGTGGCTATGGTGGAGGCCGAAAAAGAGGAGCAGTTAAAAAAGATCGCGCGTAAGGAGAAGGTGGCACGAGACCTTGAGCAGCTAATGGAGCCACTTTTTTTAAAAAGTACACACTACAGTATCCCGCGCATCCAGTTCTTTGAGGGCGCGCGTAGTGTCAATTCGATGCTCTACCGCTTTGAATCGGTGTGGCAGTCGAGCATAGCGCAGCACGATTACACCTGGTGGGGATATCAAGATGTCGAATTCGTGCGCCAGTACCGCCCCTGGCTTGATCACTATTGGAGTATGCTGAAACCAGAGGAGCGTGTCTCGCTTCTGTCAAATCAGTCCGAAGTTGAGGAGAAGCTAAAAGGCAAGATCGCTCGCCGCATCATTAAACAGCTTCCCCAAGGAATTGAATTCTCAAGCACCATTTGGGTATTGGGAGAGTATGTCGTTACGATTATGACCCGTCAAAAACCGCACTATGCATTTCTACTCAAAGACTCTGTGTTTGCCGCCAACCAGCGCTCGATTTTCCAACTGTTGTGGAGATTTATACGGTCGTAGCGCCGCGCTCGGTCTACCCTTTTTTTTTCACCATGTCACCGCTATTGATAACTCCACAAAAAGGGTAGACCAAGCACGCCGCTAGTTCTCCCCCAAATAAGTTCGGTTCCTCACCAATAAGTGTGGGTAGAGAACAATACTAAAGATGTAACTGCTCATTAACCCCGGGCGACCCGTGCACGGGAGCGTCTGCTGACCCTAAAAGACTACCACGGTGTTACCGGCCCGTTTATAATCACCCCCGATCGCGAGCGCACTGGCGAGCGCCCGCAGAGATTCTCTATCCGTAATGGGGTGGTGCTAAAGGGAGAAGGCAGAAATGACTGAGAAGGCTGAAGCGGAATTACTTCTAGCATCAGAGGAGATTCAGCGTGCTAAAGTTGCAGAGTGCGGAGAATCTCTGGGGGATGTCAAGAATACCCCTGCAGCAGCGTTATTCATGACCAGTCAATAGCCGGTGACGATAGCTAGAGAATAGTCAGTGAAGATGGTGGTGCGAACTGGTGTGTGGTCAATCCCATACACCAGGTTTGTTGACGTTATTTTCCGAAGGTTCACAAGACAAAGAGGCATCTCACCAGTAATGAGCATTCTTCAAGGTAGAAGCACATTTTTTGATTATAACGTCCCACGGATTGCTTTTATTGCAGCTCTCTAAAGGCAAACACCATTGCTGCAAGCGTTTGCACATATTTTATAACTATAGGTGAGCTTAGAAGGGGTTTCGCTATTGCAAGAATTGTGGATCCAAAGGTTCCCCTCTAGACAGCGGTCACGGTAAGTTCTTGTCAGATAGGTAACATATGGGGTCTCAGATACGGGGTCACTGCTGCCGCCATCATGAGCGACGCATGAGCTGACGGCGCAGGCGGGAACTGCTCGTGCCGTGGTGGTGGTGCATCGACCGGGCTGGTTAAATTCGACCGCCTGAAGGGCTGCGGTCACCTGCGGGCAGACGGTAGAGGGAGCGGGATAAAGATCATTACAAGCACTTTGTAGATCGGTGTAGGCCTCAGCGAAGGTGGCTGAAACTGTGTAGTAATTAGCCAGGGCACGATACCAAATCTGATGAACCTTATCTAAGCCGATGGCTTCAATCGTGCAGTTATTGAAATTTCCCCCGTTAGTCAAAAGCCATGCCGCTTTAGTAATGGGATAACTATTGGCGTGAACTCCTCCATTATCTACTGCTGTAGACCCACAGTAATAATCACGGCTATAAAGCGAGTCAGGATCACCATAGGCACCATAAATAGAGGCGTCATTAGCTGGGTTTGTCATATCGACATGAAAACCCTGGGGGTAGCTCCCCTGATCGACACTCGGGGAGCTGAAAACGATCTTCCAGTCATTCGGTCCGCTGCCGAAAGTGGTTTCTGTATAAGCCTCGGCAAAGATATTACAGCTACTTTCCATAAGCGCACCCGTTTGGTTCTGATAGGTCATGCCACTGGGCTGGTGAGTGAAATACTCCACTCCATGGAAATATTCATGCGCAAAGCTCGCCGGATCCGTCCATTCATGGGTTGTTTCAATTCGGGTGTTGGCGGTCATCGACGGCGGTAAATATTGAGAGCCCCCTAAAATCGGAGCGAAGTAACCGGCACCGTAGTTCACATAGGCCACGGTGATGTCATTACCAGGGGTAAGTCCCCCCAAACCATTGGCGCCATCTCGGCCCACCGTAGAGAGAAGAAAGCTATTCACACTTGGAACATAATCGTAAAAAAGATTGACGTCTGGAACCGAGACCGGGGCCTGCCCTTCGCTGCGACTCAAAGTGCAGCCGGAAGAGGATGTGCTGCCAGTGCAATCATAGATTTGACGAGTCATTCCCTGGGCGCCTGAGATATAAAAACGCCACGTGCCGTCCTGTGCGTCGATAAAATAAGTCCCACCGGTGTGATTTTCATTGCCCATGACTGCAACGACATAGGTGAGATATGTTTGATTCACATCCCATTGTTGAGGCCATACATCATCAGAGGAGCTGACCGTTGTGAACAGGCTAGGAACGAAATAGGCCACTTTTATGATAGTAACTTCGGGAGAAATGCCATCCTTCATTCCACCTCCCGCAGTTTTCCAAAAATCCAGCGCTAGATCTTTTGCATCAGACTCTTTAATGCCTATTTTTTGCTTTACCGGACACACAGCGGTGTTGCCATTGACCGATTCCACCTTCATTTTAGCGTCTAGGTGGGCCACGAGCTCCGCGCCATAAATATCGTAATCGCAATGCACCTTGTAACGGATATGAATTTTCCCTAGATGATCAATCTTGCCTAATTGCGGGACGAGATCAATATTCGAGACACCAAAATACTGGCGGTTTCTTCGCAGAAAAAGATCCGCCGCAGCGACTGAGTCATCGATTAATTTCTTATGCTTTTTACGGCTAAATGGACGCTCGAACTGAACTTGCGCGCTCACGCGCCGTCTCTGCACGGCCTTGACACGCTCAGGACGTGATGAGTGGCTTTTTATCATGTAGACGCGGCCATTATTGGAAAAGATCTGGAGGTCTCCCGCGGCAGTCTTAAGCTGGCTAACTTGGCCGGCGTAGCCACTGTCCTTCACCTCGGCGAAGCAGAGAGCAGGAAAGATGGCCAGAAAGATGACAGTGGAGAGAATTTTATTGATTTTCATATTTGAAACTCACTTAGTTGGGATACAGGCCGTCAGTGATGACACGATAAAATTTCATGGGGCTGGTCATCGGATAGCTTCTCGTAATAGTGGAACCGTTACCGGCAATGTAGGTGTTGTCGATGGCCCATGTCTTAAAATTCGTGGTGGTATCGATTTTATACGTATGACCCGTAAACGTAGGCCCAAAGGAGACATTTATGCTACCCCCGCTGAACGAAATGCTGGGAGTAGCTGGCTGGACAAGAGGCGGAGGATTGTCCTGATCAACGGCAGCTCCCATTAAGAAAGAATTCCCTGGGCACATACCGAACTCACACAGTTTTAGATCAGGAAGGAAGAGCGATGGAAGCCCGGCATCTGCCAAGGTTTTGTTGTGCATTATGGAAGCATTGGTGCCACTGCCTAAGTAAGTACTGTTCCATGGATCCATCCCAGAACTGACAAACTGCTGCACATAGAAAGGTCTAGGACCCTTATAAACAGGTAGCACGCCCATAACATAGACGTGGTTTGTTATGGGCTTCCATTGCTGAGTCCAAATCGAAAAAGTTAAATAATAGATCTTCATTCCCGTGGTGCTCTGAGTGCCGATGGGAGATGCCCAAACAGAATTGGTGGGATGCCGAAAATACTTGGTGAAGTACTTAGTCTCATCCTGCATGTTCGCCAAAGAAAAATTGTTTTTCATCAGCGCGCGGTCACCCATGTCGAAGATAAAAAGCTTCCATTTCTGAACTTGCATAATGTCGCCGCCATTAATACTGCCGTCCAAGCCAACTGTTCCGGCTAAGACACTCACGTCCCTAAAGAAATTATTGGGGCGCTGGCCGTCACCGGTATAAATAAATCCGGCGATCTGAGAATTCATGGGATTCTCTTCATCCCAAAAATTACTCATGGTAGTCGCGGCTAATTTTGAATACGTGTGATCATAGAGTGTTTTCGCGGCTGCATATGCTGAATGCTCATACGTAATAAAAAGGGCGAGATATAAGAAAAGCGCAAGCAACGTGGCCCTATCGGGAAGTGGTCTTTTGATCATACGGTCTTTTTGAAGAGTAGGTACGCAATGAAGGGCAGGCAGGCAATGTTTTTCAACGATCAATAAATACTACATTCGAAGTGGCTAATCAAATGTTAAGTTGGTTGCGTAGGGCGTAAGATCGGGAAACTCTATGGATTTTATTTCAACGCGAAGGAACGAAGTTGCGAAGGTAACAGTTTGAATTCCTTGGTTACTTCGTATCTTCGCGTTAAAAATAATTCTAGCGCCCTATTGGCTGCGTAGGCACCTCAAAAACAATGTCCTCGCTGTAATTGCTCAATAACCCCCGGTAGTCCTAAATCTTGAACGTCCAAGTTCAAGCAAGGTCCTTTTTACCCGGGGTTATTGAGCAGTTACTCCTCGCTTGTGTAACTCTTTGTACTCATTATACTTGATGAAAGTGAATCGGATTTTCTACCCTGTTTCGGCGGCTGGCTTTTACGCTGGATCTAACTTTTCGGAGGGATATGCTTGGCAGATCGGTAAGCGTAGTTTTGGGCATCGCTCTTTCCCTGTTGCCTATGTGCGTCACCGCTGAGTCGCGCGAACAAAAATTTAACGTGGGGCTGATTCTTCCGTTATCTGGAGCGCTTGCTGATTATGGCGCGGCGCTGCGTCACGGTTTTGAGCTTGCTCAAGAGGATGAGCCGGAGCTCTTCAGTCATATAGCGCTGCATTATGAGGATTCAAGGTATGAGGAAAAGACAGCGCTGAGCGCCTTCTATGCACTGGAGCAGAAGGGGGGCATCAACCTTTACCACATCTGGGGTGTTTCTCCCAACGCGTCGGTTCTTCCGGTTGCAAACCAGAAGAAGCGCCCGGTAGTCTCGGAAACTTCCATGATCAGTGCGGCAAAAGATAGGCCGTATGTTGTGCGGGCTTCGCGCACGGGGTATGGGGTGGCTGAAAGGCTTACCGAGGAATTCGTCAAGAGGGGATGGTGGCATGTCGGAGTTATAATTACGCAGATACCGTATTATACTGACATAGCGGATGCGCTTGTTGAGTTGGGTAACAAGCAGCACATTCAAGTTGATCTGCTTGACCAAGTAGTTCCGACTGAGCAGGATTTTAGGAGTTCGCTCTTACGCCTCAAGGCTAGGGATCTAGATGCCATAGGGCCGCTCCTGCTCGGCGATCAGATAATGACCTTTTGCTCTCAGGCCAAGGGGATCAACTACGCTAAGCCGATGTTTGGAGCGCACATCCACAATAGCGTCGAGCTGATGAAGCAGTGTCTTCCTTTAAGCGACAACGCCATCTTCCCCGGGGTTATCGTTTCCAAGGATTTCCGCGACCGTTATGCTGCTCGTTTCCATGATCAGCTACGCATTGATTCGGCTGCGGGTTCGTATGAAACTGCGCTGATTATCGCCCGGCTATTTGGGAATTCTACCAGCGCTCTCCTCTCACCTGAGGCTGTCATCGATCAGTTTAAGAAGGTCAGACGTGCGCAAAGCAGCATCGGAGGTTTCGAGTATACGGACACCGCGCAAGGCGGAAAAGTGATCGTGTTCACCGAGATCCTTCTCACCTTTCGAGAGGGTCAGATCGTGCCGTTGCGCTAACGGATCGATAGTAATTCTCTGCAGCCCTAAGCCGATCGGCGCTCCTCGGCCTGAGCTAGATCGTAATACATCTGTAGATTGAGCCACACTTCCGGTGATGTCTTGAGAGCTTTACCGAGATCGAGCGCCGAGTCAGCAGTGACTCCACGTTTACCTTTGATGAGCTCATTGAGCTTAGCCGGTGTCCAGCCAAGCTTGGCGGCAAGGGCGCGCTGTGAGAGGTTTAAGGGGATAAGAAACTCGGCTCCTCAGCAGAATCTGTGGGTGAGCGGCGGCTCTGGTAATTCGCTAATCCTTTGATAGGGCATGGTTTTTAGGGAATTGGCGGTGCGGAAGCCGTATGATTTTCTGATACTCGCTTTAAG
>CAIXSY010000290.1 GCA_903922175.1 uncultured delta proteobacterium | reverse complement strand
TAGAATGGCTCCTCGGGCTGGACCTTCGCCAACTACTTTCGGTGGTTACCTAGTTGCTTTCGTGGCGCTCGGTCCGGCTGGCTTGTCAGCCGTAGCTTCGACGAAGGCTGGACTCATTCTATTGTTGAGTCCATTAACTTGGGGTGAACGAGCGATCGGCGAGAGAGGGGCAACGCCCCTGGGCATGAGCGCCGAGCGGGAAATACTGGTAGAATGGCTCCTCGGGCTGGACCTTCGCCAACTACTTTCGGTGGTTACCTAGTTGCTTTCGTGGCGCTCGGTCCGGCTGGACTCACTCTATTGTTGGGTTCGAGTCCAGCCCGACTCGCCACATCACTCCTTCGGAGCGATATGGCTCCTCGGGCTGGACTCGAACCAGCGACCAGGCGATTAACAGTCGCCTGCTCTACCAACTGAGCTACCGAGGAATACCGGTGAGGTGGCAAGAAAACCCTGAGATTTTACGTGTCTGACTGTGGAAGTCAAGAGCCCTAACCGCCCATTACACTTCTACCGGCAAAGGCTCTCGATAGGGTAACGTCATCGGCATACTCCAGCTCTCCCCCCTTGGGCATTCCCTGGGCCAGCCGAGTCGACTTTATTCCGCGCTCCGCAAGCAGTTTTGCTATATATAAAGCCGTGGCATCGCCCTCAACGGTCGAACCAGTGGCCAGGATTACCTCCTTGACGGTCTGGTCCTTCACCCGCTCCAGAAGCTCCGCCAGCCTCATCTGCTCCGGTCCTTGCCCTTTGAGAGGCGCCCACAGACCGTGTAGGACATGGAAGTAACCGCGGTACTCCCCCACTCGCTCAATGGCCACTAAGTCCATCGGCTTTTCGACAACACAGATAAGCGCAGCATCCCGTGAGGCATTGCTGCAGATGCGACAAAGGGGGTCTTCCGAGAGATAGTAGCAGCGTTCGCAGAGGCGCACCGACTCTACCGCGCGACGCACCGCCTCGGAAAGTGAGATCCCCAACTTTCGATCGTGACTTACAAGATGATAGGCCAGCCTACTAGCTGTCTTCTCACCGATCGACGGCAATCGAGAAAGCTCGACGATCAACTTTTGCATGGCTGGGGGAAATTCGCTCATGGATCAATTCTCCATCCAATAAGTTTTTTCACTTGGCCTTGAACTCCCGCCTGGCCTTAGCCCTGTCCGCTTTGACTTCGACTTTGACGTTCAAGTCCAAATCTAAGGGTAATTGGCCACGACCAAGCGGAAGTCGATGAACAAGGTTAAGCTAGAAAAACGCAATTCAAATTGAAAAATCTCTTTTGGAGAGGCGCTAAAACATCCCAGGAATGCTCGCCCCACCCGTTACCTTCGACATCTCAGCCTTGAGCGTCTCCTGAGCCTTACTTAGCGCCTCATTGGCCGCCGCGACAAAAAGGTCTTGAAGCATCCCGATATCATCTGGGTTAACAACGTCTTTGGCCACCGTCACCGATACCAGCTGACTCTTGGCGTTAGCCACCGCAACGACCATTCCACCTCCGGCCGAGCCCTCGGCGGTAATCTGCGTGGAATCTTGCTGCAGCTTCTCAAGCTGCTGCTGCATTTTTTGCGCCTGCTTCATCATCGCCTGAATGTTACCCGGAACGCCCGAAAAGCCACGTGACATGTGCTACTCCTTGATACGAATGTTTTCTATGGTACTCCCCGGGAATGCCCGCTGTAGGCTCTTCACCTTGGGATGGTTTGAAATATCGCGCTCTTTCTCCTCGCGGCTCTGAACAGCAATTTTGCGCTCACGTTCCAAGAGGCTTCCCGGCTCGGCCCCTCCGGCTGCCGCCCCCTGGACAAGCGAGACAACCCAGGAGCCGTGATTGGCAAAAGAATCGAGTGCCTTTTCAAGCTTCTCTTTATTATCTTTCTGCAGCAGGTAGGTAATCGAAAACTCTGGCCCATGGGCCTTGAGGGTGCCCAGAGAGAACTGTTCTACGGAGAGGCGCTTGAGCTGCTCGGCTAACATACTACCAGCGATTGCGCGTGATTGCTGAACAAAATCCTCCCATACCAAGGCACCACTTGCCCGCTCCTCGCGTTTTGGAGGCGGCACGGACTGAGTAGCAACAGACTGGCCAGCGATACTGTGGGTCGGCGCTGCGGTCGCTCCTGTAGTGGGATGGCGTACAATCTTGGGGGTTTCAGGCTCTGCCCGGTTACTCAAACGCTCAGCTCCCGAGACGGTCGAAGATCCTTTTTCACGCAGCTGCGCCAGCAAGTGGCCGATCTCCAGCACAGGCTCTCGCGTCGCCATGCGCACCAGCAAAGCTTCCAACGCATATTTCGGATAGGCGCTACGCAGCGCGGCATCAGCTCCTTCGCGGGCGAGAAATGCCAGATCTTGCACATCGTGGGCACTCATGGGCTGTACCGTAGAGACGAATTGAGCTGACTCCTCGGCACTCAAACCGATGCGGACCAAGGCCTCCTGCCCAGCAGTCTTGGCAATCAGCAACTCGCGCCAATGAGCGACAAACTCCTTGAGAAATAGTGCCGGATCGAGCCCGTACGAGAAGGCCTCGTTAAGCTCATTCAGAACCAACGCCGCATCGCGCGCGCAGACGGCATGGGTAAGGCGAAAAAGCACGTCTCGATCAACGACGCCAAGCACCTTACCAACTTCACGCACCGTAATCTTCTCATCGCAAAACGACTGCACCCGATCAAGTAGCGACTGCGCATCACGCATCGATCCATCAGAGAGCCGAGAGATCATGCGCACGACCTCGGGCTCCATAACGAGTTTTTCGGCCAGCGCGATCTCGCGCAGCCTCTCCTCAACCTGCTCGTTGCTCAAGGCCCGCAAATCGTGGCGTTGACAGCGCGAGAGCACCGTGTCGGGAATCTTTTGCGGCTCGGTCGTGGCCAGCACAAAGACCGTGTGCGGAGGAGGCTCCTCGAGACTCTTGAGCAGCGCATTGAACGCCGAAAGACTCAGCATATGCACTTCGTCGATGATGTAGATCTTGTACTTTGAGCCGGGAGCCGGTAGAGAGCGGAAACTCTCTATGAGCTCACGGACATTATCCACACTGTTATGCGAGGCACCATCAATCTCACGCACGGCGAGACTACTGCCCAAAGTGATCGAGGTACAGTTCGAGCAGACAAGGCACGGATTCGCCGTTGGACCCTTCTCACAGTTAAGACATTTGGAAAATATCCGCGCTATTGAGGTCTTTCCCACACCGCGTGGCCCTGCAAAAACATAGGCATGCGCGACCTTGTTGCGAGTGATGGCGTTGCGCAGCGTGCGCGTGACGTGCTCCTGACCGGAGACATCGTCGAATGACTGTGGACGAAATTTTCGCGCTAGAACCAGGTAGGACATGCGGTTCGAGACCAATAATTTATGTGACTATTCTGAACAATTTCCAACTGGTCAGATTTTGGCCTGAATCGAGGCGCTAGGCTCAAGCCCGATCCTACTTCGCCTCGCTCGCGCGAGTGCTCCGTAGGACAAGCCGAATGACTTAGTCGCCTTGTCCCCCGTAGCACCGGCCGCGAGGCCTGGCGAAGGAGGAAACGAAGAGTCAGGGCAAAAGCTGACCAGTTACGAAAACGGCGGTAAGTAACCGTATCACAGAAGCAATACGTTACGGTTGCTCCCTTCCAGGTCTAGCCGGGTTCACGTCACCTCTCGCACAGTGACCCACCGCCGCAAGGGAGTATATAACGTATCTTCAAAAAATGCCAAAGCCTGTAATGCCTTAGGTATTCGGCTGGGAATCTGCTCAATAACCCCGGTAAGTAGGGACGCTACCGACTTTCCTAAGATAAAGTCGGTAGCGTCCCTAGTTTTCCACAGTAAGTCCTCCCTCTCAGCCCCCCCCTAGCCCACCCGCCTGAGGCGAAACGCCTCAGCAAATGAGGCGTTTCGCCTCACCCGCAACCGAACTAAACTAAAGATATCAATATGTTACAGCGGCACACGCTAGGCACCGCTCTTGCCAAAGACATGCTCCATGATGAACATGTCGCTTCTCTCACACTTAAGCCAAGAAACAGAAACCGGTAACTCACTTTGGGCGGTCCTAACGGCCAATGAGTACCTTACCGCGAAGGATCCACTCCGCAGCGCCCTGAGCACCAAGTGCCGCCTGCGCCTTTCGGGCGCACGACTGACGGACGAGGAACAAGCTGTTGCCACGGCCATCTTGGATGGCCACCTGCTCAACACCTTGCCCCAACAATCGACTGAGATGGTGCGAGCCCTCGACCGTAAACTGGCCAATCACGAGGATCGCCACCTTGCCCTTGGACGACAATCCAGAAGGGTACCTCGCCCCCACTCACGACGCACCTCGGCGCAGCGCACGCGCTTAAGCCGATTTTCACTCCACCCCCAGGTCAAGCAACACAAGTTCCTGGCCTGGAAACCCTAGTTCACTGCTTCGTAAAGCCTTCCCATCGGCCAGGAACTATACCGTCAGGGTATTCGTGTCCGAAAGGTAACTGCTCGCCCCTCATCGGCTAACGCTGACGTCAAACGTCTCACGCCGGACGTAAAACGTCGACGTTAGACGTCCGGACGTCAGCGTCATCGATCCTCAGAGTGGTCATTTTGTTAAGGTTATTTGCACAGCTTGACAAGGGGGTGAGTAGTTACTCCGAAAGATTAAAGAAACCACTTCGTGGTTTCTTTAATCTTTCGGAGTACGAAATTATTTGACAGCAACGGAGGTGCGTTCTCAATTATGTTATCTTTTACCTGCCCACTAATACTCCAGAACGAATAAGCCGAGGCAATTCCTGCCAAAGAGAAGACGGTTAAATGACCCAAAAATGAAATTATCAACTCTGGAGAGGCTCTAAATAACGAAATTTCCTGACTCCAGCTTTCAATCACTTGTGGCGGGTAAAACATTCTAAAAATTGAGCTGTGCTCATCAAAAACACATGCCGTAGCGAGCAAGCCGACTAATGCACCAACGATAGATAGTGAGAGAAGTGAATACAAACCAAAACTTCGCAGCAAAATGATTGCCGGAAGTGCTATGATGAAAAACAACCCATACGATATCGGTATGCCAAAAAGAGTAACAAAAAATCCAGCAACAATGGGCAGTACAATTCTACCGGCACTACAAAGCTCACCACCTGCCAACAAACACTTCACTGGATACGCCAACAACCCGAGACACAACCACGAAATAGCCACGACTAAAGGGGCGACTAATGGCGCCCGAAGACTCGCTTTGAAAACTTTAGTCATAAGAGAAAACTCACAAAAGACAACATATACCGTCCGCAAAAAGTCTTGACGTAAAAAGCGCATTGATGGCGGACGGAGGTCTACCCTTTTTATGCACCATGTTGCAGCTATTGATAGCTCCACAAAAAGGGTAGACCTAGCCCACCTTCGGTGCGAGAACCTTTCACATTAACACTGTGAAGACAAGCGTAAGTCAAGCACGCACGGAAGCAGCCTGGTATAAGGAAAAACAGGGTGTATCTAACTTGTTGATTCTATGCAATAAAATGCAGCGTGGCGTTGGACGCCTCAGAGAACGCAACACCCGAAGAACTTCGGATAGCCAAGGAGTGCGCGCCGACCAAGGAGGGTAACTAGAGCCTGTCCGGAAAGACCCTGTTTTCTAAAAGCTACTTTTCTGGAGAACGAAAAGCGGCAAGAAATTAATAAATTGCCCCCAGCAGGACAAAGCTGACGGCAGGCGCCGCC
>CAIXSY010000289.1 GCA_903922175.1 uncultured delta proteobacterium | reverse complement strand
GGACGTAAAACGTCGATGTCAGACGTCCGGCGTTAGACCTTGGACGTCAGCGTCATCGGTTCCGAGAAATGGTCATTTTGTTGAGTTATTTCCACAGCACGATGAGGGGGTGAGTAGTTACGTATGAGCAATCTTCCACAGGCACTCACTATCCTCGTCATTGGATCTCCCGATTTCGGGCGCCAGGTTCAGACCCTTTTTCCTAAGCTCGACCCGGCGACCGAGGTCAAAAGTGCGCTTCTGGCCGAAGCCTGGAGCCAAGCCCTCTCACTACGCCCACATCTTCTCATGGCTGAGGTTGGGATCCATCACGACGCCCGCTCGCAGGCGCTGCTGAGAAGCTTCCTAACCCAATTGCGCGAACGGCTCGGCACTGAGACCTATGTCACCATCGCCCTGCAAGCACCCCAGCGATTTGGCTTCGGTGGCGATCTGCTTTTCGAGGCTGATGATTCTCTAGCCCCTTCAGGATTGGTCGATTCATTCCTTGCCTCAAGCGGCAACCACACGACCGCCCAACACGATCTTGGGTCACAGCTTTCCAGCCTCCTGGCCCATGTTCGGCTTGAACTCCAACGCCGCGCTCTTGGCGCTCAAGCCCTCCCCGCGCTTAACACCCGCGGGTGGGTCCAGTCCCTCGCCGATCCGGTCAGCCGAGAGTTGTGGATGCGCTGGTTACCACGCTATGCCAGCTACACCACGGAAAATCCTGTGCTGATCGGTGAAACCGGCTCTGGAAAAACCAACCTCGCCTACGCCATCCACCTACTCTCAGGACGCAAAGGCAAATTCGTCAGCATGACGCCACGAGATTTTTCATCCAGCGAATTGATTCAGGCCGAGTTATTCGGCTCAGTGCCCGGCGCCTACACCGGAGCCACCGAGCGTTGGGGGCTCGTGCACGGCGCTGAAGGCGGCACGCTCTTCATCGACGAGCTCCAGAGCATCGACAAAGAGCTGCAAGGCAAGCTGATAACCTTCATTGAACATAAGGCATATCGACGAGTCGGCGCCTCTGAAACTATCGACGCGGACGTGCGCTTCGTTTTTGCCGCCAACAAAACACTGGAACGTATGCGCGAGACGGAGATCCTGCGCGATGATTTTGCCTACCGCCTCGAACGCGTTCAACTCAGGCTTCCCCCACTTACCGAGCGCCGCCTCGACATCGCCGCCGGGTTAGCCTACGCCCTGGCTAAGGTGAAACGTCAGCGACCAAATACCGCTTTTGTCCTCGGACTAACACCAGAAGCGTATCGTCTTCTGAGCACATACTCTTGGCCAGGCAACCTGCGTCAACTCGAAAACTGCGTCGCACGTCTCTGCGAACTAGCCGACGTCGCTGGACACGCTCTCGTAACCGATCTTCAAGTTGTTGCCGTACTCCCAAGCCACGAACTATCTGACGAGAACCATCTCACGCGCACGCTTAACCGGGCCCTCGTCGATCTCAAAGGGTGCGTCGCACGTGGTAGCGTAAAGAACCTTGAAGAGGCAACAGCCCTGTTCAGAACGCTTAGCCGCGGCGCGGCGCTCGACCTGCACTCCGGCGACGCTCACGCTGCCGCCAACACCCTCGGCGAAGCCGAGGAATTATTGGCTATTTTTGCAGAACAAGCTTTGGCGAAAAGGACAGAGAGATGACCGTAAACAACTCCAGCGCCATGTCACTCGCCGAGTTCAAGACCTTAAGTGGGGTGCCTGATTCCATCCTCGTATGGCTCCTAACGCACAACAAGCTACCATGTCAGCTAGACGAACACGGTATTAAAGTTATGCTTTCTCCACAGCTACTCAAAGACCTCCAAAAAACCCTCTGCCTCCCGTGGAAAGAGCTCCTCAAAGACGACTATAGCCTATTCACCGAGCGCACCGCTCGTACCATCCTGGAGGAGCTCGATCCGCTCCTAAACCAGGCCCTCGATATTGCTTGCCACCGCAAGCAAGGCTAAGCTAACGTCGCAACATGGACCATCAACAACTCGACAACTTTCTGCTGAGCAGCTATGTACTGGTTTCCATCGCCTTAATTGCACCATACCTTGATATCATACACCTTGATGTTATACGCCTTGATGCCATACCTGGCATGAACATCATGAGCGAAGCAGTCGAAGCCGATGGGCCCCCTCAGGTTGGTGTCCCACCACAAGCGCATGCTCATAACAACGAGAGCCACCTCGTAGAAACTCCGCGCGCCCGCTTCTCCGAGCTTGACCGACTTCTTGGACGAAAGAGATAAAAACTCCCCGAGGTTATGGTAAAAATTAACAAAATCTACACCCGCACCGGAGACGATGGCACGACCGGGTTATGCGATGGCAGCCGGGTCTCCAAAGACTCGCTGCGCGTATGCGCCTACGGTGATATTGACGAACTTAACGCCGTACTTGGCATCGTCGCCGTCATGGCGCACGAGACGCAAATCGGCGCTATATACCAAAAAGTTTCCATCGTGCAGAACGAACTCTTCGATATAGGTGCCGAGCTTGCCACACCAGCACAGACACAACGTCTCGGTGCCATCCGAGTAACCACGAGCGAGGTGACGCGTCTCGAGACGTGGATCGACGAGCTCTCCAAGGACCTCCCCGAGCTAAGCTCCTTCGTCCTTCCCGGCGGCACACAGCTCAACGCCTTTTTGCACCTGGCGCGCACCGTAGCCCGTCGCGCCGAACGCACGGTGATGGAGCTCTCGCGCAGCGAAACCGTTGCCACGCCACTTTATATTTACCTTAATCGATTGAGCGATCTGCT
Organism: uncultured delta proteobacterium; assembly: GCA_903922175.1. Taxonomy (GTDB): domain Bacteria; phylum Bdellovibrionota_C; class UBA2361; order UBA2361; family CAIXSY01; genus CAIXSY01. Next base: position 969 of record CAIXSY010000289.1, on the reverse strand, counting down.
CTTCGCCATGGCCCGCTACGCCTCGTTTTCCGCCTCGACCCCCGAAGTGTTGTGGGAGCCGGGGAAGAGGCTGCCGTCCGTTAAGTAGGCTAGATGCAAAAAGCGCATTTGTGGCGGACGGAGGTCTACCCTTTTTCTGCACCATGTTACAGCTACTGATAACTCCACAAAAAGGGTAGACCTAGCCCACCTTCGGTGCGAGAACCTTTCGTACCCATACCGTGCAGAAAGGCAGGTCCTTAGTCTCTCTGTGATGCTGATAATTCAACGTGAAGCTTCTCGCTAACGGTGTCCGCAGAATGTTCTTACGGCCATCCCCCTCACCGCTCTCGCTGCGCTGGTTGTGAATTTTTCTTTCGTTTTTGGGAACGTCTGCATTTTACCGGAACGGGCGGCTGGTACTCAATTCGATTCCTTGGACGATCCTGTCACGCCCGTTCTCGGCAACAATGCTTGGTCATGCCTTGCACAGCACCGCTTTCTTACTAAGACATCCGATGTACCAACCAAATACAAGCTAACGCTGACGTCCAAGGTCTAGCGCCGGACGTAAAGCGTCGAGGTCTGACGTCCGGCGTTAGACCTTAGACGTCAGCGTCATCGATTCTCAGAAATGGTCATTTTGTTAGGGATTATTTACACAGCTTGACGAGGGGGCGAGTAGTTAAAGCCTGTCCGGAAACAGCGAAAGCGCGATAGGACGGGAGAAATAAGTGAAATAGTAGAGTAGTATACGTGGCCAATTTCGAGGTTAATCCCGAAAGAGGCACGCTATAATAGCGCCGACTAGTGAATTTTGAGGCTAAAGCAGCCCTGTCGAACCATAATATGACCGTGTTTGATAAACGAGGATTCTACGAGCAATCCCCCGCCAACCCCATTCGACTCGCCGCCCGCGCGGCTCGCTCATGGCAAGCCAGTTCTTCGGCGAGGCGAATGCTCTGAGCGAACGAAGCGAGTCGAAGGGCT
>CAIXSY010000288.1 GCA_903922175.1 uncultured delta proteobacterium | reverse complement strand
TCGGTGGACCTCCGTGTGAAATAGCACGTGAGGCTCGGCTTCTGCCTCGCTTGTTGCCAATCCGCCGCGATTCTTGACCGCCCCCAACACCAAGGCTATGGTGCTAAATGAAACGTGATTTTTGCGCAGTCTGACGTGCACAGCCTGTCTCGCCGTAGCCTGTGCCTGTCTTGAAACTCGGTTCTTGGCGATCATTCGACTCGCGCGCGAAAAAATTGTGCCCAATAGTTCAATATGTTGCGCGCTCGCTCCACCCGGCCTGAGCTCGTCGCAGGCAGGATAGTTCCTGGCTAATTTTTGCCATTTCCGGACAGGAACTACGCTAGGGTTGTTTTAGGATTGGCTGCATCGAGCCCCTTGTGAGCCTCGGTCGCCTCACCATTCTCGTTGTCGCGAATCTTTTCAGCGACCTCTTTGGTTGTTTCTTTCGCCCGAGAGTACGTCCCGATACGATCGCTTCGCTCTTGGCCACGCGATGAGCGCAGGTTCATCACCACAGCATCGCTGCTGAGCGCCTGCGCACCAACGGCCTGCTGTGAAGCCTGTACGGCACTCTGGGTGTTACTTGGGTTGGATTGGGAATTAACTGTGGTAACTTTTTCGACCGGCTTCCCTACCAGTCCGCTTACTACGGTAATGGTCATACAACTACATCCTTGTACTACTAACAACAGTTGCTACTTGCTACTGCTCTATCTGCTACAGTTTGTATCGGATGGCATCGGTCGGAACTTGAGTATTTGAGGTGCGAGACAAGATCATCAGCAAACAGGCTACGAAACCTTAATCACCAAGCAGTACAGGTGGTTAAATAGCTAAGCTGTAACTGCTCAATAACCCCGGGCGAAAGGAACTTGCTTGAACTTGCACTTGAACCGCTCCTGATTCCTGCTCCCGCTCCTTTTCCTATTCCAATCAAGAGGATAAGGGACAGGAGCAGAAATCGGGAGCAGTTCCAGTTCATGTTCAAGATTTAGAATTACCCACACTTATTGAGCAATTACGCTAAGCTGGACTCAGCGGTCGGAATTTTTGCGATCCGAGTGCAGCGATGCCGTAGCGGCAGCAGTTTTTCTCAGGCACAGCGCGCGCCATCGCAGCGGATATCGCCATTAGACGCAGGCCCTGCCGAGCTGCCGGATTAGTGGTTCTCGTCTTTGTTATCCAGCGCTTATCAGTTCAGCTCAAGCTTCGACTGAAAGGAAACTTTTGCGCCATTTCACCGAAATATAAATGACAGATTATTATCAGTACAACTTATGGCCTCGTCTAAGAAACTATTAGGGGAAGAAATTGCCGCGCTTATTCATTTTATTCGCTGGAAACGCGTGATGTTGGATTCTGCTTTAGCAGACCTATATGGAGTCGAGACCAAGGGGATCAACCGTGCTGTAAAAAGAAACCCAGAGAGATTTCCCGACGATTTCTATTTTCAGCTTTCCAATCAGGAAGTTATAGACTTGAAGTGCCAAATTGGCACTTCTAGTTCATGGGGTGGCCGTCGAAGATCTACCCCTTATGCGTTTACTGAACAGGGAGTTGCGATGCTTTCAGGAGTTTTGCAAAGCCAAGAAGCCGCAACAGTAAATGTTCAAATCATGAGAGCATTCATCGCCATGCGAGAAGCACTGTCAGCGCATGTTGAATTAGCAAGAAAACTTGAACAACTAGAGTATCGGCTAGGACACCATGATGACGAAATTTCTGCGCTTTTTGAAGCTATCAAGCAGCTGATGATACCGCCGTCTAAGCCGAAAAGACGCATTGGATTCTGAGTGCTGTAAGAAAACTAGCAGGTTGCGCAGCAACCTGCTGGCTAACGCTTGGAGTACTGCGGACGACGGCGAGCCTTGTGGCAGCCGTACTTCTTACGCTCGACTTCACGTGAGTCACGTGTCAGGTACCCTTCGACCTTGAGCGCTTTGCGCTGAGTGGGGTCCTCGGTGATCAGAGCGCGTGCGATACCAAGACGCACCGCACCAGCTTGAGCAGCCTTACCACCACCGGAAACGAGAATTTTGAAATCATGCTTATCCGTCTGACTGATGGTCACCAGCGGCTGACGAATAATCATACGCGAGGTTGGGCGACCAAAATACTCATCGGCCGGCATCCCATTAATCTCGATCTCCCCCGCCCCGCTCTTCATGTAAACACGAGCAACTGCGGTCTTTCTTCTTCCAATTGTGTGAATTCCACTCTTCTTCATTTTACTCTTAACTCGCTATATAGAAATCATATAATAGAAATCGTCTAGAAATTAACGCACTACGGCTTTAGCGTACTTAAGCTCATACTTCTGCGGATTTTGCGCCGCATGTGGATGCTTATCGCCGGCGTACACCATGACACGAGAACGCATGCTGCCTTTGCCCAAAACACCCTTGGGAAGCATACCCCACACAGCTTCCTGAATAACACGCTCCGGATGCGCAGCCAACTTGCTCTCAAGAGGGATCGCACGAACGTGTCCGATATGACCGGTATGATGGTGGTAGATTTTATCCTTTAACTTATTGCCGGTAACACGCACCTTCTCGGCATTGATTATCACCACGCTGTCACCGCAGTCGGTATGTTTGGTAAATGTCGGCTTATGCTTGCCGCGAATGAGTGCCGCGACCTCGGTGGCCAGGCGCCCCAAGATGACGTTCGAAGCGTCGACGAGCAACCATTTGCGATCCTTTTCGGCCTGCTCTACTGAGGTAAAACTAGTTTCCATTGAAATACACTTCCTAAAGCGAAGAAATGCACGCGTCACAAGATTCGTCTTGCCGCACCTTACATTAGTAGTTTCTCTAATAAAACGGAGGCTAAACCTAACATAACTAGCCAATAGGTCAAGGGATCGGAGCGAATCTCCTCTTTAGGAACAGCTATCTGGCGATAAATTTGAGTAGGTAACGCGATCGCCACTCCAAAAAGAGAGCTTGCTCATTAAGTGCGGGGAGGAAAAGCGTGAACGTGGTCAGTGTAACTAGCTGATTAAGCACACTTATTGAGCAATTACAACTTCTCAAGTAACCGTTCACGGGCCTTAACCGCGCAGGAACTCTGAGTAAATTGATGGTTTAAATTCTATAGGCTTTGGATTACAGCATTGGTAGTAGTGTCGTTTTTTTTGGTTTCACGAAGTAGAAAACGAAGCTTGGAAGCACACGAAGGTAGATTAAAAGACGAATCTGCGGATACCCTCCTTTAGGACTGCATTATTGAAAATTAGGAGCCCTGCGGTTTTAAGCTTGGCCAGGGCAAGATAGGTTAGAATCTGGGCTTCGTGGTTTTTGGAGAACTGCTCGACGCACTTTAC
>CAIXSY010000287.1 GCA_903922175.1 uncultured delta proteobacterium | reverse complement strand
TCGGTGGACCTCCGTGTGAAATAGCACGTGAGGCTCGGCTTCTGCCTCGCTTGTTGCCAATCCGCCGCGATTCTTGACCGCCCCCAACACCAAGGCTATGGTGCTAAATGAAACGTGATTTTTGCGCAGTCTGACGTGCACGTAAACGTGCCCGTTCCCGCCTTCTCTCGGGTACGGGAACGTTCACGTGCAGGTGCAGGTGCACGGGAAAAACATCCACCCACAATTTCTAAGCAAATGCGAAGTCGAAGCAAAGAGCGACTACCTCTTCCCCTGCCCGAGCAGCTCCCGCGCAGACTCGCGCGAGGCTTTTGTAATCTCGTGCCCGGCTATCATCCGCGCCACTTCGTCGACACGCTCATCGGCGCTGAGCTCACGGATAATGCTCACCGTGCGCTTAGCCGCACCGCGTCCAGGACTCACCTCGCGCTTTTCAACCAAGATATGACTGTCCGCCAATGACGCTACCTGCGGCAGATGGGTGATGCATATCACCTGTGAACCGTCAGACAACTCCTTGAGCTTCTCGCCTACGGCGCGGGCCACGGCACCCGAAATACCGGTGTCAACCTCGTCGAAAACCAAGACGTTGACCCCAGTGCGCTCTTTGAGCACTTTTTTAAGAACGAGCATGATTCGCGACAATTCGCCGCCAGAAGCTATCTGACGCAGCGGCCGAGCGGGCTCTCCCTTGTTGGGAGAGATCAGGAATTGCAGAGTATCGGCACCATCGGCGCAGAGCTCCTTAGGCGTAATCTCAACTGCCAGCTTGGCGCCGCCCATACTAAGCTCAATCAGCTCACGCTCGACGATCTTCGAGATCTCCTTGCCAGCCTTCTCGCGCACACGGGTGAGCTCGGCGGCGAGCGCACCTGCTTTCTCTTTTTTACGGGTCACATCGGCGCGCAGCGCCTCAATATCAATCGTACCGTCAAGCATACCGAGCTCGCGGCTAGAACGCTCCAAAAGCTCACACAACCCGGCATCGTTGGTGCGGTATTTGCGCTCAAGACGCGCCACATCGGCGAGGTGCTCACGCAGCGTACTCAGCGCCTCCTCGTTGACCTCAATCGCCGAGGTGTAGCGTTTAAGTTCACGCTCAAACTCCTCGATCTCGGCTTTGCCGGCGTTAAACTGGGCACTGAGTTCAGCCACACGGGGGTCGAGCCGCTCCAGTCCACGAAGCTCACCCGCAGAACGTTCAAGCTGTGTAAAAAGCCCCTGCTCATCGTTGAGCGCTTCGAGCAACTGCTGCGTACCATTGACGAGGCTCTCGGAGTTGCCCAGCCGTTTGGCGGTTCCTTCAAGCTCAACCCGAATACCGGGGCGAAGCTCTACCGCCTTAAGATCTTCGACCAGCGCTTCCAACTCCGCACGGCGAAGCACATTTCGCGCCGAAGCGTTTTCAAGCTCTTGCACCTGTGCGGCAGCCTCCTTCCAAGCATTAAATGCCTCTGCATAACGGCCGAAGAGGGCCTCGTTGGCGGCGTAGCTATCAAGAAGCTCACGGTGGTACGAGGCATCTAAGAGCCGAACATGTTGATTCTGTCCGCAGATATTGACGAACTTAGAGACGATCTCCTCAAGCAAGGCAACCGTACCCAGACGGCCATTGATGTAAACCTTGCCTCGTCCTTGAGCCGAGATCGTGCGCGAGATAACCAACTCCTCGCCCCTGGCCATGTCCGGTAGCTCGGCTAAGGCCTTTTCGGAGAGAGTACTTAAGTTAAATAGGGCTTCTACCTCGGCGCTCTCGGCCCCCGCGCGAAGCACGTGCGGACGCGGCCGACCGCCAAGAATTAGCTCTATGGCGTGGAGAATTATAGATTTCCCGGCGCCAGTTTCCCCGCTAATCACATTCAGGCCAGGGATAAACGAGATCCGCTGCTGCTCAATGATGGCAAAATTTGAGATTGATAATTCAGTAAGCATACTACCCTCGATACGACACTAGGAACGCCTTATTCTTAACTAGTAACTGCTCAATAACCCCGGGTGACTTAATAATTCGTGAGCGTGCTCGTGGTCGCGGTCGACGAGTGTGCTAAATCAGTTAGTCACATCGACCACGTTCACGTTTCTCCTACCCACACTTATTGAGCAGTTACATTCTTATCTAGTACCTACTCTTCACTATTAGCGATCCCCCAATTAAGCTTTGCTCTCAAAATTTCGAAGTAATTTCTCGTAGCCGAACGAACAAACTGGACGACGTTGTTGGCACGGCGAATCTGAATGACATCGCCGGTTTTTAGCTCCTCTGATATCTGTCCATCGACGCTCAGATGAACACTTCCAGCATAATCTGGAATCGAGATTCGAATCTCCGAGTCGAGACTAAGAATCAACGGACGCACGGTGAGCGAATGCGGGCAGATCGGTGTCATCAGCACAACGGACAGCGAAGGGTAGACGATAGAGCCACCAGCAGCAAGCGAGTAGGCGGTAGATCCAGTCGCCGTGCTAACGATTAATCCATCAGCGCGAAGGCGCATGACGTCATTGCCATCGACGGAAACGTCAAGCGGCAGTAGCGGCGCGTGCGCCCCCTTGAGGACGACCGCCTCATTAACCCCCTGTGCCGAAAAGGCTATGCGTTTATCACGCACGACCTCGGCCAAAATCATGCTCCGTTCACCGATAAGCGCCTTTCCGGCTAATACATCCTCCAGTGTCCCGAGAAGCTCAGCCGGTGCAATCTCTGTCAGAAAACCTAAGCGCCCAAAGTTTACCCCCACCAAAATTGGCCTGTGCTTATTTATATAATGGGCGATGCCGATCAGCGTTCCGTCACCTCCGAGCACGATAATCGGATCTGCCGTATTGGCCAGCACCTCCGCCGTAACCCCTTTGGTTCTGAGCCCAAGGAGACGTGCAGTTTTTTGTTCGACAAGGAGAGACAACCCTCTCTTCTCTAGCCACTCAACCACCTTAAAGCCTAACTCGACGGCTTTTTTAACGCCGGGGCGCAAGACCAGTCCTACTTTAGTTTTTTCGGCTATCATACTCCTCCGTTCGCAACTGATCCGTTCGCAACTGAGCTCGGGCATCATCATCTGGCATAGAAGCCTGTGCCACCTGAATATCAGTCAGCACCCGTTTAAGGTTCGCCTGCGCATCACTTTTTGTCTGAAAATCCTCCCCTGCAACCGTTGCCGCCAGCTGTCCAGGCGCCGAAGTTACCCCATCGTAAACCTCTCCCCACTCTTTGCGCTCTTCATCCGGCAGAGCATCTGATATATTAATAGGTTCGTACCCAGCCAACGAAGCCGCCGCGTTACCGAGCAAAAAAAGGGCATACGGCGGGAACACTACCACAGTGCCGATGTTGAGCACAGCTTCGCCAAGTCCCTGGCCATAGATGAAGCTCCTCCCCGATTCTGCCAGAACATCCTCGGTCTGATCGGGCGTTAATGGCTTCTTACTAACCTCAAACGCAATCCGCGCCAACTCCTGCTCCTCCGACGGGGGCTGCTGCTCATTAGCGACACTACAACCTCCCTCAAAGAGCAGGGTAACGAGCAAGACGTATTTAAAATTTCCAAAAGCCATGAGGCAGAACCGATCGCGATACATTCTATATTATCGGAGATACGAGGATAATGTTGCCTCAGAAGGCAAAATTACGAAAGCGGGGTTATATCTAAGGGGTACTCCTGGGCACACCATGCGGTAATTGCTCATTAAGTGTGGGGAAAACTCGCTAAATGTTTCACACGGAGTACCACTGAGAT
>CAIXSY010000286.1 GCA_903922175.1 uncultured delta proteobacterium | reverse complement strand
GGCCTACTACATGGGTCTGCGCTGTTCCACCACTGGTAGGATCCCGCCTTTTACCCCACCCGGTAGTTCTTCAATGCGTAAAATCTCAGTGGTTTGGGGACAGCGTCCCCAATTTGGAGAGAAAATCAGCTCTTTTTACCCATTAATTCTGGTGAAGAGCCGGAAATAGCAAAAATTGATCGGAGCAATAATTATACTATTTTTTCTGGGATTGGGAGAGCGTATTCTCGGTAGTGTAGCCCGCTGTTGGTCAAGGCAGCCGTTCAAGGAAGGCTAGATTCCTTTACTTTTGAAATGTCTATTGCCTCATCGGGAGTTTCCCCCTTCGCTCGACCTTCCGCCTTCGCTCGGCCTCGCGGCCGAAGCTATGGCGAGACAGGCTGCGGCCGGAGCTACGGGAGACACGTGCGGCAAGTACTACGTAGGACAAGACGGCTAATGCCGCGGCCGTAGCTGCATCGGATGCAGTTAGCAGAAAGCTGAATTCGGATCGCTGAGAGCCGATTACAGATCAACGCTCGTCGGTCTGAGGCGAAGCTTCGCTTGGTATTGTGTGCAACGGTTACGGCATGTTAGCAGGATTGCGAGTAATTGCTCAATAAGTTCGGGGAAAGAATATCGTGCGCGTGCTCCTGGTCGATGTAACTAGCCGATTCAGCACACTCTTCGACCGCGACCACGAGCACGCTCACGAATTATTAAGCTACCCGGGGTTATTGAGCAGTTGCGATTGCGAAGTATTATCGACTCTTAGAGCACAACTATGCAAGAAGTATGCATAACAAGGAGGTGGGCGTTGTTCCGCATCTCCCGCGTTTATTAGGCAGTCTTTGTTTCTCAGGTTTATTATTTGGAGGATCGATAAATGAAAAAGTTTGTGGGGTTGTTTTTGGCGTTCTCTCTCTGCGTTGCGCCCGTTTATGCGGCAGGTAAAGATACGGACTGTTCAACTGCGGGTTCCACCGTTAGTGCAAAGTACAAAACTTCGGCAGAGGCTTATCGCGTTTTACGAAAGGTAACGCGAGAGTTGGTCGGCATACAGCAGGGGCGCGATATTCTCATCAGCGATCTAGCGGCGAAGCTGCTTGTTTATGATACTGATATCGCTGCCAAGAAGAGGACCCTAGCGAATAATCTGGGTACCGGCATCGCTGAGCAGCTCTACGTGAAAGTATTCGATACCTTCAAGGTCGCTACGGGTGAAAATAAGAGCATCTTTGCATCAACTTCTAAGCGTAAAACCTGGGCCACGACTCAGCTGACTCAACTCGGTGGTGCTACTTTTCTTGCTCTTAGTAGCAGCAATAAGCTGATTGTCCAGACAGCGGTAGTCGGACTTATTGTCAATGTGGTTGGATCGCGAGATACCCAGATTGCTGATAACAAGAAGATCGTTGCTAAAAATGCACTGATTACTCGGCAGCAAAAGCGTATCACGGACCAAACTGCGGCGAGAGCTAAGGCATTAGCTGATTTTACAACCGCCCAGGCTGCCTTTGAGCTTTGCCTTGATACGCAGTATCCGGTGGTATAGCTCTAGCGAAGCTTGGACTCAGACCGACGAGTATCCTCCCGTGCACCTGCACCTGCACCTGCACCTGCAGGTGCACGGGTCGCCCGGGGTTATTGAGCAGTTCTGGGCGTAACTACTCAATAACCCAGGGCGAAAGGATTTTGCCTGAACTTGCACTTGAACTGCTCCTGATTCCTGTTCCCGCTCCGTTCGGCTGAGCTCACGGTCGAAGCCTTTTCCTATTCCAATCAAGAGGATAAGGGGCAGGCTTCAGCAATCAAAATGAAAAGAAAAGCTGCACGAAGGTCGCGAAATGGGACGCGAAATCCACGAAATATTTTGGTTTATAATACTTCGTGGGCTTGTGTCCTATTTCGTGCCCTTCGCGTAACTGTATCCTTCTGCCGTGCAATCAGGTAGTTACGACCCGTAAACGGATGCGGATCACTGCTGATTCTGCAGCTTTTCTTGCCAAGCGCCTCAGTAAAACCTATAATGCAAGTGGAATTTGAGTGTTGGGCAATTGCACCTAATGATGCGAAGTAATTATGAGATCACTCGGCTTTTGGAAATATCTGGTCATCGTAGCGCTTCTTCTTTTGCCCAGACTAGGGGCGGCGCAGGTAGTTAATACCGAGCCTCTCATTAATGTTGCCGCCATACCGAGCCAGGGCCTGGTTGTTATTGAGTTTTCGCGATGGGTAGCGGCCGGCGACCTGGTGACAATCGAGCAGACCTTTGACTTGGACCAAATACCAGTAACCTGGATGGGACTAATTGCGAATAGGACTATTACCGATCCAACCAATAGTTATCAAACTTCCCTGGTTTCCGGTATTGCGCTGCCTAGTCCTAGTTGGCCTCACTTGGGGTACCGTTTAACTCGTTTCCCCCATGGTTCGCCGACCTCTGACGCCACGGTTATCGTACGGGTCGATAATTCAGTGGGAGAACCGCTTTCGGTGCTTACCGTTGGATCTCCGGGAGCGGGGGTCGCATCGTCCCTCACGGGGATTCCTAGTGAGCTATTTTATGTCGCTGGACAGCCAGGCCCGATTATCGGTCAGCACTCCTTCCTTCAGGGATCGCAGGTTGTACTTTCGACTGTTCTCACCGGGACCGTGTCGTGTGGTCCGGCTTTCGTCTGGACAGGCTGCGATGCAACGTCGCAGTTCTATCCTCGTTGTCGGGTGAGCCTCAATAGTGATGCGACGGTCAGTCTTTCGCTTGTGCCTCCGGTTCTAAATAGCGCAGTACCGGGGGCAGGGATGCATGTTCTCCGACTCGGATTGACTAATCCTGGTTACAATGTCGGTGTGCCGGTGTTCCCTTTCTGCGCGTTTAAGATTGAGGCATCGAATAGCCTTGATGGACCATCGTGGACCAATGTGGGGCAGGTTAGTGTTCTCAACAATAGTAGCAATGCTACGGCCAATATTCAGCTTCCTGCGCAATACATTACGCCTTTTTATGTGCGCCTGGTGCTAACTGATCCAAGCGGCAATACCGTAGCCTCAAATGCGCTCCCATCCCAGGTTGCGCCGCTTCCACCGACGAATCTTGTGACAAAACCCTGAGCAATTTCATTGTTACCCTATTTTTGGTGCATTCCCTGGTATATCAAGTCTCCACGACAAGACTTGTTGCGTCTGCTATATAAGAGGCGGTAGGGATTGGCGGGGTATTCCCTCGTCCTGCTTGCAGGACCGAATACAATATACAATTGATTGGAGTCTAGATGTCTCGTACGACGAACTTAAACCCTGCTGACCTGTCTCAGGTTAAAGAGGCCTACCGAGAGTTATTCACCAACACGATCGGCGATTGTGCTGATCTTGAGCAGTGGCTTGTCTCGTGGAGCGCTTTGGAGTTTGAGCTGAGTGAGAGTTACTCGCGGCGCTATATCGCCATGTACTGCGATACTGTGGATACCGCGAAAGAGGCTGCGTTCCTCCATGTTGTTCGCGAAATTGAACCCGAGCGTAGCCGCAGTAACTACGAGCTGCGCCAGCGATTCCTGAGCTCTCCTTTTCGAGCCCAGCTGCCATCTTCACGCTATGCACGCCTGGTAACGATCTTTGAAGCACGCCAGCGCGTTTTCGATCCACGAAACGTCGCTCTTGAAGTTGAAGAGCGAGAGCTCGTGCAGCGCTACCAAAAGGCGTGCGGTGCCCTGACGGTCTCGTTTCAAGGGCAGACGCTAACCGTGCCCGATACCTGTGCCAAGTTCATGCAGCTGTCGCGTTCCGATCGCGAGCAGCTCTGGCGCTTGGTGTGGGAGGTGCGCCGTGGCCTTGCCGATGAGACCGATGCTATATTTTCAGAGCTGATGCGTGTGCGTGCGCGTATGGCGCAGCAGGCGGGATTTGGCAGTTATATTGAGTATCGCTTCCAGTCACTCAATCGATTCGATTATTCTCCTGACGATTGCCGCGAGTTTCATCATTCGATAGCGAGGCATATCGCGCCGCTCGCGCGTAGGTTATACGAGGAGCAGCGCAGCAAGCTGGGCGTGGAGCAGCTTCGTCCTTGGGATGTGGGAGCGGGACGGCTGTTTGAAGTCGTCGTGCCGGCAAGCCACAGTGAACCGGGGCTCTCGCTTGATACGGCAGGCATCATGAAAGCTGCGACGACGCTGCTGACGTATATTCGACCGCAGTTTGCTGAAACGCTGACGGACATGGATCGGCGCGGGGAGCTCGACCTGCCATCTCGCCCCGGCAAAGGACCTGGGGCCTTTATGCAAGGACTTGAAAAGAGCAATCGCCCATTTATCTTTATGAATGCCGCCGGGATCGAGGAGGATCTCTTTGTGCTCTTGCATGAGTTCGGGCATGCTGTTCACTGTCTCGAATTGGTTGGTGAGCCACTGAGCGCCTACCGTGATGCGGGGATGGAGATCTGTGAGGTCGCCTCGACGAGCATGGAGCTTTTTTCTTTTAGCCACTTAGAAAAGGTCATGCCTAAGGCGCTCGCTCGGCACCTGCGCACCTCGCACTTAAGAAAGTTCGTACTCTTTTTCTGTTACTTAGCCCAGGTAGACGCCTTTCAGCTGTGGATCTATGAGCACCCCGAGCATACACAGACCGAGCGCCGCGCCCAGTGGTCTGCGCTCGAAGTTCAATTTGGTGGGCCGTTTGACTGGAGTGGGATTGAAGCGTATCGGGAGGTCTTTTGGCAGCAGCAGCTGCATATCATTGAGTTTCCCTTCTATTATGTAGAATACGGTATCGCTCAGTTGGGAGCGTTGCAGTTGATGCAGCGTCAACGCCGCCTTGGTAGCAAAGCTATCGATGATTATCTGAGTGCGCTGCGTCTCGGTGCCTCACGCGCCCTGCCGGAGCTGTTCCAGGCAGCGGGAATAGCGTTTGATTTTAGCGATCGGGTGGTAGCTGAGCTGGCGCACTCGTTGGAGGCTGAGTTGGCTAGGAATGTGGGGTGAGCGTAAAATCGAGCAGCGCGCTCGGTCTACACTTTTTTTGCACAATGTTACAGTTATTGGTAACTCCACAAAAAGGGTAGACCAAGCGCGCTGCTAGCCCACCTTCGGAGTGAGGACCTCTCACTTCAACACTGTGCAGACGCGGATTCTTGAGGAACAACGGAATGGCTTATTTGCTAAGACCGCACAGATGATTGAGGCCGTGACAGATTGTTTGCTTGATAGAAGATATGGTGACGCGCGCAAAAGTCTCGATGTCGCCACACAAACCATCGTTGAATACAGCGTGGCCACGGACCACAACCAAGTTCCGCACTGAGCTGACTAGGAGTGTGTGTCACAGTCTCCTAGGGGGCAGTCATCAGCTTCAGATTGTGCGATAATTTTGACGCAGTAATGCAAGCAAATTCAGTAAGTTGGGCCTGTTGGCCGGTCTGTGCACGCTGCTGCATGGTAGCTGGAGACCTTTAATCGAGAAAGTAGTTGAGATAACCGAGCATGTAGACAAAAAAGCTTTACATGGGGGGCTCCTGCCTTGATCTGTGGTAGTCTCGCCACGGTTTAATTAGTTCCTGTCCGTAAATGGCTAAAGATGGCCAGGAACTATCCTGAGCTCTCCCCTTTTGTAGTAGCTCCGGCTTTAGTGCTGAAGCGCTGGAAAAGGGGAGAGCGAATGATCACAGAAGCTTGAATTGCCGGACAGGCACTAATTAGGAATCTGAGATATTCATTTTTATCGATTATCTCGTTGCGCTCGTTGTGTAAAAGCCTAATGTTTTGTAACTATTCAGCACATTTTGGGCGCGTCGCCGCAGTGGAGACACGCGGAAGCGGTTATAATCGCGGAGGAAACAGAGGCAGCGGCGGAAGCGGAGGGGG
>CAIXSY010000285.1 GCA_903922175.1 uncultured delta proteobacterium | reverse complement strand
TCACCATATTCTTGGAATTCGACTGATAGGCATGCTCAGGTCAAAGAAGGAAAGGCCACGGCCAAGCAGAAGTTCAAGGCCAAGTCTACGGCGAAGTTTAAGTTAGCAATGGAGCCTTGGTCTGAGGCAGAGCCTCGCTAGTACTCCATTCCGATAATTGCCCGAAACTCGGCGCGCTCTTCGTGCATTAGTTGGCGTCCGCCCTGCGACCCATCGCCGTTGCCCCACACCTGCGGCAGCGCCGTGAGTGTTATCCACCACGTCGAGGCCTGATAATGAAGATTGGGGCCAACTGACCAGGCTTGATACTCTTGTCCGGCTAAGTTAAGTCCACCGGGATAGGCACTTTTGTTGCGCGCCTCAATACCGAACGAAAGAGCGGGCGTTACACGGTAGGCTGCCCCGAGGGTAAACTCCAGCCCACCTTCACGCTCCGTGTGGCTGTCGTCATTGTCCCACTCCATTTCGTAGGTTGTATTTGCGGCAAGTTCGAAACTTCCGAGCGGCTTACTTAGAATCAGCTTCCACTCTAATTCGTGATCGTTTCCATCGCTGGTCCCCTCCCCGTACAGCGCCACGCCGATAGGATCGAGGTCCGGATTCATCAGCTGATAGATATTCTCCCACGAGATACCTTCGAACTCGCTGCCATCTTCTTCCGTGCCCGTGCCCTGATTGTGAACCGACTTCAAGTTTAGATAGAGCGCACTCTGGTAGTGCTCGCTCACCCCATACTCGACCTCGCTTCGAAAATCCCAGCGCGAATAGTCGCCGTGCTGCTTGCTACTCTGATTGGTAACGTGCTGCTCAAATTCTAGCTCTCCGACTGTCGCAACCTCAGCCTGGTAGCTGTACGTAAAAAACCTCCCCTCCCCCGACGCGGGCCTAACCCATCCAACCATTGCGCCAATAACAATCAAGCAAACCAGCCTACTCCCAACCATTTATATCTCCTGCAGGGTATATTAACTAACAATAACAGCATATTAGCACGCACACGCTCGTATCGTGAAGCGTGTGCATGATATGCCATGCGAAAACCACACATGTCAAGCCTCTAGCTTCACACACGACTAGGTGCTCACCTCGCGACCAAGAGGCCGTTGAAGATGTAATCAAATTCAAGGAATAAAAAAGCAACTCCTGCCGTGCGCTTGATCGCTGCTATGTTCATATCCAGTAACTGCTCGCCCCTCCCTCCATGCATTGCCAATAAAGGTGATTCGAAGGTAACTGCTCATTAAGTGTGGGTAGGAGAAACGTGAACGTGCTCGTGGTCGTGGCCGACCGCGACCACGAGCACGACCACGCTCACGAATTATTAAGCTTCCCTGGATTATTGAGCAATTACATTCAAAGCGTTTATCTGGTTATAGTGCCTCTATGGTAAGGCAGATTGTAACATCTCTTCTTTTGCTCTCGTTGTGTGCATCGCTGCACGCTGAAGAAAGTCCACTCGTTGTCGGAGCGATACTGCCGCTTACCGGTGGCGCTGCCGAAGGCGGAACTGCCTGTAAAAATGGCATGACTTTAGCTTACGAAGAGCTCCCCGCTGCCGAGCGAATCGGTTTGCGCCTACGCTTCGAGGATAACGCCATGAATCCGGCTTCGGCTCTAAGTGCTTATAAAAAACTTTCGGCGCTGGATAAGGCTCGTGTGTTTGTGGCCTGGGACAGTGCTAGCGCTCATGCGATAGTGCCTCTGTGTGAAGCGGCGCACTCTCCGTTTATAACGGCAGTGCTCGATCCGAAGGTCTCGCGGGGCCGCACTCAGGTGTTTAATTACTGGGTAACACCGGAAGCAATCGCCAAAGCCCAGATTGACGAGTCACTGCGTCGCGGCTATCGACGCATTGCGCGGGTTACCGCGCTCCACGAAGGAATACTAGCGATCAAGAGGTCTTTCGATCAAGAAAATGGCGGCAGGCTGCAAGTTGTACTCGAAGATTAATTTGAGATATTCCGATTGGTTATAACTGACTTCGCGCGGTGTTCGAGACAAAAAGTGGGCGGCGGGTAATACCATTAGATCGCCGCATTTGGATTGCGCGTAAAATCCAGACTAAGTTCATCTATTGCCGGGACTATTTCAATCCCATCGCGGCTTTGTGGCGAACGCAGGTCTCTTACGATCTGAACTGCACGCCGTGGTTTTAGCAACTTGGCGTAATATTTGAGGGCGGTGCTGGGAGCATCGTCCCCTACTTTGGCTTCTATGAGTTCATCGACCCGACCGTCCTTTAAAATAGCAAAGTCAACTTCTCGTTTCTCCTTGTCTCGGATATAGAGAAGTTCATAACGTACACCCGTGGAATCCTCCAAGTAATGCAATTTTTTTAACAGATGCGTTGCTACAAAATTTTCAAATATAGCACCGGAGTCACCACGTACATCCCCATTGTCATAAAAAAAGACCTTAGGAGGACGTTGAATCGCACGCGGCATATTGCGCGATAGTGGATAGACGGGAAAGCATAGATACATTGCTGCCAGGATGCCGATCCAACGCTTGACGGTCTGTGGTGCGACTTGGAGATCTCCGGCGATGTTGGCCATAACGACACCGCTGCCGACACGTTCTCGCAGGGCATCTATAAGAAGACGTAGTGAGGACAAGTCTTGAATTGCCTCAAGCTCTCGAATGTCTTCCCGCAGGACTCGATCGAATCGCTCGCGTCGCCAGCGCCGCGCCTCATTCTCATCATTGGCTAAGAATGGCTCTGGAAAACCTCCCAGCCTTAAAAGGCGGCTCATGGCATCTTCTTTCGAGATGCCCAAGGGGATCTCCGACAGCGTGAATGGATGCAAGCGCCAATAGTGGTATCGGCCGAGAAGGGAATCTCCGCCACGCCGGTATAGATCTAGACGAGCGCTTCCTGTAACTAGAAAACTTCTTTCATCACGCTGCTTATCGTAGGTTCCCTTGAGCCAGTTTCGCCAGCGCTTAAACTTATGTAATTCATCTAGCGCCAGTAGCTGGACATTGGTCGGCCAGGCACGCTTGAGAATATACTTGCGATCGTCATCATCATCCCAAAGCAAATACTTCCCGCAGCTTCCCGCACTGTACGTAAAGCGTTCTAGAACCTGACGTGCCAATGTGGTTTTTCCACACTGACGTGGCCCTCCGATTAGAACCATTTTTACTAGTAAGTCCGCTGTGATATGCCGTTCAATATATCTCACCTGACCAATTTAACATGGTTGTTAAATTAGTCAAGACGATTTTTAGATCGATCTATAATTTGGCTGACTGTGGCAGGAGCGTAATTTGACGACAACGCTCTCTAATCCTTCGGCGCAATTCTTTACAGCCCCCTGCAATTTCTCTCGAACACCGCGCGAAAGCGAGTCGAGTATGAAAGTAATTTGAGATGTTCCGATTGGTTATAACTGATTTCGCGCGGTGTCTGAGACAAAAGTGGGAGGATGTTGGTGAAACACCGAGCGGCGAGAGACGGAGATAACGGATACAGAAGGCAGATCAGCACGATCTTATAGGACCATTGGCGCAATGGGCCAGTGGCCCTCAGGCCATGCTCCGGATTAGGCAAAAGAGACAAGCCGCCAAACGGTCGAGTGAACTGTTGGCTGCAGCATTCTGGCAGCTAACGTCTATTGCCTCATCAGGAGTTTCCCCCTTCGCTCGACCTCGCGGTCGAGGCTACGGGGGACAAGACGGCTGTGGCCGTAGCAGCAGCTGATACCGTAAGCAGAAAGCTGACGGCGGAAAACTGATCACGGATTACAGAAGGGGCCTAACGCAAATCCCCGCTAGCACTTCCCCAACGCCCCCATCACCGCCCCAAAGATCTCCGGTCGAAAAGCATTAATCTTTTTATTCGATCGTGACGGGTGAACGCGGTTCGACATGAGAATAATATCAATCCCCTTCTCCGGCTCAATCCACAGCGAGCAGCCGGTCATACCATTGCAGCCGATCGCCTTGCCCGAGAGCTGGCTCTCAAGCAGGCCGTTCTCTTTATTCGGGCACTCCCATCCATAGCGGTACGCCGGAGATTCGATACCGTTGGGAAGTCTGAGAAACTGGCCGATCGTCTCACGCTTAACGAGCATCGATCCACCACGCTGCGCAAAGAGCATCTCGCGGGCGAAGATGTGGAGATCAAAGGCATTCGAGAAAAGTCCGCTGTGCCCGGCGATGCCGCCCATGGCCCAGGCATTGTCATCAAGCACTTCGCCACAGAGCAGGCGCCCACGCCACGGGCAATGCTCGGTGGGGGCAATGACATCGGTCACGGGATGAATGCCACGCCGTTTAATCATCGAAAGATCGACGTAGCTCGTACTCTTGAGGCCAAGCGGCTGAATCACATATTTATAGAGCGCCTTCTCGAGGCTAAGCCCGGTCAGAAGCTCAACAAGATGTCCGAGAATAATAAAGCCAAGATCGCTGTATGCCTGGCGCGTCCCACTGGCGAACTTGGGAACCGAACGATTGATCGAGTTAATCACGTAATCGCGCGCGCCCTTGCTCGTAAGAATCCCCAGGCGGGCACCTGAATTCTCCTTAAGCAGTTCTTCATAGTAGGCATACCACGGGGCGAGCCCTGAGGTGTGCGAAAGAAGCTGCCCAACCGTAATCGCCGACTTATTATGAACTCCGAATCCCTGCAGATACACGGAAACGCGGTCTTCAAGCTTGACCTTGCCTATCTCAATCAGCTTCATCATCAGCGTCATCGTGCCGACAACGGTGGTCAGATTAGCGATATCGAAAACGGTATCGGCCATCATCGGGCGCAGCTCATCGTCCTTGTTGAGCTTGATCGATTTGAACCCTGCGCTTTTATGATAGAGGATCTGCCCATCGCGGCCGACGAGTAACACAGCACCAGGGAAGACTCCGTCCTCCACCGCCTTGTTGAGCAGGGCTGAAACATCGACAAAGGCCTGCGAAACACCCTTCGAACTTGTAGCTTCAGAAGAGGACGACTGAGAGAACTTAAGCACCGCATTTTCCATGGGGGCTACAATGCCACGATGCTTTCCATAAATTCAAGTTTATTTGCGCTTACTCGCGCGCGCACTCCGATCGGCAGCGGCAGATTGAGCCTTTCATGCCCAAATGGCAGCCCGGCGATCAGCGGGTAGCCGTACTCAGCGAAAATATCTTCGAACACCTGGGCGAGCGTCGGGCCAGCCTGCTGTGGGTGCACACAGTCTCGAAACGAACCGAGCACCACCGCCGCAAGTTTGGCCAGCTTCCCTGCTGCTTTGAGCTGCAGGAGCATACGGTGGACACGATATGGGCGCTCACCTACCTCTTCGAGGCAAAGGATGTGCCCGCTCCAGTCGACGTCCCAGGGGGTACCGGCGAGTGCCGCCAGCATCGAGAGGTTGCCGCCGACGATCGCCCCCTCAGCCGTGCCGGAACCACAGAGCAGCTGGACGGTGCAACCTACGAATGGATTTTGCACCTTGCCGGCGAGCATATCGAGCAACGTCTGCGCACTACGCCCGGCATCAGCGTCAGCCTCCATCTTACCGAATGCCGACTCAAGCGATGGACCGTGGAGGGCCACAACACCGGCTCGTCCATAACATTGATTAATGACTGCCGTGGTATCAGAGAAGCCACAAACGATCTTGGGGTTAGTGCGCAGAAGATCGAAATCAAGGAGCGGCAGTACCTCCATGCTGCCGTAGGCGCCACGCACGGCCAGGATGACAGACACCTCTTTGTCAGCAAGAAGCCCATGCAGAGCTTGTGCCCGATTGGCAGCCGAGTCACTTGAGAAGAGGAAGTCGCTCTTACCGTACTGAGCCCAGGGGGTAAGTGCAACTTTAACCTTATACCCAAGCTTCTCAAGCTGCCGCCTCGCCGCTGCAAAGCGCACCTCTTCGGTGGGAGCAGAAAGAGCAATAACGCCGATGGTGTCCCCTTTCTTTATTGGACTTGGTTTAATTGGCATCGTTTACCTTACCTGCTCGATATTATCCGCTCACGGGAAGAAACGCGCCCCCCAGACTCGGCCTTGGCCTCTCGCTTAGCGATGGCCTAGTGCCTCGACCAGAAAGTTTTTTCACCCAAGACTAGACTTTTTCACTTGAACTTGAACTTCCGCTTGGCCTTGGCCCTACGGACTTAGGCGTAATCTTTGGCGTCTAGGCCAAAGTCAATGGATCTTAGGCTACGGCCATGCGGGAGTTCGAGGCCAAGTCTAGCCAAACACATTTGAAATTTGGGAAATCCCAATAGCTTCTGATGGATGCTAGCATTAAATACATTTTGGACAAACCTCCGGTTTGACTCTGTTTCTTTAAATGTGTTTGGCTATGTTGTCCCTCCGGGGGTAGAAACTTATTGCCCACTTATTTGTTCGACTGCTTTTGTGCAACAAATGGGCAAGAAGTTTCTAAGTCCTATATCAATACGTAGCATCACCCGTTACCCGGACTTTTCGTAATTGCTCATTAACCCCGGGTGAAAGAAGCGAAATCCTCGTCATGGTCTTGGTTCTGGTCTTGAGTCATTGTCATGTTCATGGCCGAAATTATTGCCTATTTGACAAGGACCAGGATTTAGGACCATGACCAGAACCAAGACTAAGAACAGATTTACCCGGGCTTTATGAGCAGTTACCCCCCACCCAAGCTACACCCTGATTTCATTACACTTTTTATACCGCAATGGCCCAGTTCGCAATAGCGCCACGATGTCCATAGCACAGCCCTGGACTTTTTTTCTTTTTTTTCCCCCTATCACTTGAATTTTACCTGCACCATGCGCATATAGACAGCGCTCGGGGAGCCTGCCTTTAGCAAGGCGGGTGTCCGGGGGGGGGCCCCCCGCGAGTTTGAGTTTTAGGGTGTTGTTTTGAGTGCGCTTGTAGCGCGCCTGCGGCTCGCCTTAAAGCTCGAAGACCGTTTTTAGAAAAACATAGCTTAATATTTGAGCTGTGTTCGTGCAGTGCGAGCGTGTTCGCGCTGATTACGGATACATACTCTATTTGGAGGATTAAACTCATGGCTAACAACAAGAGCAGCAATAAGATTAGACCACTTCAGGACCGCCTCATCGTTGAGCGCCTCGAAGGTGAAGACAAGACCGCATCAGGTCTCTACATCCCCGAAACCGCGAAAGAGAAGCCCCAGAGTGGCCGCGTAGTTTCAACCGGCAAGGGCAAGGTTCGTGAGGACGGCACCGTTCAACCTCTCGACGTCAAGGCTGGCGACAAGATCCTCTTCGGCAAGTACTCGGGCACCGAGATCAAGATCGACGGCAACGAGTATCTTATCATGCGTGAAGATGATGTGCTCGGCGTACTCGAGAGCGCATAAGCGAACACATATTCAAAAGTAACTTTTTAAGAAAACAGAAACAACTGAGGTAATTATTACTATGGCAAAGAAATTAGAATTTGGCCTTAATGCCCGGGATTGCATCCTGAGAGGCGTAAAGATCCTTGCGGATGCTGTCAAAGTGACGATGGGCCCCCGCGGTCGCAATGTCGTCATCGAGAAGAGCTTCGGCGCCCCGACCATCACCAAAGATGGCGTCACGGTTGCGAAGGAAGTTGAGCTCGAGGACAAGTTTGAGAACATGGGCGCGCAGATGGTTAAGGAAGTTGCTTCCAAAACCTCTGACACCGCTGGCGATGGAACCACCACTGCTACCGTGCTTGCCGAAGCGATTTATCGCGAAGGTCTCAAGCTCGTTGCTGCCGGCCACGATCCGATGCAGATCAAGCGCGGCATCGATATCGCCGTAAGAACGACGATCGAAGCCCTCAAAGAGATGAGCCGTCCGACTACGGGAAAGAAAGAGATTGCCCAGGTTGGCTCTATCTCCGCTAATGCAGACACCGAGATCGGCGACATCATCGCCGAGGCTATGGAGAAGGTCGGCAAAGAAGGCGTGATCACAGTCGAGGAAGCCAAAGGCCTTGAGACGACCCTCGAAGTTGTCGAAGGTATGCAGTTTGACCGTGGTTACCTCTCACCGTATTTCGTCACCAGCCCAGAGCGGATGGAAGCCGAAATCGAGAATGCTCTGATCCTCATCCACGAGAAGAAGATCAGCTCGATGAAGGACCTCCTCCCGATCTTGGAGCAGGTTGCCAAGGCCGGAAAGCCCCTCTTGATCATCGCCGAGGAAGTTGAGGGCGAAGCCCTTGCCACCCTCGTCGTGAACAAGATTCGTGGCACGTTGAATGTCTGTGCCGTCAAGGCACCGGGATTCGGCGATCGCCGCAAGGCAATGCTCGAAGACATCGCCACCCTCACCGGCGGACGTTGTGTCACCGAGGACCTTGGTGTCAAGCTCGAGAGCCTCACGCTCTCTGACCTTGGCCGCGCCAAGAGACTCGTAGTCGACAAAGACAACACCACGATTATCGATGGTGCTGGCAAGAAGGAAGACATCAAGGCCCGCGTCGGACAGATTCGTGCGCAGATCGAAGAGACCACCTCTGATTACGATCGTGAGAAGCTCCAAGAGCGTCTGGCGAAACTCGTCGGCGGTGTCGCGGTGATCCATGTCGGAGCATCCACCGAAGTCGAGATGAAAGAGAAGAAGGCCCGCGTCGAAGACGCCCTCCATGCCACCCGTGCGGCGGTTGAGGAAGGTATCGTCCCAGGCGGCGGCGTTGCTTACATCCGCGCGATCGAGAAGCTTGAGAAGCTCAAGGTCGACAGCGCAGAGCAGCTCTTCGGCGTTAAGGTGGTCAAGCAGGCATTAGAGAGCCCGCTACGCACTATCGCCAGCAACGCAGGCGCAGAGCCAGCAGTTGTGCTCGACAGAGTACGCTCAGAGAAGGGTGCTTTCGGTTATAATGCAGCTACCGATACCTACGAGGACCTGATCAAGGCCGGTATCATCGACCCAACCAAGGTCGAGCGCGTGGCCTTGCAGAATGCCGCTTCAGTGGCCGGGCTGATGCTCACCACCGAGGCGATCATTGCCGAAATCCCCAAGGAAGACAAAGGCGGCGGCGCCGGTCACCACCATGGCGCCCCGGATATGGGCGGCATGATGTAGAAATCGCCGCAGGCGATTTCTAGCCCTCAGAAATGAGGGATTGAAAGTAACGAACAGAGGGGTCCCGCAAGGGGCCCCTCTGTTTTTGTAGGGTCTGTCACACACTCCTCGCAAGATTGTAGATCAAATTTTCAGCCTGTCACAAACCTCCGATCCCAATCCCTTGAGGTTCGCATCGCAAGGACTATGGCATCGCCGATAATGGGAGCGAGGAGATAGCGCTTCCCTTCGGCGGTGTTCCAGCTAAAGCCTGCACCTTCTGCCGTTTTCAGTAACCCTGAATAGAGAGCCCAGTCACGATTACGTTTAGCGCTTGAGAGAACAAAGCCGCTGCCGGAAGTACTCAGGCCGAAAATAACAGGGCCAGAATCTATGTCGCCGCTCGCGTGCACACCGGGAAGGTATTCGCGAAGTGCTGCTGCGCCACAAGGAAGCTCTGCGACGAAGTGTTTGTGGAGCACTTGATATTGCTCCTGTGCGAAGCTGGCGTCGATCCAGGGCAGGAAGAATCCGTTCCACGAAGCATAGCTTCCGCGTGGGGGGCCATATCCCTGCCCTTGTGAGTTTACCCATGGATAAATTACTCCACTGATGGGTTCAATAAGGTGCGCACGCGTGTAGGCGACCCACTTTTGAACTGCGTTACGGTAACGCTCATTCTCAAGCTGTCCGCTAAGCGCGAGCGAGGCGACGACGGCTGCGGTATCTGGAACGAATATATAACCAGGAAACGTTTCTATGTAGTGTGAAGGGCTCTCTTCGATGCGGCGTGCAAGAGCAGCGCTTATCTCCCGGTTAAGCTGGGTGAATTCGTCGCCACCTCCCAAGAGTCGGTATGCGGCGAGCATCCAATTAAGATGGCCGAGATAGCCAGCATGACCGTGGGGGCCATCAAGTGAGTCCAGGCTATCTTCTTTCCAGTAGTAGTACTCAAAATCGCGGAGATCTTTCGCCAACATTCGCCGAATCATGCCGCGAATAGCACGTACCGCGTCTGCGCGAGTCTCGGGGTACTCATATGCCAGATTGGTGAGGGCGGCTGTGGTCATTGAGAGTGTGCCGATGGTCCACTCACGACGCATTATCTCAGGTAGGTACAGCGGAAGATCGGAGGGGCCGAAGTGCGCGCTCGTTACGTTTTGAAGCAGATAGGTGCGTCGCGCTAAGAGATCGGCCTTCTCTGCGGGATCGTCAAAGCTTTGCGCGGGGACTAGCATTATCCACATCCACAGTGCCTTTCCCATCGCGATGACAGCGAGTACCGAGAGGCTGCGTATGAGCTGCAGGCGTACGAGTCTCTTGTCGGGAAAGAGGAAATTACGAGGCTTCTGTTTCTTCCATACAAGATAGAGATAACGCAGGAGGAGGTCGAGACCAACAACGACCACAGCGATGGCAAAGGTTTGGGCAATCGGCAGCGAAAGAGCATAGGCCACAAAAAGAGCGACAACAACTACAAAGACAACTGAAAGAGAGAGCATATGTACTCCATTGCCAATAAAGGTACGAACATTTCTTAGACTGCAGAAACTCCTCATAACGATCTGACCTTCGCGCGAAATCCGAATAGACTAATTATTGCCCCACAAAAAATCCCAAAGGGTAGGTACCCAGCAAATCCTAAGACTGGCATTTCGAATACGTAAAAGGCGTTGACGTAGGGGACGTGATAGATCCATTTGGGGAAGCTCCAAAAGTTCCACATCTCCCAAAAGACTCCACTGAACAGGGCCGCCACCGCCCAGACAAGAAGTTCAATACCTTGGTCTTGTGAGGCTTTAAAACAAAATCCGTTTTTAATGAGTAATGAATCAAAACTGTAGATCAGAAGCAGCGGCGCGACCCATACCGCCGGGAAAAGTGCGTTGGGGAAAATTCCCAAGCATAGAAGAAGTAGCGATGCACACACCACCATGACCGCGTGAGTAATGCTACCGCAATAAGATTGAATAGCGGACGTGCTCGTGAATTCGTTGTCAACAAAGAAGGACTGGATCCACTCTTTGGTTGCAAGGACAGCCGGAAGAACGGTTGAAAAGGAGAGAGTAGCCCATAAGAAATATTCGGTTTCACTAAGGGTTAAGCTCGCTTGATAACTCCAGTTCTGCACGAAGCGGTTGAGATACTCGAATGTCCACCAAAACATGGCGCTCGCTGGAAATAGTAATACGTAGCTCCAGCCATAGGCGCGCAGCGATGAATAGCCGCTTCGCGCTTCTGCCGCGGCATTGGCAAGAAAGATGTATCCAAGCCAGAGCGGGAAAAAGGTGTGTGACTGCAATGGTGCAAACACTTCCAGCCTGCTCCAAGCGATCCCCCAACTGGCAAGCATCAAACCAACGCCGATCCAGCCGCAGATCGGGAATGGGCCTGCGTTCGGAATTCTCAAACTACGTAGTCGTGGGATAGCGATCTTTAAGCCAAGAACGAAAAGAATCAGGATAAGGAAAAGGTAGATCGAGAAGGCAATCCACGAGAATGGCTCGTGAGCTATGTAGAGAGCGCGAGGCGGGAACTCAAAGAAGGCCGGAGGGACCTCGGCAAGAAAAAAAAGCCCCGCATATGGCAGACCCAAAAGGAAGAGGACCACGAGGAAGAGCGCGGTGATTCGCCTTGTGATGCCTTGACTCATAAGCGCAATGTACTTTGCGCAGCAAAGCTCATGGACCATCGAGGTGCTTGGAGCTTCGTTTTCCGCCTGCATGGGGTTCTCCTCTTATGAACGAGACGGTTTGAGGGCGCCGGCTGGGATCACCTCTTCTATTTCAGGTTTTGCTCGTTTGGCGGCTTCCTTGAGCACGATTTCGAGCGCTTCAAGATACTGCAGAAAATCGCGACGACCGCGTTCAGTGAGCGACGCAGTTGTGCAGGGCTTTACGCCGATAAATGCCTTCTTAATTTTCACTGCGCCGGACTTCTCGAGTGCGGTAAGGTGACGGCTGAGGTTGCCGTCCGTAAGAGCACAGGCTTCTTTAAGCTCGGCAAACGTTTTACCTTTTGAGGTTGAGCTTAGCTCAGACATGATCGCTAAACGGCTGGGCTCATGGAATATTTTTTCGAGAGCATCAAACGGGGCAGACATACGATCTCCTAAAAAAGCTACCTACGACCTGGCTCCTTCATCACTTTGACGATGTTGGTGGAAAATGATCCCACCAACTATCTCTCCAAATGCAAAAACAATTGCCATCGGCCATGGGTTGGTAAAACTCACCTCACGGGCGAAAAAACAGCATCCACCGCTCACGATGTAGAACCATCCGAGTGGTTTAATTGGCGGTGGTAAGAATCGGGTTGAGGACAGATTAGTCAAGCCGAATAGGGTCATCCATGTGCCAAAGAGTAGGTCCTCTTGCCCGTGATAAAGGAGCGTGGCGGTAAACAGCGCGCCAACGGCAAGAGGAGGAAAGGCTTCGGCGGCAGGCGCTAATGTCGTAAGCGAGTCGGACTTGTGGCGTAGATACCAAAAGAGCATGGCGCTATAGTTGATACCCACTGCAAAAGCACATACCAATCCCCAAGCAATGGCATGCGCTGTGATTGAACGTGGATAGAAGCTGCAACTAAGCAACACCCCAGCGCCAAGAGCGATTAGTCCGCCAAATCCACGCGCAATCCCGGAATATCCGTAAAAGTCTTGACCGGCGACAATTCGAGCGCGAAGCTCTCGAACCTGTCCTAACGCTTGATGAATGTGACTAAAGAGCATCACGAGTATCCTCTCTTATTTTTATAGCATAGCACAGAGTACTTTGCAAGGCAAAGCATGATTCATTAGGGCGCTTGTGTTATTTTTAACGCGTACAAAGTAACGAAGGAATTCAAATTGTTACCTTCGCAACTTCGTTCCTTGCGTTAAAATAAAATTCATGGAGTTTCGCTAGATTACGCTGAAGTAATTGCTCATTAAGTCTGGGTAATTCTAAATCTTGAACATGAACTGGAACTGTTCCCGATTCCTGCTCCTGCCCCTTATCCTCGTGATCGGACTAGGAAAAGCGGCAGGGGCAGGAATCAGGAGCAGTTCAAGTGCAAGTTCAATTTCCTTTTACCCGGGGTTATTGAGCAGTTACACGCTGAACATTCTTACGCCCTGAGATCAAGGCACTCTTCGTGCCATTGCGTATCCACCATGCTATAAGCAACCCCATGGAAAACCACCAGAAAATCAAATTGGGCCTGGCGCTATTCGCCGAACTCTTATATTAGCTCCCCATCAAACCACCATGCCCATTGTCACCCCCACCCCCGAAAATATTACTCATGCCGCCGCACTTTTGCGGCGAGGGGATCTCGTCGCCTTTCCGACCGAGACCGTCTATGGGCTCGGAGCAAATGCCTTTGACGAACATGCCGTGCAAAAGATCTTCGCCATTAAGCGCCGCCCGACCAACAACCCCCTCATTATCCATATTGGCCACCGAGAACAGCTCTCTTCAGTGGTTGACACAGGCAGGATGAGCGCAGAGCAGGAGAAATTAGTGGCCAAGCTGGCAGACTTTTGGCCAGGACCGCTATCGCTCGTCCTTCCGGCGCATGCACAGATCCCCAAGGCGGCAACAGGCGGACGGGACACGGTAGCAGTGCGCATCCCCTCACACCCGGTCGCGCGCGCCCTACTTGAAGCCTGCGCTTTTCCTATCGCCGCCCCCAGCGCCAACCCCTCGACCTACGTCAGCCCAACAACGGCAGCGCACGTCAACGATGGGCTCGGAGCCGAGGTGCCGCTCATTTTAGACGGTGGCCCCTGCCCAGTCGGGCTCGAATCGACGATACTCTCATTGATACACCAGCCCCCGCTCCTCCTTCGTGCCGGTGCTGTAACCCTAGAACAGCTCTCGGCCAAGGTGGGAACCGTACAACAACCACGCCCCGCCGAAGTGAGCGAATCCCCCCTGGCGCCGGGCATGTTAAAAGAACACTACGCCCCGCACACTCCGGTCGCCCTACGCGGATCGATCTCCCCAAGCGACTACCCCACCAAGGTAGGGTTAATATCCTTTGGAGATAGCGACCAAGCACGTCTTGAGTTTGCATTTAATAGCGTAAATGAGTTAAGTCAAAGTGGTAATGTGCAGGAGATCGCCCCCAAGCTTTTTGCGGCACTGCGTGATATGGATCAACGCGGCCTTGACATGATCGTCGTAGATAAGTGCGAGCAAACGGGGCTTGGCCTAGCAATTATGGACCGTCTCCTACGTGCGTCGGCGCGGTCACAAAAATAACGAAACCGAAATCGGAGTGCAGCATGCCCCTTCCCCTCCCCCATACAATCGTCGGTGTCGAGTTCAAGCTCCTTAAGACCTGGCCTGATGACCGAGGCTTTTTCCGTGAGATCGTACGTCACAACGATCCGGTTTTTGAGGGGGGGCGCTTCGCCCAGTGGAGTCACAGCAAGATGACTAAAGATGTGGTTAAGGCCTGGCACTTTCACCATGTACAGTATGACTGGTGGTATCTCGCTGCTGGTCAGGCCCAAACCGTTCTCTTCGATAACCGCCCCGAAAGCCCGACCTACAAGACCAAAATTGAGATCTTGATGGGAGACTCCGAAAAGTACGGCAAGGACACACATGAGGTCTGCGTGCGCATCCCTCCAGGCGTCCTGCATGGGCTTAAAATACTCTCTGATGACGCCCACCTTTTCTACATCACCAGCGAAACGTACAACCCCGACGAGGAAGGCCGCGTGCCGTTTAACTCCGAACTCGTCCCACACAACTGGGGAGCAGAGGCGATAACTGTCGAGCGCGATCGCAAGCCCTTTACCCCGCGCGCAGCACGCAAGCCGATCCGTTAGAACCGCGCCCATAATTTTTTGTGTTTCTTCTGGTCGAACGAGGAACGGGAACGATAAACGCGCTACGGATACGACATTCTCCCCTTTTTGTTCAGGGATGTTGTGATGAGGAGTGGGTGGGCGCGTCCTGGAAGCGGCGTTCACAAAAAGGGGAGAAACATGCGCCCAAGGCAGACGGAATGCAGTTACGCGAAGGGCTTATAGTAGCGGGCTAGCTGCACTTTTCTTGCAAGACCTAGTAATAACAGCAAGTTACGACCCGCGAACGAAGACCTTATCGTTACGCCGCGTCTAAAATATCAACATTTCTAGCATCTTAAAGCCACCTTAGCTAACTTCGCCCCGAGCCCTCAACCAACTCAAGAAATGAGCCGATAACATGTCTTAGGCAATACAGATGACCACCCATTCAAATCAGCCCCCCAGCATATGAGTTTTTTCTTCCTCTTACTTTTACGGAGATAGATCGAGATGCCTCGAATGAATGACGTCGATAGTACCATGCCCATCCTTCTAATTGATGACTCGCAAAGCATGCGCCGAATCGCGCGCAACTGCCTTAAGCAGCTTGGCTTTGAAAACGTTACCGAGGCTGACAGCGGAACCTCAGCCGTCGAACTGCTCAATAGCGCCGAATTTAAATTGATTATCTCAGACTGGAGTATGCCCGACGTCGACACCGAGCAGCTCCTTCGTGAGCTTCGCTCAAGGGGAGATAATGTTCCCGTCCTTATCGTCGCCGCCACTCAGGAACGCCAAAGTATTCCCGAGTTCAAAGCCAGCGAAAAGACGGAGGTGATCATCAAGCCCTTTACCAAAGAGATCCTGCAACAGAAGATGGAGAGTGTTTTGCACTCGTAGGCGCTAGCGGAATCGGCGCGCGCAAAAGCCTAGTGCCTCCTACTTGCTGCCTGCCTTCTGTAAGCTGCTGTCAGAGATCTGTCGTCAGATTTCCGATGACTGCACCAGCTGCAGCCGACGGCCTTAGCCGTCTTGTCCCCCCGTAGTCTGGGCGAAAGGAGAAACTCCTGACGAGGCAATAGACGTTAACTGCCAGAAAATGCTTGGGGAAAATTACTTGGAGCAGATCTACCTGCGCCGTCCACTAAAGATGCAGTCGGTAAGATAGCGCGCCCACGGCCGCCCGGTAGCTAGACGATATCCAACGTTATGTGCCGTCCGCGCATCCCCAGGCTGAAGATAAGCTTGAAACGGCGCTCCCGATGAAGTCCTGTAGCGCGGAGCGCAAGAGCAGCACAAAAAAGCTAACAACATACCGCCGATGAGATAGCGAATCATGTGTGCAGTATAGCAGAATCGAAGAGGCTATGTCAGTATTTTATTACCCTATTGGATTCGACAGATACTAGACTAGCACCCGTTACCTGATATACTGCCTAACACTTCTCGGCAGTTGTCGTGATTAGGAGATCTAAATATGAAGAGAAATATGAAAAGATTGGGAATTTCGATAGTAGTATTATTTTCAGTATTGGCGATCGTACCTCAGGCTCACGCCACCACAAAACCCAAAGCCAATATCTCCTCTTTGAAAGGTAGCTACGACTGCTTCGATTCCTATTTCAACATAACTGGACCGGTGAGCACGACGGTTAAAGATCTTCTGATGGTGGTAGACAAGAAAGGCAAGGTTCAGGGCACTGCGTTGATCATCGTAGAGGACAGCAACTGCGATCCAGATGTTACTGAATGTGAAACCCAACGACAGATTACCTTTTCAGCTAAATTCGGCACGCCCAAGCTAAAAGGAGTAATCACCACAGCCTCATTCAAAGTAACCATTGATCCCACAACAAAAATTGCACTTACGGTAAGAGGCTCCTCCTCTGTTTTCCATCGCGTTCGCTACAATAGTTTTTCGGGACAAATTAGTCTTGGAAGGACATCCGGATCCCCGGTCGACACGCTCTCATGCTCGATGGATGCAGTTTTAAAATAGCGGGTTACATCAAAACGGGTAATCAACCACCTTGTGCCGCTCATTTGAGCGCAGCCGATGCCGCTGGAGAGTCAAAAATGGGGAGCTGTTTGTAAAACTGCCAGCAGCTGAAAAATGAGACTATATCGTCCGCAAAAAGTTTGGGTGTAAAATATTCGATGAGCAGTTATAAAAATGCAACTCACCTAGTGCACGTTTCAAGACTAAAGGAGCCTAGCGAGGCTCTGCCTCAGACCGACGAGCGTTGATCTGTAATCGGCCTCTCCGTCTCTCGCCGCAAGGTGTTTCACCAACCTCCAGACCACGGCTCGGCGAGAGCCGAGACGGGAGAGATCTGCTTTCCGCTGACTGCATCTGATGCAGCTGCAGCTTTCGGCCGCAGCCCACGGCCTTAGCCGTCTTGTCCCGCTGAAGCATCGACCGCAGCCTGTCTCGCCATAGCTTCGGCCGCGCTTGTCCCACGAAGCACTGGCCGCAAGGCCAGGCGAAGTGGGAAGGCCGAGCAAAGGAGGAGGCACGGCGCTAAGGTCTCTCACCACGCTCGACAACCATATCCTGCGCCTGTACCTGCGTTAACATCTGCGCCGCTATGGCCGACTCCTTAGCACCCGAGAAATAGGTATAGGCGGCCGCCAGAGCACCGGCTAACGCAAATCCGATAGGAAGTGCCGTACTTGCCTCCCCAGCATAGACCACAGCCCCTAGTCCCGCGATACAGACAAGGGTGACCTTGGCGATGCACTCCTGAAAATTCCCGCGACTTTTCAAACAGGCATGAAGCCAGCCTTGAATAAAAAGTTCGCGCGCTTCACTCGCCAGGGGGTACTCAGCAACCCTTTCGCGCTGGTCGCTTTGGTCAATACGAAATACGGTTACGTTACCTTTGAGCGTATGTTGAAGCTCTGGCAGGGTGAGCAATAATTCGCGTCTCTCGGTCACATAGCGCTGCCCTGCGACACTCATCTGGAGCTCATATCCCCAGGAACCATGGTGCAGTTTGACTCCCGATCGAGACGTACGGAGGACGATATCTTTCGATGTGGGAGAGGCTATGGGAAAAGATTTTATGGCAAACAACTTAAATCTCCATTAAGTCGCTATGCTTCGCATAGCTCCTAGCTAACTCCGAATCAAGGTAACAAGGCTCATGTTAAAAATACCAAGCGTTTTTGAATCAGGAATAAGTATAGACTATCGCGTGTCAGAACTCTTCTTAGGATGAGACGCACATTTGCCGCAATATAGCACAAATGCCGTACGAGGGACAAAAAGAGTGGAGTGTTGCAGGGCCACCACAAGCTCGAAAATGTTTAACACGAAGGAGCGAAGGTTTTCAATACATTTGCTTCGTGTTGGGATAGAGCTAGTCTACAATAGCACCTCTATCGGAGTGCATTCATCGCGCATCTACTGCAGCTATGCCTGCGTCCTGAACTCCTCAGATCTGTTTTATTGCGACGAATGCCGGCAGTCAACAAACTGCTTCGGCTGTACTTCTCTCAAACGAAGCTCGTACTGCATCCTCAATAAACAGTATAGCCAAGATGACTACTATAGCCTGGTTCCCAAAATTATCGCTCACCTTCAAGAGACAGGGGAATGGGGAGAATTCTTCCCCTTCGCCCTCTCCTCCTTTGGGTACAATGAGTCTGTAGCGCAGGAAAAATTCCCTCTAACAGAGGAGGAGGCACGGAAACGCAATCTCCCCTGGTATACAGGCGAGGCAAAGCAC
>CAIXSY010000284.1 GCA_903922175.1 uncultured delta proteobacterium | reverse complement strand
GACTAGCCATCCCCAGCAGCAAAGGCGTTACACGCACAAACTCGACTGAGGCACAAACCTGGTGCAGCTCTTGCTGCAAAGCTGCTACCTCAGCATCGGCAAGTCGCGCCTCAAGACGCAAGCGATCTATGACACGGAAACACTCGACCCGCAGTAACTCGCTCGACACGGCGAACTTAATCCGCTTAAAAGAACGCAATGGTCTCGGCTCGCGCAGCAACACCCGCAACAGTATCGAAGAATCAAGGTAGGCCTTCATCTATTTATCCCCGCGCAGCTCAGTCAAAACATCACTACTGGAGAAGGATTTTATCGGCTCTTTAAGTGGGAAGCGTAGTTTGGCAATCTTAGCCGGGCTTGCAATCGGCGGACGTACCTCCAGGCCTTGGCTATTCGATGAAGCATAGGCAGTCAATACCGCCACCGGTGTTTCGCGCTCCATTACCGTTATCGTCTCGCCAGCCTTAACCTCGCGCAGGTGCCGACTCAGATTCGCTTTCAGATCTGCAATTCGCACTTTCTTCGATACTGACATAAGAGATCAACCCGCTTATGACTATCATATAGTCAATTATAGTTATATGTACACAAGTGCAGTCAAGCTATAAAAAACACGCTGGTACAAGGTAGCTTTTCTTGTAGATCCTGCTTGCTTTGGGGACGTTACCCTTTATTACAAAAAGGGCAACGTCCCCTTAAATGAAATGCGAAGTCGGCCATCACGAGATTCCTTCTCGTCTAAAGTACTCTCGTGCGGCAGGACAAGACAGGACACCCACCTTACCGCTTGTTTTTGTATCTGCTCAATAACCCCGGGCAAAAGTAACTTGCTTGAACTTGCACTTGAACCGCTCCTGATTCCTGCTCCGCTCCTTTTCCTATTTGTCCCGTTCTGAGATAAGTGACCCTTTACGTCGACGTCGGCGGGAGCTCGTGCAGCTTTAGGGGGGCGAGCAGTTAGAAGCGTTGAAAGGTAGTTTGCAAAAGTCTCCCGATAGTCAAAGTGGTAAGAAACTGGTCAAAGATGCCAGTACCTGGCCGCCAGGCCAGGTACTAGAAGTTCGTCCCAATCTCAAAATCCACCCGAAGCGCCGACTCTCCCTGTTTGCGGTCGAGCGGGTGCCCAAGGTCGATGCCGATCGGTCCGATAGGAGAAAGGTAGCGCATGCCGACGCCGCCACTGAAGCGTAGGTCGGTATATCCACTCGATGCGCTGCGCAGAAAGACATTGCCTGCATCGGTAAAGATATGCAGAGAAACATTAGACGTGGCTAGATAGCGCAGCTCAAGGCTGTCTGCCAGAAACACATCACCTCCGATAACGGCATCGTCGGATCCGCGTGGTCCAAGTGAGTTCTCACGAAAGCCGCGCACCGTATTTTGTCCGCCCAGGTAGTAGCGCTGTGAGATCGGCACTTCGGAGGTCTGTCCAAAGACCCAGGTGCAGCCGCCTGAGGTGGAGGCGGCCGTACTCCAGCGCGGGCCAAGAAATGAGAGCGGTAGGAGCACCGAAGCCTTGCCCGAGACACCACCATAGTCGCCGTCAGATCCGAAGTCGCGTGAGGCGAGTCTGTAGTCGAAGTGGAGATTGTATCCTCGAAGTGGGTTGAGGGGGCTATCGCGACGATCAAAATTAATAGTTCCTGAGAGGAAGCTTAGGCGCACGATGCCTTCGTCAAGATCTGAGATAATTGCTCCGGGTGAGACGTTATCGAGGATCTCCTGGCTGATGGTGTGACCAAAGCTCGCCGTCGTTCCGTTATCCCATGCCTTGGTAATATAGGAAGCTAGTGATACTCGGTTGAGGTTAAATTCCTGTGTCGAAATATCAAGCTTCTGGAAGCGCAGGTCTTCATTCCATAGATAGCTATTACCGAAGATAACCGGGTCGGAGTAACGTAGGCTGGCGATGCCCTGGCTAATGTTGGCGGCCACTCGGTCATAGTAGGTGTCCAGGCGCAGCGAAAAGGTTCGTCCATCGTTGAAGAGTGAGCGATCGACGCCCTCACCAAAGGCATGCAGGCCGTATTGTGAATTGGCGCCAAATCCAACTTCGAGCGTCTGCTGTGGTTTTTCAACCACCTGCACGGTGAGGTCCTCGACCGGGTTCGTAAATCTCCCGGAGGAGGGCACAAGACGAACTCGAGCAAACAGGCCAAGAGCAAAAAGATCGCGTCGCGTTGTCTCGAGTTTCGCGGTCTCCCAAGCCTCACCGGACTCAAGATGCAATGCTTTGTGGATGACCTCGTCGGGAACGGTGGTATTCCCCTCGAGGATAATATCTCCGATGTAGGTGAGTGGCCCGGGCCGGACATGAATCAAGACACGCGCCGGGGAGGTTTCGAAATCTGAATTCACCTCGGTGGAGAGATAACCAAGAGCTTGCAATGAGTCGATTACCTCCTGAAGATAATGATTCACGCGTGGTATCGAATATGGTGCGGAAGGCATGTCGGGGGCCTGGCCTGAGTCGGGGAATCCTTCAATCCGAAGCTCTTGAGCGTAGAGTGGCGTGCCTTCAACGATCTCATAGTTGAGCACGAGGCTGTTTGGGTCCTCCGTAGCGACAAGTTTGAAGGTGACCTGCGCATCGGGGAAACCTTCATCGGCATAGATCTCGCTGAGAAGGCGTGTGTTTTCCTCGATGCGCTCTTCGATCACATACTCAGGCCGCCATAGGTCGTCAAATTTATCTGGAGACTTTTCGCGGACGAGCGCGCGTAGCTGCTCTTCGGAGAAGGTGTAATTCCCCGTCGGGATCGCGCTGCGCACGTGTACCTGGTTCTCCTCTCTGATGCTAATTGCATACGTCACGCGGTCTGACGACGGTGAGATCTGCTTTTCGTAGCTCATGGAGGCGTAGAGATAGCCCGCCTCGCGATACATGCGCTCCATATTCTCTACGAGGATGCGGATGGTGTTGTTACCGAATGGTTGCCTTCGACCGAAAAGATTTATAGTTTCGAGGAATTCGTCGGCAGTAAATTGTGCATTTCCATGAAAGGTGAAGCTGGCGGGTGTGCCGGCAGTAATCTGGAGCACGAGCCGCTTGTAGCCAGACGAGGACAGAGCTTCGTAGCTCCCCGTTACCCGAGCGGCGATAAAGCCCTCATTTCGTAGCGCCCTGATGGCGTTGCGCTCGACTTTCGCTAGGTAACGCCTCGTCGCAGGAGTGTTGTGCGCCACGGTTTTTAAATCGTCTATCTCACGGAGAAACGCGGGAAAGTCGCCGTGCAGTTCAATGCTATCGATCAGAGTCGATGGGCCTTCCTCGATCAAAATATCCATATTGTGGCAGAGGTCGGTTGAGCCGCCGCAATCAATCGATACCTTAGCATCGAAAAAGCTCTCGGCCTGGTAATAATTGATCAGCTGTGTGGTTGTTTTTTCAATGTCGCCAACGGGAACCTGCGAGGCGTCGCCGAGCCGCAAGGTGGCAAGAATGTCGCTTGTGGTGAGGGCGTGATTGCCGTGTACCGTGGCGTTGAGAAACTTGGTTTGTTCGGCCAGAACTGTATAGGTAAGGTCGGCTCCGAGTGAGGTTGTCTGTTGGGAGTTTGAAGCATCGCCGATGAGGGCCACATTGGTTCGAGGGGTGAGGTTATAGATCAGTTTTGCCGTTGAATTCGTCGCACCGGAGGTCAGGGCACTCTGTCCGATAAGCGATAATCGATTGCCCAAGTTTTTGCGCGCTATGAGTGTCGGTTCAAGGACGCCCGTTTGAAAGTTGAAAGTCGGCTCTACGGTTATTGAATCTATCTTGGTGAGACTGTTAAAGAGTCTCGACACCTCGGAGAGATCCTCGTCGTCGCTGTCGAGCGCATCTTGAGAGGGAAGTGTGGCCCGATTGACCAGCGTACGTTCGCGCGCACCACCGCCGATGGTGAGCAGGGTTAGTATTTCACGTTTACTCAGCCCGCGATCGGAGCTCAGCACTACCTTGGGGTTTGAAAATGCCCCCGAAACTTCGAGAAATACCGTTGTGTTTTCTCCCGTTGGCGCGCGAATAGAGGTTTCACTCATCACCTCGATGATCGGGTCAAATGAGCCGGGTCGAAAATGAAGTGCGCCTGAGGTGATCTCGAACTGACGGTCTTTGACAATAAACCAGCCCGAGAGACTCTCCACAGATCCGCTTAACGCCGGTGTATTGAACGAGCCTTTGGCGCTGAGTTGGGCGTTAATCTCTACCCCGGCCCACTGAGTTAGGATTAAAATATTACGCGGCGCCTCGATGTTGACGTCTAGATCAATATCGGGAAGTGCGGTTGCCGTTGTGGTCGCCGTAGAGACCAAATTTTTTGGGGAGAAGAAAAGGCTACGGCTCAGCACGCGCAGGAGATTAATGACATCGACATTTTGGCGGAATTCACCGCTTTCGATGGCCAGTTTGCCGCGCACAATCGGACGGCTGCCCGCCGGTTGAAGCAATTCGAAGTCACCGCCAACGACAATGGTGGTGTGTGCTTCGGGGGTGATCTCTATCGCCGAGGTCTTGAGGGTGATCGAAGAGTGCTCAAAGTCGAAGGGGAGCAATTTTCCGGCAATGGTAAAGGTGCCGCCATTAAGCTCCCCGGCGATGTGTTTTAAGCTCAACCCGCCGGGAATAAGATCAAATTGGCCTGCAGTGTTCTGTATGTTGACTCCGGCTGATTCAATGATCAGTCCGCCGTCATGCAGCTCGGCGTGCCCACTCATCTCTGGAGAAAGGATGGGGCCCTTTATCGCAAGTGAGGCCGTGAGCTGGCCCAACAGATCGTCTGCCGCCGGAAGAAACTGCGTGAGGGTGTGGAGCTGTACGTCCGCCTGTGCGCTCAGATCAATATTTTTTCCAAGGGTCATTGCTCCCGCCAGGGTAAGACTGCCGCCGGCTCCACCGAAGGTCGTGCGTTCGAGGCTTACCGTTCCGCTTCGAATAGGGAGGGTAATGGGGCGCTCGAGTTTTGCGACAACGTTACGACAGCCAATGTCAAGACGTGAAAGGTCGATTCGCCCCGATCCGCCGAGAGGGGAGGCGAGTGCGAAGCGGTAGTCGGCGCGGCCACCTAAGGCAAGGCACCGCGCCGATGGGAAGAATGCCGACGGATCAAACTTATTCAACTGTACGGAGATGAGCGATGCACTAGCTGCGTTGAGGTCAATGGTTGCCTGGGCACTTGCGCTCGTCGCTGCATAATCGGCTGAGGCTGTGAGAAGGCCTTGTTTTAGTTTAAAGGCACCTTGAATAGGCTGCGTCGATGGGTCGGCCGATGTGCGCAGACTAAAGCTGCCGTCGCCGTCAAATTCTTTTGCACTGAGTGGGCCGCTAAACGATCCTTCCCCCGAGAGTCGTAATCCTAAGGTGGGATTGGACGAGGTGGCGGCGAGCGGGAAGTCATTGAGGACTATCTTGGAGCGTTCTAGTTTGAGGGCGCCATTGGGATCGAGCGTGAGAAGCGCCGTCGTATCGAGAACCTGAGTGGTATCGTGGATCTGTGAGGCGTGAATTTCAACCCTTTCTAGGTCTGGGGATGTCAGGCTGAAGGTTGTTTTGGCGATCTCTATTCCTGAAATACTGGCCTGTTCCCAGTTCCCCGCAAGAGCCAGATGCGGGCTCTCCAACGTGCCGCTGAGAGAGAGTGTGGCCGATAATCCTTGAAGCAATAGAGGCTTTAGATCAAAGCTGTCGGCTTCAAATTGAATCTTACCGTCAAACCGATCCTCGTGTATTTCAAGAGGACTGATTAGGGTGAGGAATCGTCCACGGTCCAGGGCACTAAATTTTTCTACATCGAGGGAAACGCTATCCCCGACGGTTGAAACGTGAAGCGTCGCCTCGGCGTTGGCAAATGAAAGAGTTCTGTCTTTGGCTACCTTGAAGGCAAGAGCGTTTCCCGGCGGAAGTGTTAGCCTCGCCTGAATGTCGGGTTCGGCAAGTCTGCCGCCGATAACGAGTGTGCCTTGGGCAGCGCCCTCCACCAGAGGCTCAATCCCTAGGGTTGAGCTGTTCACAAAGAGATTCCCGGTTGCGTCAACGGCGCTTCTTTTTTTCGAAAGAGATCTTCCGCTAGCTTCTATCCAGCTACTTAGTTTCTCCAGGTGAACGCTGGTGAAGTCGACAAAATTATCACGCAGGATCAGACTGCCGCGTACCTTGCCGATACTGAGTTTTGTCGGACTTCGGCCGGGCCAGTTTAACCCGTACGTATACGAGATTTGGTTGATCTTGGCCTGCATGCGGAAGTCGTCATCCTCGGCGCGATGCATTTCGAGCGTCGCACCGTCGCCGCGTACGTTGCTGTGTTTGTAATCCGAGTACACAGACGCCCCGTTGGCGTACAGGTTCATCAGCTTCACGCGCCAGCGTCCTGGGCGATTGCGCTCGGGAGGTGGGGGGGCGGCGAGCTGTTCAATAAATTTGAAGGTTGCACTCTTCTCGCCGAAACCATTGGAGTAGCCGTCCGAAAGCGAAACATCAAGCAAGATACGCTTACTGCGGACCTCCTGCAGGTCAAACGAGGTCACGACCTCTTTGAACTGCAAGCGAGTACTTCCATTTTCGATGAGCCTGACATTGGTACCTACGACTTGGCGGGCAAGGAGAGAGAGTGAGGCGGAGTCATATTTGATAGTGCAATTACATGCCTTGGAGGCCTCATCTTGTAAAGCGTTGAGAACCTCAGAGATGATCATCTCTTTGGCGGTGACTATACCGCCCCCGACGAGAAGTCCGAATACGAGGCCCAGTAGTGGTAAGCGAAATGCCTTGGCTATCATTAGCTAAAACTATGTTTAACCGCTTCGGGTGGTAGACACTAAAACAGGAGGATATACTATCCGGTTATCGCCGATTCAGCCATTGGGTGTCTGGAGCGTAATTCGGCTCGATCCCCGCAGATGATGATATTTAAGGTTAGTTTGACCTTCGGTGTTATTAACTCCGAGAGTGGCAGCTTGCGTGGGCTTTTCTAATACCTTGCACGTGAAGATGAAGGGGGGCGGGCAGTTACCCAAAAAGAAGGTCATCCCGAGCTCTACCCTTTTCCAACGCCCTGCACCGAATAAGGTATCGCCTCAAAAAGGGTAGAGAGGGACCGCCATCGTCAGCCCAAGCTGCCTCACTCGTACCAACTCCCACTTTAGCTTATTCCTAATCACGACGATATGTTATCTGATATAGAAGTTATTACACATTAAGTCCGGTTAAAGAGTTTCCCGTGCACCTGCACGTGCACGGGTCGCCCGGGGTTATTGAGCAGCTACATATGCCAAACGGAGAGGCCGTTTAGAAAATAGGATCTAACATGGACGAACATGAGTTAGAGATATCTGGGCTGCAGCAGGATGTGAGTGGATCTGCCAAGCTTGCACGTTTCTTGGCCAAGCTTCTTTCAGAGGCGATGCACCTAGGCGCCGATTCGATCATCTTCACCACGGATCAGAACAGCATGAGTGCGCTGATCAGCAAAGAGAAAGCAGAGATCAAATCAATTAGCCTAAAGCCAACGTGGTTTCTTACCATTATCCGCTACCTGGCTGAACGTTTGGCATGGGATAGCACAGAGCGGGCACCCACAAATTTTGAAGAGACCTCGTATGAGTTTTCAGCCTCAGTTCGCCTTGATGAGGACATGGTTACTTGCCGGGTTAGGAAGAGCTCACAGCTCAACAAAAAGCAGGCCCTGACACTGAGCGATTTTCGGCCGATGCAGTGCTCGGCTTTGATCGATGAGCTTGATCTTGGCCCCCACGCACGCAAGTCTTTCGAATCAATCATCTCGGCCAAGGCTGGAACGATTATTGTTGTGGCGCCAAAGATCGAGACCCTCGAGCGATCTCGGGCGCTTATGCTTTCTCTTACCGGTGCGCACTATGCCGGCATGTTGCAGGCTGGTCTGGCTGCTGAGGATGCCTATGGCGTCGCTAAGACTGACCTGATCCTGTATAGCGTGCGCAGTAGTGACAGCATAGATGCAGTGCTCAAACTACGGGAATTCAAACTCGATCCCGCGCGCTTGCAGCTAACGGGGATACTTTGCCAGGGGTTGGCCCGACGGGTGTGTGTTAGCTGCGGCCGAGAAACGATTGTTGATGCCAAGTTGATTGACGTGCTTCCACCGGGACTACGACCGACCGGAAAATACAAGTATCTTGTCGGGCGAGGCTGTGGCCAATGCGGCCACTCGGGCTATCGCGGCCTAGTCGGTATTCAAAGCGTTTTACGCTGCGATGCGCAGTTTTTGGAGAAGTTCGCCAAGGGAGCGCAAGAGACGGAGCTCGTACAGCATATCTATGCGCGTGGAACAAGACCCCTCCTCGAAGATGGCGTGCGCAAGGCGCTCGAGGGAAAGTTAACCTTTGAGTCACTCTACGAAATCGTGCAAACAGCGCCGGACAGCTATCTACGTTTTCTGAGCACAACCTCGCATCGCACTGAAAATGAACCGATGAAACTTGACGTAGGCGAAGATTTCTTTTCAAGCGGGCAGGCTCATTCGACGCTACGGCCGTTGTCGGGGCGGGCTGCGTTTGCGGTAAAGCCTGAGGACGTGAATAGTGCCGATCGCGCTGCGGAATCGACGGCGATTGCCCCCGTCAAGCCTCGGATCTTAATTGTCGAGGATGATAAAGATCAGCTCGCCATTCTCGAATTGTGTATGAAGGGCGCTGGTTATGATGTCGCTCTGGCCGGTGATGGCGTCGAGGCGCTTCACTATATCGAGAAACACACACCCGACCTGATTATCTCTGATTTAATGATGCCGAACATGGACGGTGCGGAGCTCGTCGAAAAAATAAAATCACATCCCACTTTCAAGAAGGTTCCGATTTTGATTCTTACCGTCATCTCAGATTCCGATAAGGAATACGCACTGCTCGATCTGGGTGCGGATGACTATTGCGAAAAGACTATTCAGCGCAAAATCCTACTCAAGCGCGTTGAGAATCTTCTCCGCCGTGGGCAGGAGTGAGGGGCATTACTCGCGCACGGTCACGAGGGTTTCGACCTCGTCAAGAGTTTCCCCTGACGAGCAGTTCCACTGCTGCCTTGCGTAGCGTCACACAGTGACGTTCCCATGCCCAGGAGGATCAGAAATGAGGCAAACTTTGGCGTATAGTCATAGGCACCTGAAAGATAGTGGGCATATTCTTCAAGCAGAGTTGCACTAACCTGAGAGCTATTACTTAACAGTTTTTGATTGAGCCGCACCCGTGGCTGGCCGTGATCGTCGTTGCACAGTTCGCCCAAGTTGTGCCATGACATGGGCATAATCTCTAACTGATTTGACTTTAACTGACAGAGGTAGTCTAAACGCCGCCGTAACGTCTGTGTGTCGACTACCGCCTCAAGCAGTTCGGTCAGCGCAGGATCGTCCAGGAAACTTGTGAGGTGAGTCCGCAGGCTCTCGGCGGTGGTGATGGAATATCGGTGCAGCCGCGCGCGCAGATCTTCCGAAAGTCCAAGTCCCTCTTTCATAATCCGGGTATGGAAGTCCATTGAGGTGTAGACGTTGAGTGCTAAGAATCGAGTGAGGAGGGTCGGCAGTGTAATGATTTTGTCTCTCTCTATCTGAGCTTCTGCTCTTAGCGACCCTATAAGAGAATTCTGCACGACCTCCCTATCCATGAGCTCGTGGTGAGAAATCTGTCTCGAACGAGAAAGCCAGTTCAGATCTTCGTGATCGAGTTGGTGGCGTGAGAGAACTTTGTCAGGGCCGAATACCTGGTGAAATGCAACCCGCCACAGATGCTTATCGCCGCCGAGGCATTCGTGTTCGAATAAAGGGAACATAGATACGGAAGCCTCCGATTTAGATCCGTGCAGCACCAACTTCGGGATTACGCTGCTCTCATTTTGTGCAAATGCTGCGCTGACGAATTCGCGCAAGCGGGCTTGATCAACCGTATTCCGTTCGCGCGTATTGATCACACTGGCACGAAAATTATAACCAAAGAGTGCACGGTTGCTGAGACGCGTAATAAGTAATCCCTTTTCGTAGATCTCTCCCGGCAGCGAGTGTGAAGCTTGGGTAACATTGCCAAGACTGCTTGACTCTGTGGGAAAGAGGATCCGGTTTATCCCGCGCCT
Source organism: uncultured delta proteobacterium (assembly GCA_903922175.1). Lineage (GTDB taxonomy): Bacteria > Bdellovibrionota_C > UBA2361 > UBA2361 > CAIXSY01 > CAIXSY01. The sequence goes on along the minus strand of CAIXSY010000284.1, from coordinate 1,043 downwards.
GCCCTGCTTGTCCTGCTGGCGTGGGTCAACCACAGCAACCCACGTATCCCAAGTTCTAAGAAGAGTCTCACTGCTTTGTCGATCTCCTTGCGAAGGCCGTTCACGAGAAGCTTTGGGAAGAAGGATGCGCGTGCACGAGCCCGTGCGCGGTGCTTCTTTCCATTGTAGCGAGAAGCCCATATAGGGCAGCTGCACTTTCGTTTTGGTCTCGTAGTCGAGAGCTTGGGCGGTGGCGACGGTGGGCTGTGCGATAAAGTCACGAGAAGCAATGTGGAGGTCGAACCCTTCGCGCAGAGCGGCAATAAGTGCCAGCTTTAGCCCCTCTCCGTATTGGCCGATGGCGGATTCCTCCTTGCGGCTGCTACCCATACGTCTGAGGTAGGGCGTCGTAAAGCCAGGGCCATTATCTTGGAATTCAATTCCTACAATTTGGGTGCTGTCGGGCAGCTTTTCTGCTTCTTCAGCACTAAGCCAGCCTAGGGCGCCATGAGCATCGAGTACGGCAAATCGTACAAGCGGTGCGCATCCGGGGCTGGCATCGAGGTGATTTTGGACGATATCAGAGATCACTCGCGTTGGATCACGCCAGACGCTCTCGCCGTAATCCAAGACCAAGGCGGTGGGCAAGAATGTCTGCCCGCGATGTGTTTCGGGGAGCTCTTCGGTACCACCGATCGCCTCGGAGTTAACGCGAATGGTCGTTGCTGCCCCGAGTGAGATTCGAAGTGCCGATGGCGATCCCGTAACATAACAAGATAAAGCGTTGAAATCGGATCCTAACGCTTGGCCTTCAAGAGGAACTAACAACCCGCGGTTTTCCTTGCCGCTGCAGCGCTCGTATACACAGCCATCAAGGCAGATGATGCGGTAGGCTACTGTCGCCTCACCACCAGCAAGCTCCACGATAAGGTAGGCACCCGTATAATTGCAAGCAGTTCAATAGGTTGAGCAGATAAGCTTAAAGTGACTTGAAGCTGGCATTAAGCCTAAGTGTAGAACTTGGCTAGAGCAGGGACAAGGTGCGTTTTGTGGAGCTGATAGAG
>CAIXSY010000283.1 GCA_903922175.1 uncultured delta proteobacterium | reverse complement strand
CCATTCACTTGAAAAACTGACCGCGGCGGCGGCGCCTGCCGTCAGCTTTGTCCTGCTGGGGGCAATTTATTAATTTCTTGCCGCTTTTCGTTCTCCAGAAAAGTAGCTTTTCGAAAACAGGGTCTTTCCGGACAGGCTCTAGCTACGACCTCGACGGAACGTTAGTGTAATCCACCACATCGAGTCCCGATACCCGTGAGAAATGCTGCACATTTGCTGTAAGCACAGAAAGCTCATGCTCCTTTGCAGAGGAGGCGATCCATAAATCATTGTCCCCTATTCGATCCCCCTTAGCACGCATTCTGGCAGACTCTTCACCATATATTTTAGCGCTGCGCTGCGAGAGATAGAGCAGCTGAAAGGGTTTTAGTAATATTTCTGAATTTGTAAATCCGTGAGCCGCAAACCCCTCCTCGAGTTCGCCTATTGAAATAATGCTTAAAAATATATGCGATTCAGGCGACAGAGCAAGCGCGTGCGAAGCAGGTCCAAGCTTCCCTCGCCTATGTTCACGTAAAAGATCTATTATAAAAGTGGTGTCGGCTAAGAATTTCTGCCCCATTCGCTCTCCGATGCGCTGGTTGAATCTTGGTTGCTCTGAAGCGAGTCTAGGACTTTCTCTGAGGGCAACATTCCTTGCTCACGAAGCTTGGCAAGATGAGAGAGTATCTCTGCCCCTGTCACCGAATCCTCATCCCAGCGGGCTCGTCGAACTACCTGTGAAAAAGATTCACGGGGAGAACGTTTCTTCTCCTTCAGGATATTGTAGGCGTCTACCTCTATAGTAATACTCTTAGTAGCCATGTATTGACAATACACGAACCAACTTCAGACGTCAACACTCTTCATCACTGAAACACCTCCGCTCTCCCCACCCATACTTCAGTGATTGCATGCTAATAGTGAGTGAATTCAGCCTATTGCTGAGCGCGGTGTGTGAGAAAAAGCCAAGGGGGAAAAAGCCAAGGGGGGCGCGTGGTCATAGTTGCAGATCCTTGTGGTCCCGCGTATCACTCAAACGACAGCGTCTCTTGGTGGCGAACGAGTGATCCTCGGGCTGACAGCGGATGATAACAGTTACAAGAACTCGCCGATATTGTTTCTATCGACATAGATCTGCTCGACTTCAACTCGCGCCGGAAATTTTGGCGCACCTGGCCCGTGTAGGGAAAGAGGATGTGCATGGACTATACAGCTCTCATGAACTTGTTGAAAACCTTCGAATAGTGATCTCCAAAGTTGAGCTTAAAAATCTCGATGATGCCGAGTTGATACGTTTTCTCCCAGCGTCCCGCTGCATCGTAGCAACGAATCGAAAACTGATCGGCACCTACGTCTGTAATTGGGCCTAGATAATAGGCCGAACGCTTGCCCTTATTGAAAAGGATCTCGACTCCTGGCCAAATGTCCCTTTTCATAAGCGCACGGAGAACCTCCTGAATAGTTTCACAGCGTGCCAACCATTTTGGAACTTTTGCTTTTTTTTGCACGCCGTTCATGCGGAGAATTTTATTGATACACGCTTCAAACTTACCGTCCCTGCATTTTATAATGCGTTTTATCGGGAGGATCGTAATTCCATCGAGACGAAAGTCATCTTGAGTGCAAAGGACAATGTGTGATTTTTGGATATCCACAACATAGCCGTCAAGCGTCTCAGCGCAGGGATGATGGGTTCCAAACCGCAGAGACAATTTCTGTTTCTTTGACTTTAAAAATTTCCCAACAAGGTTCGCCAAGGGTGCCTCCAACAACATTACTTTATAGAGTGCTGAGATAGTACCATCAGTTCGTCTGCTATTCTACTCTTTCTCCCCCCCTCGGCCTTGCCGGAAAGTTGTAGGAAACGAGTTGCATTTTACTTATTGTGGACACGCATTCCCTTGATTCAGCACGAGCTAGGAGCTATGCGAAGCATAGCGACTTAATAGTGGATCGTTCTCGTCCTATGGTACGGCTTGAATTCCGAAGAGTCCTGCGACTCAAGCCAGATGGCGTTGCTGATTTCGCACGGTGTCATCTTTGAGCCGCGTTGTGCGGTAGCCGCAGCGATAAGCTCCACAGCGTGTACCGTAAGCGCGCGTATCTCAACCTCCTCGGCCGATCCAGAAACGACCTCTTCCATGGCATCGATCTTTGCGGCCAACGGTTCACTATACTCGAGAACACCGCGATGACGAAGGAGCTGGGGAAGTTTGTAATCGGAGCCAGCGGTAAAAAAGTCAAAACGAATCGGCTTCGGCGCGCGACCAGCCTGGTCGACGACGAGCAACAGATCCATCACCAGCAGTTGCGCACGTTTAAAAAAGACGACCTCTTTGCCCTCATAGACAACCTTGTCGTCTGCGCAGGGGAGCTCTTCAATCGCCATGCGCAATAGCCGCGCCGGATCAAAACCGCCCACCGAAAGCCAATGCAGTAAACTTTCTTGATAACGCTCGGTGATTATCCGACCAAGCTGCTGCGCAAATTTCCAGCGCTCAGCCACAAAGGGTAGTGTTCCCTGACCACGCACCACTCGTTCAAAGGCGTGAAAGGGCGCCCCGCGCCACCAACGAAGGCTCCACACCGGAAGCCCCTCGGCTTGTGCTCGCTCAAGCGCGGCGAGAAGTGCATAGGATCCGTCAACCTTCTGGCCATTATATTCAAGCTGCCACTTCTGCTCATGCCAATAGGAGAAACAGAGGAGAGAGAAAAGAGCCAGCTGATTAAGTCGTTCCTCTAATGCGGCGGGGGTAAGGGAGTACGGGGCATGTTTCCACCAGCAATCCATCGGTGCAGGTTTTAGCTCTGCCGCTAATGACGCCAACCGTTGATCGTCAATGCGCACGTGCTGAGCGTGTTCAACTACCCAACGAACTGATTCGCGCACTGGGTTATGTGTGAAATTTGCTAGAAGCATGCTCCCAGGTCCCGTCCTGTGATGAGAGTATACACCTCAGGAGGCGGTGGTGCTATGGGATGAGGCTTAAAAAAATTGGGGTAATTACTCGCCTCTCATCGACTAACGCTGACGTCAAACGTCTAGCGCCGGGCTCCGGCGAGCACCGTCGAGTCGACGTAGGGCGTCGAGGTCTGACGTCCGGCGTTAGACCTTAGACGTCAGCGTCATCGATCCTCAGAAAGGGTCATTTTGTTAGGGTTATTTTACACAGGACGATGGAGGGGCGAGCAGTTACAAATTGGGCAACCGTTCACACCCCCTGTCATCCCGAGGAGTTCTCCCCTTTTCCAACGCCCCTACACCGAATCAGCTATCACCCCAAAAAGGGTAGAACGACGAGGGATCTCCGTCGATTCTAGCGGTGGAGGCTTCGACGTGAGCTCCGCCGAACGTTCCCTCGTCGCTAGCGCTCCTCAGGATGACAATTATGCGCACTTTGACAGGAGGTGTGCCGGTTACAAAATTGGCTCACTGCGGGATTTTTCCCAACTCCCGTAATTGCGTATTAAACCCGAGCAACTAGGTGCTGCAGCCTGCGACCGGCTTACAGTGAGCAGAAACGGAGAACCGCGACAGCCAACGGACACAATCGCCGCACCTGCCGTGAGCAGAGCCAGACCTAACTCGCCGCCCGTGTCACGCAAAACTTCTGCGCGGCGTTATCGCCACGCGAGCTGCGAAACTGCAGGTCGAGATAGAGCGTCTCCCCTGCGTTCCAAGAGATTGGACCATGCTGCCCGTTGGTAAGACAGCCGCTTACATTTACCATAAAGGTATAGGTATTGCTCGCGTCTGCGTCTTGATCGGCTTTGCCATCGCTTAACCCATTTGGATTAGTGCTCAGGTTGGCGTCACTGGTTGAGTATGAACTTTGCGGACAGTTACCCGGCCCCTGACCGCCGCCGGGATGCCCGGGAACAACAGGAGGATTAGGAATGTCGAACGTAATCAGAGAGCCGCCAATATCGACAAAAGCTGCTTCTCCGGCTGAGCTACTACCCGGGCGCTGCGGGCGATATCCCGTGAGCGTTACGCTAACCTCTCCGTTCGCCGCAGCACTAAGGCAGTTATCACGCGAGCCGAGTATCGGCATCGCTGCATAGTTCACCACCTGCTCGGCCCCACCATTTATGCTGAAGCTCTTAACGGCGGGGTTGCTGTTAAACACGAAGTTAAGCATCCCCGGCACTTCTACAGCGGCGCCGCTTACCGGATCGGCATAACGCTCGATCAAGGTGTCGCCAGCTCCGATCTCCGTGCTACCTGCCCCGGTCTTCAATTGAAAATCTCCGGTATTGCCACGAGCAATAGTTCCATAGCCGTTACTATCAGGGTCCAAGGCTCCACCAGGTGTACCCGGGAAATCCAAATTACCCTCCATCGTCTTACCTGTGCCACCGGCGCTGCAATAGCCAAGATGTCCGCAATCAAGCTCGGTCGTGACGCCCTCCGGCCCAGCCACCTGAATGGCGAGCGTTTGCGCATTACGGAGCACGCTATCAATCTTGGCACTATCAAGCCCAGTCGTATGCAAGTTTATGCTGTCGTCTATGTTGAGTTTTAGATTTGAAAAGATAGTCAGAGAGCTAGCGCCAACGGGCCCAGGACTGCTGCTTTTATCGTAGTTGTCCAGCGTTCCGTCGCCATCGTCATCACTATCAAGAGCATCAACCAGGCCATCGGCATCGCCATCATCTGTGGCGGCGCGCGTTCCGTAACGGTTACCGCCTTTTACCTTAGGCCCGGCGTGCGAGGCTAGGCCATGGCTAGCGATTCCGCTTGGCACCCAGTTAGTTGCCGTTGCCGTAATACTCGATACCACAAATTTTTTGTACTTCGCTCCGCTGAGGCTCGTCAGCAGTGCTCCATTTAATGCTTTCGCTGTCCCCAGATTGCTGCCCGCCTTGAAGGTTGTATTAACGAGATTTTTCTTTGAGCAGTTTGCGTAGCCTCCCTTGGCGACGCAGAATTTATTGACGATCTGCGCGCTCACCACATTGTCACTGTCGAGTACGTATAGCTTAACAGAGCTTGATGGGGGTACGATGCTTAGTTTTTTTCCACTAATAGCCACAGTCTTTGATCTGCCGTCTGTTCCAATTGCTATCAGACGATGCCCCGCTGAAAGGGCTTTACTTAAACCTAACGTAATCGGCTTTTGTGCTGCCTGTGCAGTAACCGCTGCAACAAAAACTCCGAGACCGAGGGCTAAAACAATATTCTTGGGATTCATTACGTAGTCTCCTTTAAGCATTTTCCATGGCAACGACCGCCAGCTGATACCGGAATCAACAGATAGCCATATCGGTTGTTGTACAGAATCGCTAAAGGACAAAGCCGCTGAATCCGGGTGGATAACTTCCCCTGAGAGGCTCTCAAATATTCAATTTATTCGCTGCAAGCGCCTCTCTCAAATCCTCTATCTTCTTAGGACTAAGCATGGCGCGCCTTTCTACCAGATCAACCGCGACCCCTCCCAACATGCGGTAGAGCGTGGCGGCTCTATCATTCCACCCGTCAAGGGCGGCTAACTGATGCGCAACAAGCTCGCTATCTCCCCGGGCAAGGGGGCCAGAAAGAGCTGCGGCCGGGTCCGAGGCTATGATGTTATCGACTGTGCCGCGAGCAATAGGGGCGATTATCTTTAGTGCTACCTCACGCGCCACTCCCGCCTCCTCAAAGGCGCTCAGCCCAACTTCGATCAAAGCATTTATATAATTACTAACGAAGATGCTTGCAGCGTGATAAATCGCCTTTTTAGATGGGTCGAGCTCAAAGACCTCGGCGCCAATCTCTTCAAAAGCCTCGATCAGAATATCTCGCGCTTCAGCATCCCCTTCAAAACCACAGTAGGTTCCACGAAAGTGATCGACGGCACGATTAAAGTCCGCAAAACTGCGCAGTGGATGCATCGAGGCAACACTGGCCCCATGCTTGCGCAATAGACCAAGCGCCTCGGATGGGGTTGCTCCACTACAATGGAAGATGATGGCTCCTGGCTTAATCGTAGCTTGGGCACTCAAAGCTTCGGCGCACGAAATAAGCGCATCATCAGGAACAGCTAGCAGTATGACATCTGAAGGCGGAAGAACTTCCAAAGACTCATGCGGAGCACCACTGCCGATGAGAGCTCCAGCACGGCGGACCTTCTCAAGATTGACATCAACCAGCGCCTCAACCTCAAAGACGCCTGAACTATGCCAAAGCGCTCCCAGTACCGTGCCTACCTGGCCACAGCCAACGATACTTAAACATGGTTTCTTTTCCACTAAAGGAAGAATTGACTGAACTGGCTTGTTGCGCAAGTACCAGTTAAATCAACACACCACATACTCCACTAACATAGTATAGATAAGCCTAGTAGTACCAAACATTGTCATGCCAACGCACTGCTTGGCATGTCTACCAACACTATAGTGACCGTACGATTTGCAGGCTGGCGCCAAGATAATGTAGACGTGGTACGAATTACCTAGTGCCTATAGCATGTTGCGAATTTGGGTAACTGCTCATTAACCCCGGGTAGCTTAATAAGCATCTACTATGGCAGCATAAAAACTACCTCTAAGTTAAAGTCGTTATGGAAAATAAACATTCGGTGACATCCCTTGCGGGACTGCGTTGCGGCGAGAAAGGAATCGTCCTGTCAGTCTCATCAGAGAATAAAATTCTTTGTAGCAAGCTTCTCTCTATGGGAATAGTTGCCGGTACAAGGATCGAGGTTCTTGCCATCGCCCCGTTCGGCGATCCGATTCAGATAAGGGCGCTCGGCTATAAACTCTCACTACGTATTAACGAGGCGTCAACCATCGAAGTCAGACCAGAATGCGGAGCTATTGAGAATTAGCCGTGAGCGAAAAAGTCCATCAACGAGCATGTATCGCGCTAGCTGGTAATCCTAATTGTGGAAAGACTACCGTCTTCAATGCTCTTACCGGCTTGCGCCATAAAGTTGCGAACTACCCGGGCGTAACGGTTGAGAAGAAAGAGGGTCGGGCCTCATTCGAAGGTATCGGCGAAATTAGCGTCGTCGATCTGCCTGGTATATACAGCCTTTCAGCGCACTCACTCGATGAGGTAATCGCCACCAAGGCCCTTCTCGGTAAGATTGCTGGAGAGCCTGCGCCAACTCTGATTGTCGTCGTCGTTGATGCCAGCAACCTCGAGCGCAACCTCTACCTCACCTCACAACTTATCGATCTAGGGATCCCCTTGATCGTGGCGCTGAACATGAGTGACGTTGCCGAAGAGCGCGGAATCTCCATTAAAAAAGAGATCCTGGGCCGCCTTCTCGACGTTCCCATAGTTGCTCTTGCCGCTCACAAAAAGGTCGGCATCGAAGATTTGCGAAGAAAGATTATAGATGCACTCATAACACCTCGTCTCTCGCAGATGCGTTTTGCCTGGGCTTTGAATAAAACCAATACCCATGATTTCGAAAAGGACGTCACGCCCGAAGAGGCCAGCGCCCGCTATGCCTGGATCAACACCATCGTCCACAAGAGCTGCGTTTTTACCAACCAACAACGCAAGCTACTTTCCGACAAGCTCGATGCGATCATCGTTCACAAACTGTGGGGCTCGCTCATCTTTCTCATGATTATGGGGGCTATTTTTCAGTCAATCTTCCTCTGGGCTGCGCTGCCGATGGATCTCCTCGACCACGGCGTCTCGTGGCTTGCTGCCGAATTTGACTCCGCTCTACCTCCCGGGATACTCAAGAATTTGTGCATTAGCGGAATTATCCCAGGCGTCGGATCCGTGCTCATGTTCGTGCCTCAGATCGCTATCCTCTTTTTCTTTCTCGGATTACTCGAAGACAGCGGTTATCTCGCACGCGCAGCTTTCTTGATGGACAAGGTCATGCGTCGAGTCGGCCTACAGGGGCGTTCGTTTGTTCCGCTTCTTAGCTCATTCGCCTGCGCCATCCCCGGCATACTCTCGACCCGCACCGTTCCCTCGTTTGCCGATCGGATGACGACGATCCTAATCGCCCCGCTCATGGCCTGCAGCGCCCGCCTGCCGGTCTATGCCCTCCTCATTGCCGCATTTGTGCCACGCAGCTACGTCTTCGGCGTCATCTCCCTACAGGGACTGGTACTACTCAGCCTTTATCTTCTTGGTGTTGGCGCTGCCGCCGGCGTGGCCTGGCTGCTCAAACTCTCGCTCTTTCGCGGACAACCGGCCCTTTTTGTGATGGAGATGCCCCCCTTCCGCCTTCCCGCACTGACGACGGTCCTGCGCGACATAGTCGACCGTGTGCTCCTCTTCCTCAAAAGCGCCGGGACCGTGATCTTGGCCTGCTCCATCGTCCTCTGGTTTCTCGCCAGCTTCCCACAGGGTGCTCCCGAGAAGAGCTTTGCCGGCCGCATCGGCCACAGCATGGAGCCGGTTATTGCGCCACTCGGTTTTAACTGGGAGATCGGTGTCGGCATCCTCGCCTCATTTGCCGCTCGCGAGGTATTCGTCAGTTCGCTCGCCACCGTATATAAGATTGAAGGGGACGCGCACGACACCTCGAGTTCGCTCATAGCCACCCTCAAGAAGAGGCGTGCTGATGGTAGTTTCTCGCTGGCCAGCGCGCTGGCACTGATGGTATTTTATGTCTTCGCCTGCCAATGCATGTCGACCCTCGCTGTCTGCCGTCGCGAGACCGGCTCCTGGCGCTGGCCGGCATTTATGTTCGGATATATGACGATCTTGGCCTACAGCGCTGCATTTATCACCTACCGAATCGCTGCAGCCTTTCCACTATGATGCAGCAGCGCTAGAACAACTGTCATAAAGGAGCCCGCCGAGCAATGTCGCAAAAACCAGTACCAGCAGAAAAGTGCGCCTCGCACCTCCGCAACATTGTGGCCTACAGCGTGGCTTACCTCTTTTTTCTGGGCACGCTGCTCCTTGCTCATGCGGTAAGGATCACCAAGGATCCGGCTCCTATAGGTGAAGAGCTTGCTTCCGGCTACCGCAACGCCGTCTACTTTGATCACCACCTGCAAAGCGACGGTTTTGCCACAACCTACTCCAGCCATCTGTTTTTTTGGGTGGGAAGCAAACTTCTCCCGGTAACGATTAACAGCGCGCGCATCTTTAAGATGCTGCTTACCGCACTACTCGCCCCCATCGTGTTAGCACTCATGCTCCGCTTGCTCCCCGGCATCTCACCCGGAGCAGCCTGGTTTCCAGTGCTCCTCCTACCACTTCTGCCAACTATTTCATGGTACGGGATCATGGGGTTTGAATACATTATCGACCTGATGTTCTCATTCGGAGCGCTCCTCGCAGCACTTTCTTTTAATTGGAGACCACGTTCGCTTATATTCTGGATTAAGCTCTGCGCCTTTTGCGCACTGATCGGCTTTACCTTGCATCTATACTCGGCCTCATTACCGGTCCTGCTGGTCTCCGTTGGCGTCATGCTCTGGCGGCTGTGGATCACCCAGACCGGATATCGTCACTGGCTCACCTCTGCCCTTCTGTCGCTACTCTTTGTCGGGCTTCTCACCCTTAGTGGCGCCTGGCCGTATTTCTACTATCGTGACGAGTACCTACCGATACTGCGCGGCGGAGGTCAACTACTCCTAACCAAAGAGGCGCTCTCCGAGAACCTGCACCTCAACTACCTTGACCTCTTCACCCGCTCCTCGTCGTATCTTATGGGCGGATATCTAGACTATCCATGCTTCCCGTTTTTTCGAGGCGGCATTCTGATCCTTAGCTTAATGTTTATCGGCGCATTCAGCGCACGCCGATCGCCCGAGATCTTGTGGTTGGTGCTGATCGGCGGGATGAGCCTGGCGATCACCCTCCTAATCGGTGTAACCCCAGGAATTCGCCGCGCCATGCCACTGCTTGTCGTTGTCTGTATGCTCGCAGGCCTTGCTCTTGATTGGCTCTCGACCCGCAAAAGTCCGCGAATGCGTGTCGTGCTTACCGCACTTTGCACCGCTATTGGTGTTGTCTCCTGCTGGGATTTCTATCCCTCCGTTCCGTGGTGGGCCTTTCTTATCGCGGGCACACTATTTCTTATCTTATCACTTCTGCCTTGGGCTCGACATGAGACCTTCGGCCGAGCACTTGCCCCCTGCCTCGGCCTGCTGTTTCTCTTCGCTCCCCTAGCGACATACCTCGGCACATACGCAGGAATCGCCGATCACTACGAGTCATGGCTTCAACGACAGTTCAAATACCTACCTGGAATGGGGTATGCGGAAACCATGGAGGAGCTCGTACGACAACTCCAAGAGAAGCAGATCGAACTCTCCTCGGATGAATACCACCATGACACCTTCGTCTTCCTCGATCTAATCTGCAAACGGCGGCACCTGCACTGCATACCGCCAAAGTTTATTGGCTCAGGCTGGATGGATTCACGGATTACTCTTTTTGCTGAATAATATCTAGTGAGGCGATGCCTCAGACCGACGAGCGTTGATCTGTAATCAGCTCTCAGCGATCCGAAGTCAGTTTTCTGCTAACTGCATCCGATGCAGCTACGGCCGCAGCCCACGGCCTTAGCCGTCTTGTCCCCCGTAGCCTCGACCGCAGCCTGTCTCGCCATAGCTTCGGCCGCGAGGCCGAGCGAAGGCGGAAGGTCGAGCGAAGGGGGTAACTCCTGATGAGGCAATAGACGTTAGCAGCCGCTACGTCAGCTAACTTTACGGCATCAGCACTCGGCTCAGGGCTAATTTAGAATCTCGCTTCGAAAATGCAACTCATCTAGTACACGTTTCT
>CAIXSY010000282.1 GCA_903922175.1 uncultured delta proteobacterium | reverse complement strand
ACTATTTCACTTATTTCTCCCGTCCTATCGCGCTTTCGCTGTTTCCGGACAGGCTCTAAATACTCGCTGAGCATGCGAGGGAATGGGAGCTTTCGGAATTGGACGAGGTATGAGCATGGATATTCCCGTAATAACAAGTCAGCACACTGCGTAACAGGTCAGATTTCGACATGAATCGAGGCACAAGGTGAAAGGCCCTTCGACTCACTTCGTTTGCTCAGGGCATTCGACCCGCTCCGTATTCGGAAGGGCCTGCCATTAGCGAGCGAAGCGAGTCAAATGGAGGGCTTGAGTCTCGCAACGAAGAGTCAGGGCAAAAGCTGACCAGTTACTTGTCGTAAATACTACGCACGACAGCTGGGTGCGTCAATCACTGCCAGTTATCCCGTAAATAAGTCCTCTCACCTAAGTTCTCCGCTTACACCCCAGATATCGTGGCTGCCACGATATTCGGCTGAAAAGAATTAAGGCTCTTCGGGCAAAAGTGTGGGTAAATAACCGCCGCCAGGTGGGATAATTAGCCTAGATGTATAGCGATTCTTTGTATTTCCCGTGCCCCTGCAGGTGCACGGGTTATTTTTAGACCTTTTACCCACACAAAAGCGCGAAGAGCCAGAATTAATTTGGAGGAGGACCAGTTCCCTGCCTCCTACTTGAAAGCCGCTTCTCATTAAGAGAGCATAGCGTAATTTTCTTCTACTGTGCACAAACCCTCTTCAAACACCACAGGTAACAGAAGAAATTCCATAACAGCCGTTTGAGATACGTCTCTAATTCACCGTATCCGACTTGGACCGATTTATTTCATTAGAAATAATTGGACTCAGTCGCGCCGAAAATATTAAAATATTTATTAAATAATATGTCACACAATGTCTATCATCGTGCATAAGTCAGTAGCACACAAAGTTAGAGTCGCGAAGTACACCATTAAATTGATAACTTAAGCTCTCATTATTTTGTTTTCAGAAAGCTTTTTCGAGGTCACTTGAAAAGATTTTTGTACGAAATTAAATACTTTACTACTTTACTCCAGGGAGGAGGCTCAGCTGCCTTATTAATCTATGATACGACACGTTCAGGCACATGATTTTGCCGCACTGCGCACCGCCATTGATCTCGCCAAGGAGGCCGAAAATGAAGGCTGCCTCCCGATTGCTGCAGTTGTAACCCTCGACGGTAAGATAATTTCCGTAGGCAAGCACGGCGCAGCGAATGAACACGCAGATCAGACGTTACACGCCGAGCTCGAAGCCTTACGAAATATCCCGAACGAGCTTCGCCCGCGGGTGAATGAAATGACCCTGTACACCACCTGCGAGCCCTGCATCATGTGCACCGCAGCAATCGCGCTCTCTGGATTAGCCCGAGTGGTATTCGGATCAGCCGACTCCGAGGTAGGAGGCAGCCATCTTTTGGATTCCTTCGCAACACGCTTTATACCTCGTCTCAAGCAGGTAATCTGGAGCGGGCCGCTTCTTCCACGTGAATGTGGAAAGCTTTTGGAGCAAGTGCAAACAAAGCTTGGTTTGAATATCGTCCCCATGGGGCTGGACCAACCTACGACAACTCCACGGCATAGCAGCGCGTCGAGCAAAGGCAACGTCTTTGGGGCCAACAAGCGAATAACGGCAGAGGGCAAGAATCGACCGGTGGTTACCCTGGGAGGGACCACTGAGGCGCGGGCGAAGACTGGTGCCGCTTAACGCTACCGAAACTATACCGTCCGCAAAAAGTCTTTACGTGGCGATTCGAATCTCGGCATTACTCTGATTACTCGCATTATTAGATGCGTGGCTGTTGAGGTGCATCTTCCCTGCTCGCAGGGCGCAAGAATTATTTTTAACGCGAAGGGGCGAAGGATTACAATGCATTACCTTCGTTCGTGACTTATGAAACTGCCTCCAGTTGCGCTGCTCACGAAATTCAAGAATTAGTTGGGTAAGATCGTTAAAGTCTGCCATATATTCCTCGACTACGGGGCTCGCTTCCTGAACAACAGTGGCACCGCAAGATGCCCAAGGGTGCCTGCCACGAACTGAGCAATGGGTGTGGCGACCACCCCTGAGAAACCACTCTCCATTAGCCAAAAGTGTACAGCGTAGCGCACGGCATACTCCGCCACCTCCTTTACCCCAAGCGCCTCAAAGCACTGGCGTAGTGTACGGTAATCCCTTGAGAACCAATAAAAAGTTCCTAGGTAAACCACAAAACTAGTCACAATACCGACAATCGGGTTCCACAGCGGCGATGCCAGCACACCTGGAACAGCGGCGCAAACTGCCCAGGATATCGGGAAGGCAACAAATCCGGCACGAGCACTCTCACCAATTAGACTTGCGTTCTTTTTATACGTTTCAGCAACGTGCTTGATCGTCATGCAAGTTTTAATTCCCTGTCATCCCTACAATATTAATCACGGCTACGGTTAACCACCATTACGGCTGCGCCAATCCTATCACTCGTGGAAATGACTCAGCATACCTCTCAAGCGATCAGGGGACATCCCCAACACTGGAGAAATTACAACGCGGGCTAGAAGTTGGAAAGGTAAAATCATGCGCTCATGACCCAGTAATTAACCACGCGGTGTGATCGATTCTTGATCTTCCCGCGAGCGTATAGCAGACGCAAGAAGTCTTGTCGCGAAGCGACTCTAAATGTGTCTGCTATATCCCCCATAGCACATTGAAATAAAAGAAACTTTTATTTCAATGTGCTATGGGGGATCGTGAATTACCACGACAAGACTTTTTGCGGACGGTATACTTGGAGCTAAACACCCACACTGGCGCGATCATCCGCCTCAAGCCAGGTAAAGGTTGTGGTTGTTGCTGGATTAAGGCCAAGCTTCTTACATTCGGCCGCAAAGTACTCCCTTTTTTCAGGTATAGCGTAGAGACTCAGCGCCTCCGTTTTGTCAGCCCAAGCGCGAATCTCCTCAGGTGTTTTTGAAGTGCCACTTGAATTAAGCCATTGCACGATCTGCTCATCGCTTAGGCCCTTAGCCACCTGTTTCTTGAGATCCTCACCACTTACCACCTTGAAGCTAAAAAGGACGTTATCGAGAGGACAATCGAAATGGTACTCTCCGATATTTCCGTTGAGTAACGCGCGGCACTTATCGATAGCCCGGCCCAAGATAATGTAGCCTCCAAGACGAGCACGTGGTGAGCGCGGAGGCTTGACGGTCAGATCAGAGGGATTGGATACAGAATTCATAGGATCTTCCAGTAGAAAGCTAATGTTGATATTTGCATTCTACTATATATCAGGAGAACCGTACTACACAATATCAGAACTTAGGCCCTGTTAATTAATAAAGGTGTCAAGTTGCGCTCAGATTTAGGTCAGATTTGAATTTTCTTTGAGTGGGAAAAACTGCAGACATAGTATCACCATATCGAGGATTTTTCCCACTCAGAAAAATTCAAAGATGGCCTGAAGATGAGATGCAAATTGGCACCTTTATTAATTAACAGGGCCGTAGGACCACTAGAGTGCCGAATAGTTACCAAAAAAAAAGAGAGCCTATGTTCATCACATAGGCTCCCGTCAACTATTAGTGTGTGTGTGGTGTTATGCGAGATCTGTTTAGTTTTTCTGACTCATCAAGCTCGTTAGGATCTCTTTGAGTGTCTCGGTGCTCTCCTTTAATGCTTTGGGCGACTCTGCTCGACGCCGTGCCAGCGCCATAAGTCTCAAATCAGCTCCTACGCTTCGAGTCGTACGAAGATTGCGAAATATCTTTCTTGGCATAAACGAACTCCTTTTCGTTAAACACTCATCCGCTCCGAACTGTTCCTCGGAGCTAATAGAGTCTTCGACTCACAGGTCCTCTTGCTTACTGTTTTGACGCTAAATACTTCAAGCTATTATTTTTTACCTCGGAATTGAGATAACCTGCTGTAACTATTGGATCATACGCCAATCATCTTAAGATCACCCTCAACGTTAAAAGTCCGCCACAACCTACAAAACTCGCCATTATGCTTAAGCAGCTGATCAATGGTACCACGCTCAACCAAATTACCCTCGGCGAAGACTATGACCTCATCAAAAAGCGAGAGCAGGTTCAACTTGTGGATTGCGGTAACCACACAATGCCCGCGAAACTCCCGAAGCAACCCCTCATAGATCAAGCGCTCGTTGAAGATATCAACACTGCTGGTTGGCTCGTCCAGCAATACAATATCTGAATCACTTTCTTTTACGAAGAATAGTCCACGGGCTACCGCCAAGCGCTGCTTTTCACCACCGCTTAAACTTACGCCCTTCTCGGCGATGTTCGTGTCTAACCCACGCGGCAGCCGTGCTAACACATGCTCGAAACGCGCCAAACGCAGCGCCTCGCGCACCTCTTTCTCCGGAGCCTCCACCCCCATCGAAACATTGAAACGAATCGTGTTGGCAAAAATCTCCGGATCCTGTGGTATGAGCGTCGCGCGATGTGCCACATGGCTCATGCCGAGCGGCAACTGCACACCATCACACCAAACTTGAGCACACTGCGTCCGATACAACCCACGGATAAGTTTGAGCACCGTTGACTTTCCACTGCCGCTCTCACCTACAAAGGCATACGAACGCCCGCGTTCGAGGCGCAAATTAATCCCTCGCACCCCCGTCGCTCGCGCTTCACCTTCTGGACTCTCATGCAGGAACTCTAGATTCCGCACTTCAATCACTCGCCAGCCAAGTGGGAGCCTCGCATGCTCTAAGGCATGAACCTCCTCCTCGTAGTCTTTCTCGATATGATCGATAGCATGCACACGAGTGCTCTTCACCACCAGATCGCCGTACCTCCCGGTGAACTGAAAAAACGAGTCGCCGATTGAGCGTAGGTATTCACTGAGCGCGTAAATCGTTCCTAACTCGATCGCTTTCCCAGACCTCACCGCGGTTACGATAAAGCCTAGGAGCACTGCCGCGTGTGTGACCTCGACCACTCGGCTCGTGGTACACCACTTGAGCTCATTGGTAATCGAATTAGCTCGCCACAGTGGGGCAATCCTCTCAGTTCGCTCCAGTAGCTCGCGTTCCACCCGAGACTCAAGCCGGAGGCTGATAACTGTGGCGACATTGGTAAGGTAGTCCTGTATCGATGCCGCCACCTCATTGAAGCGCTTGTTGAGCACGGCATAGTGTTTCACCAAACGTCGATCGAAGAGTACTATCGTAATGACCGCCAGGATCCCCACAATCACGACCGCTACTCCCGCCATCGGCATAAGCCAGGCGAGGAGTACGACCGCACCCACAAACCGCACCAAGAGGTGAATCACCTCAAATCCAGATTCGACGAAATCTCCCAAGGCCGAAGATGCCTTGGCCAGCTGATCAATTGTCTCACCAGAGTGATGAACACGGTGCCAGCTCATCGGCAACGCCGTAACCTTATGGAAAAGCGCCATTTGGAATGCACGCTTGACCGCAAATGCCACCATTGTCTCGATCACGCGGCTTGGCCCATGCAGCAGCCAGAAGCCCACTCCTATGGCCACGTACAGCGCGAGATAGAACTCTGCGCGCTCAATCAGTTGATCCCCTCCCAAGCTCTGCACGGCCTGCATCAGTTTTGCCATAACTAAGGGAACTGCAAGTCCGAGAAGGACCGCTCCCGCCGCCATAACAGAGTAGATCACGACCCATCCCCGAACTCCTTGCGCGTGCTCCCACATCACCAACGCCAGGTGCCCGATCGCATTGCGTTTTATCAATTTCTGCATACACGCATACCTTCACGACCTTCCACGTTTTTAAACGCAAAAAGGCGTATCTTGTTGTCTGTTGGAATCAAGCCTTGCTGTACGCGACGGCCACTTGCCACCGCGATTCGATCTTGAGGATCGAGCTGATTAGTTAGATCAGCTAGCTCTGTAGGGGATTTTGTTTGAGACTCCCCGCCAGCGGTTTGATTCCGCCAGCGAGTATTTGGCGAAAATCAATGGCGCATACTAGCCACAGAACTACTAAAAGAGGGCATTTGAGAGCCTCTCCAGCATTCTGCGCCCGAAAGCGTTATATTGTTCTGCCAAATCTTCATCGATTAACCCGAAATAATGACCTTACACTTGGGAAGGTATAGGAAGCGATGAAACTAGTCAAGAAAAAGCGGGCTTATAGCGCGATATTTTGCAGATAACGAAAGTGCGTCGGCTCCTCCATCCACGCATCATCTCTAATGAACTGGTTATTGGTGAGCACCTTTATGGACGCTAAATTGCTCTTTCTCACACGCGCAAATAATGTCTGATAGCCTGCGGTTCCGGCAGCCTTTACTAGTGCGGCAAGCGTGTTGCTCATAATTCCGCGATGCTTGGAGGAACTCCAATATCCCACCTCCGCAAACTCCTTATGGGACGATTTAATATCAATTGCAGCAGCTATCTCTCCGGCCGGTGACTCGACTACAAAGCAAAAATAGGCGCCCTCCCTCCAGCCTTTATTGCCCCACTCAAAAAAGCCCTGTGCCTGCTCTGCTGAGTAGGGCTCTCCTTTTAATTTTTTCTCGAAAAGTATGGAATAAATAGGAGGCTCATTGCAGATCCTCACGAGCTGCTCTATGCGATCTGGAGTTGAAGAAAGCATGTTTATCGGTTTGAGTTCATATTGAACATGCGTCAGATAATTCTCAATTTGGCATTGGATCGGAATCATTCTTAAACTCGTGAGAAATTTCGTCTACCTTATTCGACAACGGCAAAGCGCTTACCCTCAATCCGTTTTACGACCAGTGGAAATTGAAAATACTTTCCCACCAACGGGCTGTCAATAAAACGATAGGGGCCACTGGCGCTGCCCTCACCTGTGCCAACTGATGCGAATCGCGAGATAACCTGCTCCGGCAGGACTGGGGCCTGGCGATTAAAAAGGCGGCCGACGAGGTAGGCAAATTCATAGGCCGGCCCGGCAAAGGCGATTGCACTTTCATTGCCGTAGTCTGCGGCTGCGCCGGTAAGCGTTGTCACTAAACCGACACGAAACGTCTGAAAGGTAGGCGCTGTGGGCGTCTCACCTCGAGCAAGCTCGGGGAAAAACACGAAAGTGAATAAGAGAGAGCTAAGAATTATGCGATACATAGCTACCCTCTTAGCCTAAAACTCCGGCACCACCGTAGCCCAACCTGCTATCACGGCTTCTATCCATCCACTCAAGTGTTTTCCGAGTCCACCATCCAATTCCGGGCTGCCACGCTCCAACTTTGCCCGCGAGTTATTGAGCCGATGCGCGGCAGCTCTTTTAGCGGTGCGGCCTTTTTTACGATACGAATTATGCTTTCAAGTTTTTTATCCATACCGGTAAGATAAATTACCGGCGCGAAAAGTAACAGCCTAAACTGTCCGCGAAAAGTTTTGACGCAAAAAGGCGCATTACTTGCCGTTCTAAGATATTATAGCAGAACCGCCATATACTTAGTTTAACGCGAAGGAACGAAGGAGCGAAGGAGCGAAAGACCAAGAAACTAGACCAGGACCAAAGCCAGAACCAAGACTGTAGTACCCGGCGTTATTGAGTAGTTATCCGCTTGCTGCCTAACAGCCCGCGTTGCGCTTGTTGAGGTCCTATGAGGCTACGGCTACCGCCGCAGCAATAACAACTAGCGGCGCGCGGAGCGCGGCGCTCCTGCCACCCTACGATATTCGGGGTCAGGATTCTCTGCGGACGCCAGGATCATTGGCGTAGAAATTATCCAGCGCTCGTCCAGCCCCGATAATCGGGATAGAAACACCATCCTCCGGCGGCTCAAGAACAATAATCTTTAGGTTTACATGCGAAAGGTGCAGCACAACAGCATCCTGCATCGCTTTTAAGTAGCTGGGCTTGGTGCGTGCCTGCGCACTGTCAAGGATGATGGTAAAGCTAGGCTTCTCCCCGCCCTGCTGCGCGTGCAATACTCCAGGCTTGTTGGCGATGGAGAGGCTGCACATCAAGCCGCACAAGAAGCCGCCGCGGGCTACTATTGCTTGGGCAAGATCTTTAAGGTGAGGAAGATCTTCAGCTGCAATCGCCTGACGCATCCACTCCGGCTTGCCTTGAAGAAAACCTCCAAGATCGTTTTCATCCAGCTTGGACAGATCAAGGCCGTTAAAAAGCTGCAGGCGTCGGCGTTCGTTTAATTTGGAGATTTTAACGGCGAGCTTCTCAAAAGGCTTAAAACCACTCTGTCCCATGTGAAGAATATGCTCAGTAAATACCAGAGGCATCCCTTTTCCGGCGATAAAATCTTCGAGTGCGCCCTCGGGAGAGGCGAGGAGATCGGGGAGTGTCAGCACGCCGCATCCCGGCATGGGAAGACGGAACTTGGCGCCCGCCTCCGTGCTAACGATCTTGCCATCTATAACATCGGTCTCGTTTGCCCCTGTTGAGGCGATACCAGCACCATCGACTTTATCTAAGCCACCATACGCCTTGGCGGTAGCAGTGGTGTCATTCAGTAGTAAAAAAACCTCGGGCGCTATCCCTTTCTTTCCTAACGCACCCAAGAGAGCCGCACCGATGTCGTCTCCGTTTTGTAGTTTTCCTATGAACCATTCATTCTTCCGATACGACCCTTCGCGATCGGTAACGGTGCCGGTTACACCTTTGATGCCGGTCCCCTCAATTGGCGCGCACTTCATGGCGTTTGACCAAATTACAGCGACCCCATTGATTTCTGATGTTTTAATTCTACGTTCTTCTAATTTCTCATACCCTCGATGTGCTAGATAGCTGGCGAAACGCTGGAGTGGATCACCATCAAAGCCTTTTTTTGAGGAAAGACGCGACTCTTTGTGCGGAATATCAGCCAATGGGACCAACGCTGTCTGTCCATCCCCATCTACCACGCGCAAACTTATCCTGACGTGTGAACCGCCGACGTCTATTAAAAGTGACTTAGTCCCCCTAGCAACATCCACGGAAGCAAGCGGAACGTGCGAATTGTCACGAGAGAAAGCGCCGGGCTGCTCCGATCCGGCAGCTTTCATCCCCCTAGCCCCAAGCTTAAGCAGAGTTTTAAATTGATCCTTGTAGTCGTAGAAATTCGCACGCTTGAGGAACTCAAGCACTGAGGATGGTGCAGCTAGGCGGGATTTTTGATGGCTACGTGAACTTTGGGCGAAATCTGGGGCAACAGCAGGCATGCGAAACTCCTTACAGCGCAAGAGACAGGAGATCTACGTATAGCAGAACATAGATCGCTACTCAAACTCGACTCATTTTCGGTAAGCAGTACTGGAGTGATTAGTTGCTATAAACAGAACGCTCTCTGCCCGACGCCCTAGTCCAATCCATCTGCCGGCTGCCGTAGAAGCTACAAGGCCTGCAGCATCTTGGTTTAATTCGATATTATAGTTTTCGGAGAGCCGGCCGATGAAGTTACGCTGGAAGTGCTCCGCTGCGGCCAGCGATTGCCAATCCGTACGCCAGCGCACCTGGGTAGCGTCTTTGGAGCGCAGCACTTCAAGCCTATCTGAAAGCCAGCCTCGCCCGGTAAGTATGGCTTCAGCCCGCGAGATAGTAGCGGTAGCAGAGAGCAGCACGCCCGTCATATACTCACCGAGGCTGTCACTATAGACCACCTGCCCAGCAGGAAGGCGCCAGGCCCTCGGTACCGAGATCGGCTTATCACTATACCTCCCCCACTGCGGATTCCAGAGGCGGTGCAGAATCTGCGAAGAGGTCTGCGGCGGTTTCTGCATCAACTCCCCGAGGCGTGCGGCGCCATTCTCGCCCTTGACGATGCGGTCCACAAATAGAGCACCAAAGGAGTACGGAAAATCAAAGTTTCGCGCGATACTTTCCGGCAGGTGACACTCTCCAGACTCTGTATTTTGGGTAAGCGCACCCACTTCCGCCTTGGCTCCTTCGACCCTCTGCGGCTGCTCGAAGATCGCCTGAATGCGCACGGCATCTCCCTCCAAAAGTCCATAAAAGCCCAGGGACTGATCCGTGCTTTTAAGCTTTTTTTCCCTTACTCCGATATGAACGTAGCGATCCTGCAAGGCGTGCACTATTTCATGCGCAAGCAAAGCATCGGAGGCGGGCCTCCCAGCGGGGATAAGAATGGCGCGCTTTGAAGGTTCGTAGGTCGCCAAAAGGTCAGGTAAGATTCCCTTTACCAAGCACCTTTCATACGCAAAGCTATCCGGCACAAGACCAATCGCCCTATAGGCCAGCTCCTCGTACGACAACATCGAACTACCGTCGCTCTGGGCATACTGTTGCCGCTTTACCTTTTCTAGCTCGGCGACACTAAGCTCCTCGCAGCCGAGCCGTTGCGGCGCAGGAAGGCCGCGCACGCTCGCTACTTTCGGCAGTAATGCACGCACTCGATCGCAAACACTCTGACTTTCAGCCGCCAGCGTGGCAGACCAAATTACCCCGAGAAGACAGAGTAGTGAAATCTTTGGCAGGAGGCTAGGCAACTTAGTTTTCATAGTTACTTTTCATAATCAGCTTAGGAAGCCTCAGAAATAGTATCTTTTCTTGCGGCACCCCGCCCTTTTGCCGAACTATAGAAGAGTCCAAAGGTTGTGGCATTACTATCTCCCCAGATGTTCTAAGGCGCTACGCATCGGCGCCGCCGACACCTTCACCAGACCATGCAGCGGGTGGCTGAGCTCAACAATAAGGAAAAGTGCGCACGAAACGGAGATCGAACAGATGAGCAGAGTCATAATTACCGTCGCATTACGCGGTGCAAGAAGGCCGAAGCTCATGTGCAACATGGTCAACCAAAAGAGCAGTATTATAAAAAATGGGAGGGGGAGGGAGCTCTGCGCCTGCTCGATTATCAGCCAGCGAGTTTGACCCAGGTCGCTCGCGATCTGTTGCGCCTGCCCCAGGAGTTGGCGCTTCGTGTCACTTACGGCCGTCAATTCGAACATCTGCTTCTGAACTGCTTCCAGGCTCGTTCCTCGGTCTAAGGCCAACACCTCAGAGCCATCAGCCCCTCCTTCCACGGGCCATATCTTTGCAATCGCCGAGGCAAGAGCGCCTCGCAACTGTTCGCGTACAGCCTTAGTCTCCGGGCCATAATTGGCCAAGAGGCGATCGAGCAAAATGATCTTGGCTGCTCCCTGCGTGATCTCTGTGCTCATCGTATCGAACGAATCTTTCGCTGAGGTGACCAACAGCCCCAAAACAAGCGCTGCCATAGTCGCGATCAACCCGGCACCGACCTTGACCGTGTCTTTGGAGTCCTCGCGAAGGTGATGCTCCGGAAGCCACCCACGTAACAGCATACCGAGCATAGCCCCACCAAAGATGCAGACCGCGCTGATAATACCGACGACAAGAGCGCTCATAAGTTATTAGCCAAACACATTTGAAATTTGGGAAATCCCGACAACTTTTGATGAAATGCGAGCGTTAAATACATTTTGGACAAACCTCCGGTTTGACTGTGTTTCTTTGAATGTGTTTGGCTATGTTGTCCCTCCGGGGGTAGAAACTTCTTGCCCGCTTATTTGTTCGACTGCTTTTGTGCAACAAATGGGCAAGAAGTTTCTAATCCCTTCAGACTATATTGATATTATCGTTACGCAGGACTAACGAATTCTACCCGTCGTTGTCAAATAAGCCAATGCCCTTGGTATTGCCTAACTACGCCGCTCAAAGGCCATCCAAAAGCTCCGCCGTGCTCTTTCCGAGGAGCGGATGACGCCAGTCGCGCCAAACCTCGCACATCGGCTCTAGAACGAAACGACGCTTGTGCATCTCCGGGTGCGGAATCACCAGCGTTGGTGAGCTTAGCACCAGATCGTCGGCAACAATAAGGTCGAGATCGATATGCCGCGGTTGCCAGCGCTGGGCACTTAGACTACGGACACGGCCAAGGCTCTGCTCGATCGCGAGAAGCTTTTCGAGGACCACGGCCGGGCTCAAACTGCTCTTCACGAGCAGCGCACCGTTGAGGTAGCTCGGCTGTGTAGGCTGAGAATCATCGGGATGAATCAATGGCTCAGTCTCGATCAGCCGTGACTGCGCCAGAACACTCCCGATCTGCTCGGCGATTGCACTCACGGCGTTCGTGAGAGTTGCCTGACGGTCGCCTAGATTCGCACCGAGAGCGACTACGTATTTCATGGTGTTTATCTTGGCATTTTCCGCGCCGCCACACACCACCAAGAGTCTCTAAAGATGGGGATATATCCGCAGGATCCGCAGATATTCCTAGCGAGGCTCTGCCTCAGAACGACGAGCGTTGATCTGCAATCGGCTCTCAGCGATCCGGAGTCAGTTTTCTGCTGACTGCATCCGATGCAGCTACGGCCGTAGCCCACAGCCTTAGCCGTCTTGTCCCCCGTAGCCTCGACCGCGAGGTCGAGCGAAGGGGGAAACTCATGATGAGGCAATAGACGTTAGCGGCCACAATGTCAGCTAACTTGATGGCATCAGCCCTCGGCTCCCTTCGACTCAGTCGCAGGCTCCGTCGCTCAGGTCTAATGTCCAGAATCTCGCTTCGAAAATGCAACTCACCTAGTACCGTCGCACTTTTCTGTTCTTGACATGACATACTTTTGTACATTAGAATTAGACTATCAAATTAACGGGCAACCCGCTATGAAAAGTGCCACATTCAGCGAGCTACGCAACAACGCTAAACACTACTTCGATGCCATAGAGAAGGGCGAATCGATTGAGGTCTATAGGCATGGTAAGTTGATTGCGGTCATTAGTCCGGCGAGGCAGAGGGATCGAGACCGCTGGAAAAATAGCAAGCCGGTCGACCTAAGTGGCGCAGCGCTTAGCGCAGCCATATTGGCAGAGAGAAACGAGTAATTGAATGCGCCTGTTTTTGGACACCTCAGCCCTGGCCAAGCGTTACGTGCTCGAATCTGGGAGTAGCGAACTGACTGAGTTGTGTCGCCAAGCAGACGAGATAGTTCTTAGTTACATCTGCACTGTTGAGCTTATCTCTGCCCTCAATCGTCTTAAACGCGAAGGCAAACTGTCATCCTCAGAGTACAAAAAGATCAAGAAGTCATTTGGGGAGGATCTTAAAGGCGCTACTATCGTCGAGCTATACCCCCTCGTGATACGACAAGCGGTACAGTGCTTGGAAAAGACGCCAATCAGAAGTCTAGATGCAATTCAAATAGCCTCGGCCATGGTAAGCGACTGCGACCTATTTCTGAGCGCTGATTCACGCCAAACCGCTGCGGCAAAGGTGATGGGTCTCAAGAGCCGATTGCTTGATGAATAAATGAGTGACACCCCTCTTTTTAGCTCAATCTATAAAGACTTAAGTCGCTATGCTTCGCATAGACATCCGCCGCTTCCGACGACAGTCAAAGCACTGCCGCGGCAGGCTATACCCCTGGCGCTGGTGAAACAGGAGCTCTTTGTGTATCAGCCGATAGCTCCGTCCACAGTCGACTGCCACGGTACAGGAGTATCGCGATCTCATGATGCGTTTAACCCATGAGTTTGCCGACCTTATCCAGGAGTATAACGGGATGATGGTGCAGCACATCCACAAATATGTGTATCCGTAGGCCACAGAAGCTAAGACTTCTCGTACTGACGCCGAACTATGAAACAGAGAAAGGTGACACAGGATTGTGCCACGACATTTCAAGGAGGATATTTATGCAAAGGATTGGCTCAGTATTCGATACAACCTACCAGCGTCCGCGTCAGACCCTACCCACTCAGCTCGCCTCAAGAGATCCGGAAAAAGTGAAGGAAGATAACGAAGATGCGGTGCATATTTCGTTTAGCCATCGTCTTCCGCAGCAGATTTCACCCCTACCAGCCGAAAGTCTGCCGATCCGTTAGTCGGGGAGACCACAGCCGATCCCTCAGCCCATAGCGGCGGAGGTAGTTAGAGCCTGTCCGGAAAGACCCTGTTTTCGAAAAGCTACTTTCCTTGAGGTGAAAATAGGCAAGAAATTAATAAA
Organism: uncultured delta proteobacterium; assembly: GCA_903922175.1. Taxonomy (GTDB): domain Bacteria; phylum Bdellovibrionota_C; class UBA2361; order UBA2361; family CAIXSY01; genus CAIXSY01. The sequence continues at coordinate 65 of CAIXSY010000282.1, read as the reverse complement.
ATCACCCGCGACGGGACGAAACAGACGGCAGCAGAGGCCGTCGCGGTCAGTTTTTCAAGTGAATT
>CAIXSY010000281.1 GCA_903922175.1 uncultured delta proteobacterium | reverse complement strand
TTGGGTCGGTCAGAGAGTGTCAGGCAATTCTGGACATTAGCCCTGAGCGAGGGAGCCTGCGACCGAGTCGAAGGGAGCCCAGCGCAGAGGCCGTTCAGTTAGCTGACGTTTTGGCCGCTAGCGTCTACTGCCTGATCAGGAGTTTCCCCCTTCGCTCGACCTTCCGCCTTCGCTCGGCCTCGCGGCCGAAGCTATGGCGAGACAGGCTGCGGTCGATGCTACGGGGGACAAGTCGCGACAAGACTTTTTGCACCTGCTATAGATTAGTTTAGTCTTGAAACGTGGGGGCTTCAGCAGGATCTGTGTTGATTAGCGGATTACCCACTAAATAGCCTTTATCGCCCAAACGTGCTAAATATTCTTGCTTGTTTAGGTTGGAATTGAGTAACTGCTCAATAATCCCGGGTGGCTTAATAATTCGTGAGCGTGAGCGTGGTCATGCTCGCGGTCGAAGAGTGTGCTGAATCGGTTAGTTACATCGACCACGACCACGACCAGGAGCACGCGCACGATATTCCTTCCCCGGACTTAATGAGCAGTTACGGAATTGATGGATGGCAGGGTTTATGGGAAATCTCACAGCTCAAAGGTATTTATGCGTTTAGTAATGATTCTATCGCTCTATATAGGCTTTAATCTCTTATATTTATCCCACCCAACAGCGCTTAGTAGCCTTACCTCTTTAGAAGTTTTGCTGACATCGGCGATTATGGCGATCTGTACGTTGGTGGAGGCGCTGTGGGCGCTGCAGCGAGGGATCAGTAAGCCGGTCGTTGGGAAGGGGGCAGTTTTGATTAAGCAGGGTACCCCCGTGGCAGCTGAAATTGCTATGCCCGCCCCCAACGTTGGAGTAGTTGAGAATGAACGCGACGAACTCCGTACGCGCAATGCGGCGCTGCTACTACGCCAGAAGGAGATGGAGGAGGTTGCGGCTGCTCTAAAACGTAAGCTTGCGGAGTCTGAAAAGAAGCAGCACCTCGTCACTGATGAAGCAGCCGTGGGGCGACGTGCGGTGATGAACTTTGTGAGCACGCTGCAGGAGAAGGGGAGGCTGATTGATTTTTTTATGGATGATATTACTCCATATGCTGACCAGCAGGTGGGCGCAGCGGCGCGTGTGGTACATCAGGGGTGTGGCGCGGCTTTGCGCGAGCAGCTGCAAATTAAGCCGGTACATCAAGCAGCTGAAGGGAGCAGCGTTACTCTCGAGCCGGGGTATGAAACGCGAGAATGGCGCCTTGTGGGGAAAGTTACCGGTCAGCCGCCGTATCGCGGCGCGCTACTTCATCGCGGCTGGAAGGTAGAGCGTTTTAACCTGGCGCGCTGTGTTGCCTCTGAAGGGGACAAGGTGGTGATCGCGCCGGCAGAGTTGGAGATCGGATAAATGCTAGCACTTGGTGTTGATTTAGGTACAAGCAATTCTGCGCTGGCCTTCGTGCGGGATGGCGGCGCTCAGCCTGAAGTGGCAAAGCTGCTGCAGGTGGTTGCTCCTGGAAAGCTGGCCGAGGGGAATCTTCTTCCTTCGGCGCTGTACATCGCCCATAGTAGCGAATGTGTCCCCGGCGCCTTTACCCTGCCGTGGAGCGGGGAAGCTGCGCTAGCCGTGGGCGAGTATGCACGCGAACGCGCAGCAACCGCCCCTGAGCGCAGTGTGCTTTCTGCAAAATCTTGGCTATGTAACGCGGCGGTTGATCGCCGCGCCGCTATTCTTCCCTGGGGAGCAGAGATCGAAGACCGAAAGATCTCGCCGCTTGAGGCTTCACAGCGCTATCTTGAACATATCAAAAATGCCTTCGAGCAGCATCTGCTTGAAGGTGGTGAGGAATATAACCCCGCGCAGTCTGAGATCGTAGTTGGTGTGCCAGCCTCATTCGATGAGGTAGCGCGCAGCCTTACGCTGCTTGCGGCAGAACAGGCTGGATTCCATAACGTGACCTTGTTGGAGGAGCCGCTGGCAGCGTTCTATGCCTGGATCACATCCCGTGGCCATGACTGGCGTCGTCAGGTTGCTCCTGGTGATGTTGTTCTCGTCTGTGACGTTGGCGGAGGCACCGCCGATTTTTCACTTATTTTAGTCTCCGATGACAACGGCACTCTGCGTCTTGATCGGATGAGTGTTGGAGAGCACATCCTGCTTGGCGGCGATAACATGGACTTAGCACTTGCCGTGACGCTGAAAACTGCACTAGAGAGTCAGGGGCGAAAGCTTGATCGTTGGCAGTTTATGTCGCTTGTTCAGGCAGCACGTAAGGCCAAGGAGAGTCTTTTTAGCGATCTCACTAAAACCGAGGTTCCGGTTGCCGTTGCAGGACGTGGCTCAAGTCTTTTTGCCTCCGCGCTGACGATGCCGCTTACGCGCGCAACTCTCGATAGTGTAATCCTCGAAGGGTTCTTGCCACAGGCCGCTATCGGCGATGAGCTGCGCGAGCGCAAGGGCGCCGGTCTGCAGGAGGTGGGTCTTCCCTATGCCGCGGATGCAGCGCTTAGCCGTCACCTAGCGCGCTTCTTGAGGCGCAGTTTGGTTACGGTCCAAGCCGATGCCGGGTTATCCGCGCTGCTTGGCGCAGAGGGCCTTCAGGGCCAAGCTGGGTTCTTGCGTCCGACGAAGGTGCTCTTTAACGGCGGTGTTTTTAAGGCTGAACCGATCCGTCTGCGTGTCTTAGAGCTGCTGAGTGCCTGGTGTGGACCACAGGTCCCCGAGCTGCATGGCACCGATCTTGACCTCGCTGTTGCTGTAGGGGCGGCAAGCTTTGCACGTATGCGCCAAAGCGGTGAGGGGGTACGGATTCGCGCCAAGACGCTGCGCTCATACTATATCGGAGTGGAGTCATCGCAACCCGCCGTTCCAGGATATACTCCGCCTATAAACGCGATCTGCATCGTTCCGCAGGGGCTGGAGGAGGGGAGTGCGATTGAGCTTCCTCGGCGTGAGTTCGGATTGGTAACCGGCGAGGCGGCCGAATTTCGCTTTTTTAGTTCGTCGCTGCGTACGCACGACACACCGGGCACGCTGGTTGAAGAGGCTGAAAGTGAGCTCGAAGAATCAGCCCGCCTCGAAGCTGTCCTGCCGGCCCTTGATAAGGGCCGAGAGCTCGTACCGGTGCGCCTCGAGGCGCGTGTCAGTGAGGTCGGCGCACTCGAATTGTGGCTTAAGCACACCAAGAGCGATCAGCGATGGAAGCTTGAGTTTAACGTGCGTGGGCAGTAGGGCCCTGTTAATTAATAAAGGTGCCAATTTGCATCTCATCTTCAGGCCATCTTTGAATTTTTTTGAGTGGGAAAAATTTTCGATATAGTGATACTATGTCTGCGGTTTTTCCCGCTCAAAGAAAATTCAAATCTGACCTAAATCTGAGCGCAACTTGACACCTTTATTAATTAACAGGGTCCAGTCACCATGGCTTCTCGCTTCGTTATCGGCATCGATCTTGGTACGACGAACTCGGCGCTAGCCTATATTGATACTACGGCCAGGCTGGCGCAGACGCAGATCCTGGCAGTTGAGCAATTAGAAAGCGCCGGGGTGGTGCGCTCTGAGAATATTCTACCATCCTTGCTTTATATTGCCCCGGAGGCAGAGCATGATGGACGTTACAATTTAGAATTTCAGCCCGATCAGCAGCCGGCGAGGCAGGTGGTCGGCATAGCAGCACGACGTGTAGCTTTTTTTGGTGGTACACGTGTGGTGCACTCAGCCAAATCATGGCTCTGCCACCCGTCGATTGACCGGCACGCCCCAATCCTTCCCTGGGGAAGCGATGAGGTCACGCACAAGCTCTCGGCAGTTGCGGTCTCGGCGGCGATACTGCGTCATTTTCGAGATGCCTGGAACGCGCATTTCGGAACTGATGCCGAGAGTCGCTTCGAACGTCAAGAGATCTGCATCACGGTGCCTGCATCATTTGACGAAGTCGCCCAACGCCTGACCCTCGAAGCTGCGGCCGAGGCAGGATATCCTGCAGGTGTGCGTTTGCTCGAGGAGCCCCAGGCTGCGTTTTACTACTGGCTTGAACAGCACCGCGAGCAGCAGCAGGTAGCGAATTATTTCCCGGTGGAGGAGGGGCGAACGTACCGCATCTTGGTGATCGATGTTGGCGGGGGCACTACCGACCTGACCCTCTTTGAAGCGCACTACGCCAAGTCCGGGGCACTGCCCGAGATCTCTCGACTGGCGGTGAGCGACCACCTCTTACTTGGTGGCGACAATATTGATCTCGCCCTGGCATACCACTTCGAGCCCAAGCTCACCGCAGGTGGAAAGCTTGCTCGCTCAGCCTGGAATCAACTGGTTATGCAATGTCGCGCGATCAAGGAACGCGCCCTCGAAAGTAGCCTGCCCGAGCAGGAATGGCATGTCTCCGTCAGTGGCAGTGGCAGCGGTATCTTCGCCGCCGGGCGCTCGGCGAGCATCAGCAGCGCGGAGCTGCAGAAGCTGCTCCTTGAAGGTTTTTTCCCCGTGGTCGATTCTACAGCGCGTCCGCAGGCGGGCAGTGGTGGACTGCGCGAGTTGGGCCTGGCCTATGCGGCCGACAGCGCCGTCACCAGACACCTGGCCGCCTTTCTTCAAGGGCGTTCCATCGATGCGCTACTCTGTAACGGTGGAGCATTGAAGCCTGAGTTTCTCCAGCAGCGTCTTTTAGCGCAGATAGCAGCCTGGCAGCACGATCTGCCGCTGCAGCTTTTGCCAAGTGCCGACATGGACCTCGCCGTTGCTCACGGCGCGGCCTGGTACGGCTATCTCTTACATCGACCGGAGGGGCGTATTCGCGCCGGATATCCGCATGCAATCTATCTTAAGGTGGGAGGTGTCGGCAGAGCCGAAGGAGATCGCCTGCTCTGTGTCATGCCGCAAGGAACCGAGCCCGGCACCAAGGCCAAGATCGAAGGGAGGAAGTTTAAACTTTTGGTAAATCAGGCGGCGTCGTTCGAGCTCTATCGTTCGAGTCAGGAGCGTTTTGCGGCGGCAGAAAAATTAGGTGAACTTACAGCCTTCGAGGGGGCAGCGGTTAATGCGCTGCCGCCGATGCAAGCGCTCTTCAGCGCAGCCGGTCGAAAAACGCGAGAGATCGAGGTTGAACTTGAGGCTGACCTGAGCGAAACGGGGCTTCTTCAGCTATTCTGTGTTGAGACGGGAACAGGTGTTGGGCGCTGGGAGTTACAATTTAACCTGAGGAAGGAGCACGATACCCCCGCTAATGAGGAGGTGCCGGAGAGCTCTCTTGGTGTTGAAGCTCAGCGTGCTAAGGCTGCATTTGAAAGGATTGGCCTTGTCTATGGCAAAGCAATTGGCGGAGATGTTGGTGTTAGCCCCAAGGGGTTGATCCGCGAGTTGGAAAAGACGTTGGCCCAGCCCAAGTCTGAGTGGAGCGTCGCCCTGCTCCGTCTTATGTGGACAGCCTTGGCGCCTGGAGTCACCAAGCGCAGCAGATCTCTCGAACATGAGGTAAACTGGTTGCCGCTGGCGGGCTATGTGCTGCGCCCAGGATACGGTGCTGATCTCGATCGTTTCCGTATGGCGGAGCTGTGGCGCGCCTTCGAGGTGGGACTGTATTTTAAAAAAGAGCGCAATGCCTGGGTGCAGTGGTGGATCATGTGGCGACGAGTTGCAGGAGGGCTCGATGCCGCGCAACAACAGCAGATATTCGATCGAGCGTGGTCTGAATTCCAAGACGGTAAAGAGGTATCTTCCGAGATCGTGCGTTTGTTAGGAGCGCTCGAACGGGTGACGATTGTGAGCAAAGAGAATTTTGTAGGCCTCGTCTTGCGTCGTATCGAGCAGCAACGGACGCTGTGCGAGCCGATGTTGTGGGCTCTGGGCCGAATCTTGAGCCGTGTGCCGATGTACGCCGGAATTGAAACGGTCATGCTCTCAGCTCGAGTTGAGGAATGTTTCGCCAAATTGTCCGTTTTCGATTGGCGTGAGCCCGGCTGGCGAGCCTGTGCAGCTCTTTTCTCGCAAGCCTGTCGCCGGGTGGTACAGCGCGATCTTGAGGTGAGTGACGGCATGCGCGAACAGGTGCTGCAAAAGTTGCGCGCCGCACACGCCGATCAGAAGCTGATTCAGCCGCTCGAAGAAATCGTCATTCCCGATGCTGCCTTCCGCGCTGCGCTTTTCGGAGAGGCGTTGCCGACGGGGATTAAGCTGTTGGGCTAGCTTTCCCCCAAATAAGTTTTTTCACCTAGGAGAGTGCAAATAGCCCAATATTATGCGGCTAACAGGGGAAGTAAAAGTGAAAGAATTTATTTGGGGGAGAGCTGGCGCTTCTTTCGTGCCCGACTTTTCTCTAGTGCCGAAGCAACCTCTTCATCTTTACGTTCGGTGTAGCGCATAGTGATCCGCACATCGCTGTGTCCGAGGGCTTGAGCGACGAGGCGAACGTCGTTTGAGGTGTCGAGGAGATCGAGGGCATATGAGTGCCGCAGAAGGTGGGGGTGAAGGGGGCTGTCGGCGGTGAGCTCATTGACGGCGCGCCAGATGGTTTTTGCCCCCATGAGAAATGTCTCGGGCTTTCCAGGTACGGCATTATAGGTGCTGATAAACAGTGGTAATGCGGCGTTGTGCGAGGGGCGAATCTTGGCATAGAACTTTTTTAGCACCTGCTCGCGTTCTTCGAGGTAACGGCGCAGCTTATCTTTCATGGCCGAGGTGATATAGACGTTACGGTAGCGCCGTCCCTTGGTGCGCACATTTTTGATCCAGCGAAGCTGCTCGTCGATCTGTGCTCGCTTGAGCAGTCGCACCTCATCGGCGCGCAGTCCGGTATCGAGCAGGAAGTCAAAGAGTACCGCATTGCGAAAGCGTATAAACGATTCCTTGCGCGAGAGGCGCACCGCGGCTAGGTCGCGAATCTCGGCGATCTCGCCTTCGGAGATCGCTTTGGGGCGAAGCGGTGAGACCTTCGGGGCTTTGACTTCACGCGCAGGGTTGATAAACCCGGCGATTTTTTCAGCGAGTGTGCGTCCCATGTGTTTAATCGTCGCTAGGCGACGAGAGACGGTCGCCGGGGCTTCGCCCTTGGCGAGAGAGTCGTCGACGAATCGCTGCGTCGAGGAGAAATCCCACTCACGCACCTTCAATTTTTCGACGTTCGAAATTCCGTGAAAGCTGGCGAGAAACTGTAGGAAATGGCGCAGGTCTAGTCTTTTGGCACGAGCGGTGTGTCCACGGCCTGCGGCATAGTAGGTGAGATAGCTCTCGGTGATATGTGTCAGCGAGCTGTTCTGAATCTGCCCCGAAGCTTGCGGACGATTGAATGGGGTGAGTGTCATGGTCTTTACGTGATACTAATCTCGTTGACAATCGCCAACACATCCTTAGTGTCAACGATTCGCAGCGTATCATCCCAAGGCACTCTTGTTCCGGCATGCTTGTGAATGAGAATCATCGCGCCAAGGGGGATGCCGCTAATGTTGGTCTCCTCCTCGGAGCCCTCATCGACGGCACTAGCCACCTCGAGTACCTCGGCCAGCAGACTATCCTGCATGGTCTGTTTGGCCCCCTCCGGCAAATAAAGCCCGCCATCGGTCTGATTGGCCTCTTTGCGGATGGCAACGAGGACGCGCATCCCAACCGGGCTGATCTTACGAATACGCTTAGAATCTACCTTTTGGCTCGCCTCTGACGAAGATCGATGATGATGAGAGGCGTCGAAATCGCTACTATCAGTCAAGACGAGGTCAGATTTGCGCTTTTTTTCTGCCATATACTTAGAACGTGGTTTAAATATGTATGGATGCAGGTAGAACTAGTGCATAAGAGCAGGTGGTTGCAATAAAGAATACTGTCATACTCGAATGTCACTAGCACTTACTCTGATTTGCCATTAGAATAGTTATTCTAGAGGGATAAGTCGAGGGACGTAATTCGGCGTGCCAATTAACCAATCAAAGCCAATTAACCAACCAGGGGAGGTATCAGCATGAGCGAGACAGTAGCTATTCACTACAAGGACGCACAGGGTGCTGAACAGAAGATCGAGCTTCCGGTCATTACGGGAAGTGAAAATGAAAAGGGGATCGATATCGGCGTTTTGCGTGCCAAGACGGGCTTTATCACGCTTGACCCCGGATATATGAATACGGGCGCTTGTCAGAGCGCGATTACCTATATCGATGGTGACAAGGGGATCTTGCGTTACCGCGGATTTCCGATCGAAGTTTTAGCTGAGAAAGCTAAATTTCTGGATGTCGCCCATCTCCTCATTTACGGCGCTCTCCCAACGAAGAGCCAGCTGTTGAATTTCGAAAATGAGATCGCCCAACATGCGCTTTTGCATGAGGACATGAAAGAGATGTTTGAGGCCTTCCCCAAGGGGGCTCACCCCATGGCGATGCTGACCTCGATGATGGCTTCGCTTTCGGCCTTCTATCAAGACGATGAGGGTGCCGCAGGAGAGGTCTTCGATCTTAATGTAGTTAGGATTTTGGCCAAAGTACCGTCGCTGATCGCGTATGGTTATAAGCGGTCCGTCGGGCGACCATTCATGTACCCGTCAACGAAGCTTGGGTACTGTGAGAACTTCCTACAGATGATGTTTTCACTTCCGACAGAGCCGTACGAGGTTGATCCTGATTACGCCGAGGTGCTTAATCAGCTGCTCGTTTGTCACGCGGATCATGAGCAGAATTGCTCGACATCGACGGTGCGTATCGCCCGCAGTAGTCGTGCGAGTCTGTTTGCCTCGGTAGCCGCCGGTGTGTGTTCACTCTGGGGTCCTCTTCATGGAGGAGCTAACCAAGAGGTGATCGAGATGTTGCAGTGGATAAAGGACGACGGCGGGGATGTAAAGAAGGTTGTCGAGTTAGCTAAGAAGAAGGACAGTGGCTTTAGGCTGATGGGTTTCGGACACCGGGTCTACAAGAACTTCGATCCGCGCGCCAAGATCATTAAAGCAGCAGCCGATAAACTGCTGGGTAAGCTTAAGGTCTCCGATCCCTTGCTCGATATCGCCAAAGAGCTTGAAGAGGCGGCCCTCAAAGATGCCTACTTCGTCGAACGTAAGCTGTACCCCAATGTCGATTTCTACAGCGGTATTATCTATAAGACGATGGGTATCCCCGTTAAGGCATTCCCGGCCATGTTTGCGCTCGGAAGAATGCCCGGTTGGATCGCTCATGCCCGCGAGCTAAGTAACGATCCGGCAAACAAGATCGGCCGTCCGCGGCAGATCTACACCGGACCAAACGTGAGTAGCTTTGTGCCGCTGGAGCAGCGCGCTGGCGCGCGCAGCTAGCCCACGCTTTCAGCGCGAGAATTCATATAATATTACGAGAGAGTATTCATAGGGACGATCCTTTTTGCGAAATTAGGATCGTCCTTTTTGTTGTAGAGATGCACGGCAAGGGTTTGGCGTGATGGCAACGTGGCCCTGGCATTTCTTCCCGCTTCATCTACCAATTGATCACTGTTTGCTCACCCACGACCTCACTGTGGAGGAGATGCGAGTGCTGCCCATCCCTGGGTCGGACCACTCGGCCGTCGTCGTCAGCATTTTTGTACCAGAGGATATCTCCCTGGGGCGCTGATCTCGAGAAGAGTTGAAAATCAGTAAAAAGAGGGTATGGGTTCTTTGTGCTTGTGGGCGTCCTCTTCTCCTCAGTCCGGCATAAATGATTTTTTGTATCAAGGCTTTTCACTGTTGGCGACTCTTGACATGTGCCTAAGAGGGGTGTAATAATAATACAGCCTGTGGTAAAGAAATAACATCCTAGCGGGGCCACTCGTGTACGGGAGAACGTCTATGATAAAGCCAGTTACCCTTCTCAGCTTCGTAGTTAGCGGTTCGTTCGGGGCAACGGCATTCGATTTTCCTCCAGCCTCATTGTACGAAGCGTCGCGGAGGCCAGTGTCGTCTCTCAAGTTTTGTGACAACGATCTTACGTCTTTTAATAAACGTGATCTGCGAAAAAAGTTCCTAGTCCTGGGTAAGCTACTTCTACCTCTGTCATTGCATTTGTTTTATGAGTGCCTTTGTATCACAAGCGCAGGCCTAGCCGCGGTCTAATATGGGTAGCCTAACCGGTTGGCATGATTACTGCACGGCATGTAGCCGGGAATTTGAAGCGTACGTATGGGTAATAAGGTATTGGATTATCTGCCTTATGCTAACTGAGATTGTATTGACGGAAATTCTATATGAAGCACCTAAATAAAAAATCAGCGATTCTGTTTCCGTTACTTATTTTAACTCTTATCCAGCTCCATCCAGTCGATCGCTCCAATCCACCAGTAAGGGCCGATATTATGGCTCCTCTGCGAATAGCATCTTTGCTTCGACGCGCCTGTTATGATTGTCATTCGAATGAAACAAACTGGCCGTGGTATTCGTATGCTGCTCCGGCTTCGTGGCTAGTTGCCGCTGATGTTACTGACGGGCGCGATCGCATGAACTTTTCTGCTTGGCGCGAAGATAATAGCGACGATCAGAAAGGCAATGCGCATGATATCCTAAAAACCCTAAAAAAAGGTGAAATGCCGCCGAGTGGATATATACTTATGCATCCCGAAGCTCAACTAACTCAGCCAGAGACAAAGGAATTATTGGTCTGGTTTAAGGATTTCATGCCGTCAGTGTCTCCTGCTTCTATCTCAGTGGTGGCGCTCAAGTAACTGGATGGGATCTTTCGTTACGAAGTTTTTCAAGGAATCCATAAAAACTCTTGCTCTAAGGGGAAGGTACTTCTTTGAAGGGTACACGAGCCAGATAGATGCGCCGAATTGCTTTGCAGTGGCCTCATAGTCAGTGAGAGGACTCGGCAGCGATATTGCGGCTTAAAATAATCATCGCTATGGGGGAGACGGAGGACGCCCAATGAAATGTGGGCGTAACTCCGTGCTACTTCCCCAAATTAGGCGTGCGCAGTCCAAGGTATCTTACAAATGAATTAAAATCACGATCTCGGTGCAATAGAGGAAGATGCTTTTCGATGCAGAACGTAGCGATAAAGCAATCTATAGTTTTACGGACCGCTGATCCTTTGCGTCGAAGAAAGCGAAAATTCTCTGCAGCTTTCAAGGCAACGTCACTTCCCCCAATCTCAACCATGGATAGCTGTAAGAGTTTCTGCTTAGCAACTTGATAATCAGATTCTTTGGCAAAGCCTTGGAGGACCTCGGCTAAAATAAGATCTGCTATGAGCACTGGGCTAACGGATAACTCATTATCAAGGAAGTTGGTTTCCTTGTTAGCTACTCCGTTGAAGTAGTCTATCCACACCGAAGAATCGACTAGTATCAACGATCTCTCCTCATCGTATTGAGACTACCTACCCAGGAGAGCTTTCCTCGAAGACCCCTAATCTGCTCTTGTTTGGCCAGACTTACCAAGATACGAAGCCCTTTGGTTACTACCTCTTTCTTGGTTTTACTGCCCGTAAGCTTCAATGCTTCGGCCAACAGTTTGTCCTCTAGGTCGATATTGGTACGCATACGAGAGCCTAATTGATGTGTATAGTATGTTAGTTTAATACACATAGAGACGAAATGTCAAAGAGAAAAATAGGGAACGACACCCAGAAATACAATCCCCTAAAGGAAGCTTTTCCTCCCCTAGTTCCTCTCGAAGACGGCGCACGCTGTCACCTAAGTAAAATACAGAGGGGGGTAAGATTCGAGGAGCGCTTTATTAAGCAACTGATGAAATAGCCGATATACGTGGGCATGAATACAATTCGAGAGCCGCTATCGCCGCCTATGTAGCAGTGCGATCATCTGTTGGCTGTTTCCCAGCGAAGGAGAAGATCAACCCGACCGCTGGGGTTCGTCTAAGCGTCTCAAGTTCGAAAAACACTCTGCGTTACCTCGTCAACGGGGGCCAGAACTGCTCCTGGCTGAGCATAGTCGGCTCACCATCGAGCGAGCATTGCAGCTCGATGGCTCGGGAAGCGCAGCTGGAAAGGTCGTCGTTGGGCATCTACGCCACACGAATACGGTCTTTATCGCCGTTGGGCATTTGGACGATCAACATCAACGTATCTTGCAGCAGGCTGTTTGCTTAGCTACGGGTGGCGAGCCGGATCTGGATGGACCTTTTTGTTTTAAGCAGGGAGGTGATTTTTTCATTGACAGCGAGACAGGAGGCGTCAGTATTAGCGGTATGTCGGTCAGTTTCGGAAAAGCGCTTAGCCCGAAATGGAGACCCATCGCCGAGCAGGCGATCGCGGGCGAGGTTCGTAGAGTAAAGGAAAAAATTCCGCCTGCTGGGAATCAGAGGTATAAGTAGATCAAGGCTTTATTTGATGGTGCACCGACCTGCAGACGTTGACTAAAAAGCTAGCAGGGGTTGAACGCGGCGTCATTACGGGTGGTCTGATTAAAGATTTCGACAAAGAAGGTGGCGAAGCACCAAAGCTTACAAAAGAGGATGCATTTGCCAAAGTAACGGAACATTTGGCGACGGCTAAGGACCAGGCCGCATCAACGCCAGTGTTGCCGTTCGATGATGCGCAGAGTGATATGCTGCTGACTAATGTGCTGCAGTGAGCGGTTAACGGGCTGATAAATATCTCTCCGATCTTGGAGCCTAAGGGGCTAAAAGATTTCCCGATCTCTACGCAAATTCAAGCGATACAGGCAGGGCTGGCTGCGCTGTGCGAGAAACCTACCAAAAGGCACGGACGATAATTCGCTAAATTTACGGACAAGTAAATTATTGGTCTAGATGGTAAGGCAAGTGATGTTCCTGTATCCTATACCTTAGAGCTCTCAGTTTCGAGGCAAAATGGGGATATTCGAATTAGGAATCTGGGTCGATATGGCGCATTTTTTCGGATAGAGAAGAAGGCGGCAGATCTTTGAAACACGTGTTCTTCGTGCCATGGGGATTGACTAAGATCTCCAATTCTGAGATATCTTGAGTATGCGAAATTCTGCAGCTCTCCATCAGCACCATCATCATCGCCATACAATCGGCCGGTGAATGGGTAATTTCGCTCTTCGTTGCTCAGGTAGTTCTCGATAATCTCAACACGAAATTTACTTAACTCGCTGGCCCGAAAAGGCGCCCTGCAAAGGGATGGTCGTGCCGGCGTTCGTGTCTCCTGCCTTCCAAGCTCAGTCAGCTAAGCCTCTTCGGACCAGCCATTATTAAAAGATATGGTATGGCCCCTTGTTCAAACCCAGAAACCGTGAAGCTCGGTCTGCCGAAGGGCCGCATGCAGGCTGGTGTCTTTAAGTTGCTTGAGGACGCTGGTGTGCAGGTGCGCGCGGCAGAGCGCACCTATCGCCCGAGCGTGTCGCTTGCGGGCTTTGAGGCCAAGATCCTCAAGCCGCAGAATGTGATCGAGATGCTGGCGGCGGGCTCTCGTGACATCGGATTTGCCGGTCGCGATTGGGTTGGAGAGCTTCAGGTCGATGTCGTCGAGTTGCTCGATACGATGATGGACCCGGTGCGCCTGGTGGCAGCAGCTCCAGCGGCTCTGCTTGAAAACGGGGGGTTACCGAAGCGACGACTGCTGATAGCATCGGAATATGAACGCATCACTCGCGGCTGGATCGCTGAGCGCCAAATTGATGCTGACTTTGTTCTGTCATATGGAGCAACAGAGGTTTTCCCGCCGGAAGATGCCGACTGCATCGTCGATAATGCAGCTACCGGCGAAACTTTGCGTGCTAATAGCCTCGTGATCATCGACGAGCTGATGTGCTCCTCAACTCGACTCTACGCTAATCCACGTGCTCTGGATGACACGGTAAAGCGTGAGGTTATCTCTGACCTCGTGTTGTTGCTCAAATCGGTGCTTGAAGCCAAAGAACGGCGCATGGTCGAGCTGAATGTGAGCAGTGAAGCCTTGCCTGCAGTGCTTGAAATAATGCCGAGCATGAAACAGCCCACCGTCTCGCAACTTGCAGGCTCTGCCGGATTTGTGGTTAAGGCAGCGGTGTTGCGACGAGAGCTTCCGGCACTGATTCCGCTGATTCATGCCCGTGGTGGCACCGACATCATCGTCTTTGAGCCATCACAGATTGTGCCGTAGCGATAGGAGCATTATGCAAGCGCGTGAAATCATAATCATTGACACCGGCATCGCCAATAGCGGCTCGCTGCTCAACGTCTTTGCCAAGCTTGGCTATAGCCCTCGGTTGAGCACTGATGCTGCTGAAATTGAAGTGGCACAGGCTGTCGTGCTTCCAGGTGTCGGTGCATTCGGCGCAGGGATGGAGCGTTTACGTTCGCTGGACCTGATTGCTCCGCTACGCCGCCGCCGATGCGCCCAACGCCCCTTGCTTGCGGTTTGTCTTGGCATGCAGCTCCTCTTTGAGCGTAGTGCTGAGACTCCAGGCGTCGAAGGCCTTGGATTCTTTCCGGGGACAGTCGAGGGTTTTGCACCTCCAACACGCACTCCTCAGCTTGGATGGAACCTCGTCGAGGCCTCGTCTGAGTGCCGTTTTATGAGGAGTGGCTACGCCTACTTTGCAAACTCCTATTGTCTGCGAGAACCGCCTGCGGGTTGTGCTGCGGCCAGGTGTGTCTATGCCGAGCGCTTCTGTGCCGGATTTGAGGAGGGATCGCTCCTAGCCTGCCAGTTTCACCCCGAACTTTCGGGCGCGTGGGGAATCGAGCTTCTTTCGCGCTGGTGCCGGGCTGCATTTGGTGAGGCTGCCGATATCACAACGCTGCAACCAACAACGGCAGGGGATCGTGGACTCTGCAAGCGAATCATCCCTTGCCTCGATATAAAGGATGGACGGGTGGTAAAGGGGACTAATTTTACCGGACTTCGTGACGCCGGAGACCCGGGCGAGCGTGCCGCACTATATCAGGCCCAAGGCGCCGATGAAGTTGTCATTCTTGATATCTCGGCAACTCCAGAGGAGCGCAAGACAAGTTATCAAAGCGTGAGTCGCGTGCGTACACAGCTCACGATTCCTCTCACCGTAGGCGGTGGAGTACGAAGCCTAGCTGACGTTGCGGCGCTGCTCAACGCCGGGGCCGATAAGGTGGCGCTCAATACTGCGGCGGTCAGTAATCCCAGCTTGCTCCAGGAATGTGCCCAACGCTTTGGCCGACAGTGTACGGTACTCGCTCTTGATGCCGCGAAAAACCAGGCTTTAGCGGGGGGCTACGAGGTGCTCGTGCAATCGGGGCGCATGCGCACCGGAATCTCGGCCTTGTTGTGGGCAGAGCGCGCAGAAAACCTTGGTGTTGGAGAGATCGTGCTAACAAGCTGGGATCAAGACGGTACTGCCAAGGGGTACGACCTGACGCTTCTGCGCGCCCTGCGTAAGGTAGTTACAGTCCCGATAATCGCTTCAGGCGGCGCCGGTTGTATTGATGATTTCGCCGTGGCCCTCGATGCCGGCGCCGATGCAGTGTTGGCAGCCTCTCTTTTTCACTTTGACCATCTCAGTATCCAGACACTCAAAGACGAACTTAAGCGGCGTAATTTTATAGTAAGAACCTAAAGGAGCTAACGTCATGATTATTCCTTCGATTGATCTTATGAACGGTTCAACCGTACAGCTTGTAGGTGGCAAAGAGAAGAAACTCGATCTGGGAGATCCGCTGCCATTTGCCGAACAGTTTAGCGTAGCCGGTGAAATTGCCGTTGTTGACCTCGATGCGGCATTGGGGCGCGGCTCAAACACGGCGCTTATTGAGAAACTTGTTCGGACCACGCCCTGTCGAGTGGGCGGCGGGATTCGTAGCAGTGAAGCGGCGCTTTCATGGCTCGATCGCGGTGCTACAAAAGTTGTTTTGGGTACGGCCGCTGACCCCCAGATTCTTCGGCAGCTTCCGCGTGAGCGACTCGTTGCAGCTCTTGACGCTGTTAACGGTGAAGTGGTGGTTGAAGGGTGGCAGAAAAATACCGGACGCAGCATCTTCGAACGAATTGAGGAGCTTCGTCCCTATGTCGGTGGTTTTTTGGTCACCTCGGTCGAGCGCGAGGGGCGTATGCAGGGTGTTGACCTAGCTTTAGCCCAAGAGCTTGTCAAAGCCGCGGGGTCCTCTCAGGTAACCATCGCCGGAGGAGTGACGACATCAGCGGAGATTGCGGCACTGGACCGCATGGGTGCCGAGGCGCAGGTTGGTATGGCGCTCTATACGGGGAGGCTCACGCTGGCTGACGCGATTGCGGCCCCGTTACAAAGCGAACGTGCCGACGGACTTTGGCCGACGATTGTTGCTGACGAGGCCGGTGTTGCCTTGGGTCTGGTTTGGTCAAGTCAGGAGAGCTTGCAAAAGGCGATTGAGCTTCGTCGCGGGGTGTACTACTCGCGGAAACGCGGTCTATGGATTAAAGGCGAGACCTCGGGAGCGACCCAGGATTTACGACGCATAGATCTCGACTGTGACCGAGATGCATTGCGCTTCACGGTGCGTCAGAACGGCGCTGGATTCTGTCACCTTGAGCGCTCGACCTGCTTCGGTCCGTACCGCGGACTCGCGGCGCTTGAACAATGCATCCGTTCACGGATGGATGTAGCGGCACCGCCAAAGTCGTACACGAAACGTTTGCTGAGCGACACCGAGCTGCTTAATTCTAAGCTCCGCGAAGAGGCTGCTGAATTGGCCGCCGCAGCCGACGCCACACAGGCTGCGGCCGAGGCCGCCGACGTGTTCTATTTTGCGTTGACGGTCATGGCGCGCCAGGGTGTCTCACTAGCAGAGGTTGCCCAGGAGCTCGATCGACGGGCGTTGCGGGTTACGAGGCGGGCTGGGGATGCAAAGAGTAGTGGGCAAAGGGCGTAGAAATAGCAAACAGTTTTACCTTAGTTCTTCACAAAGGAGCCAATATGAAATTTTATAAATATCCAATTACCGAAGAAAGGACCGAGATAAAAATAAGACCCATCCAAGAGCGGCCTGATGTCCGGGAGCGGGTAGAGCAGATAGTCGAGGCCGTACGCAGTGGCGGAGATGCTGCAATCCAAGAATTTACACGGCGTTTTGATGGAGTAGACCTACCGCTGCAGGCAGTTTCTCGAGAGACGCTAAGTCGGGCACTTGCGGAGCTTGAACCTTCGTTACGCAAAGCAATTGAACTGGCCATAAGAAATATTAAAACATTTCACAAGGCACAGTATCTTCAGGCCCAAGCCGAAGATGAGAGTTACATTGAAACGCAGCCGGGGGTAACCTGTACGCGCCTGCTACGGGCAATTGAACGGGTAGGACTCTATGTTCCTGGCGGCTCAGCGCCTCTATTCTCGACACTCTTAATGCTTGCGGTCCCGGCGCTGTTGGCGGGGGCTAAAGAGATAGTCGTAGTCACTCCGCCGCAGCAGAATAGGGATTATCCCGTTACGAGCGTGGTTCTTGCAGCTGCGGCGTTACTCGGCATCACCGAAGTGTATCCGATTGGTGGTGCACAAGCTATTGCGGCTCTAGCTTTCGGAACAAAAACGGTTCGAGCTGTCGATAAGATTTTCGGCCCGGGTAATTCCTATGTTGATCTTGCTAAGCAGATAGTGACAACACACCCAGCTTGCCGTGTCGGCATTGATCTTCCAGCCGGGCCTTCCGAGGTTTGTATAATCGCCGATGATTCGGCTCGAATCGAACTGATTGTGGCGGATCTCTTGGCCCAAGCTGAGCACGGACCAGACAGCCAGGTGGTGCTGCTTACCACAAGTACAAGGATCTTTGAGGGGCTTCAGGCCGAATTGGCTAGGCAGACCAAGCTGCTCCCACGTCGGGCAATCTGCGAAAAATCGCTCTTGTGCGCTCGTGCTGCTCTTCTTAATGATCTTAATGAAGCACTCAATCTGTCAAACGAGTATGCACCGGAGCATCTGATTCTTGCCGTTAATAATGCTCAGCAGTGTTTGGAGAAGGTTACCTCTGCAGGCTCCGTTTTTGTGGGAGAACTTGCCGCAGAGTCATTTGGTGACTATGCATCAGGAACGAATCACGTGCTTCCTACCGTAGGGTGGGCGCGTGTGACGGGAGGTGTTTCTGTTGCTAGCTTTCAGAAGTGGATTACTGTCCAACGCCTTACTCAGGAGGGAGTGGACGGCCTTGCACCCACAGTTGCGCTACTTGCCAGGGCTGAGGGGCTTGAAGGTCACGCGCGCGCAGCAGAGCTTAGAATGACAAAATATGTTCGTGGAGGTTGCAATGTTTGATCTTGAACAGCTGATTCGACCGCATCTGCGCAGCATACAACGTTACAGCTCTGCGCGAGATGAGTTTTTCGGCGAGGCCTCGGTGTATCTTGATGCCAATGAAAGCCCTTTTGCTAATAGGCTTAATCGATACCCGGATGGTAATCAACGAGAGCTATGCAAAGTTGGGTCGACGTGGTTGGGCCTCGATCCGAAACAGCTTTTGTTTGTAAATGGCAGTGATGAGGGGATCGATCTACTCATCCGCGCTTTTGCAGAGCCAGGGCAGGATCGGATTCTGATAAGCTCACCAACGTATGGGATGTATAAGGTATGGGCCGAGGTAAGCGGGGTAGGGGTTGTTGACCTGCCGCTTAAAGAGGACTTTGAGTTGGACGGGGAGCAACTTGCGCAGCGCAACGACAATCGAGATAAACTCCTCTTCATATGCTCACCGAACAACCCGAGCGGGAATAGTTTTCCCAGGAGTGAGATACTGTCGATTGTACGTAACTTTTCTGGATTGGTGGTTGTAGACGAGGCCTACATTGACTTCGCCTCATCACCCTCACTGCTCGTCGATCTGGCGAATTGTCCAAACCTCGTGATTCTGAGAACCTTTTCGAAGGCCTGGGGATTTGCCGGGTTGAGAGTTGGGATGGTTATTGCTTCCCCATCTATTATTGAGGTACTGCGGCGTATAAAGCCGCCGTACAACATCGGCACACCAGCTCAAGATAAAATTATCTCAGCTTTATCTTGTGCGCAGCAACTTGCGCAAGTAAAGACGAACGTGGAGTTGTTGAAGGCAGAGCGCGCAAGGCTTGGGCAGGCGATCGGAGGTCTTCCCTCGGTGGTAAGGGTCTTTCCGAGTCAGGGTAATTTCTTGCTCGTACGCACCAGTGATTCAAAACGTATTTATGAGTGCCTTTTAGCGCGTGGCATTGTTGTGCGTGACCGATCCAACCAAACTGGCTGTTCGGGATGCCTTAGAGTTAGCGTAGGAACGCCCGATGAGAACGATATATTGCTTAGCTGTTGGAGGAGCTGTGTATGAAGAAAGTTCTTTTTATTGATCGTGATAACACGATCATTGTTGAGCCGAGGGATAACTATCAGGTCGACTCATTCACGAAGCTTGAGTTTGTCCCTGGGGTGATTACAGCACTGGCATCTATCGTCAAGCAGCTTCCCTATGAACTCGTCATGGTTACTAATCAAGATGGCCTCGGGACAGCGAGTCTACCGGAAGCTGTGTTCTTCCCACCGCATGAGTTGATGCTAAAAACTCTAGCCGGTGAGGGTATTAGGTTCTCTGAAGTTCTGATCGACCGCAGTTTTCCGCATGAAAATTCACTCAGCCGGAAACCGCGCACGGGGCTTATCGATCACTACCGTCAAGAGGGGATCGATTTGCCAGGCTCCTTTGTAATAGGTGACCGACAGACGGATGTCGAACTGGCGCTAAACATGGGTACTCAATCGATCCAGCTTGTGGCATCTCCTCAGGCAACTCTGGATACCAGGGCCACGTATACCTGCGCATCATGGCAGGAGATTCTACAGCTCTTACGCTCGCTTGAGCGCAGGTCTCATGTCGTGAGAACTACCCGCGAGACCTCGGTTGAGGTGAAACTCTCAATTGATGGCAGTGGCACGAGTAATATACAGACCGGGCTTGGATTCTTTGATCACATGCTCGATCAGATCGGCAGGCACGCCGGGTTTGATCTTACGGTAATTGCCAAGGGAGATCTCCACGTTGATCAGCACCACACGATTGAAGATACCGCGCTGGCACTTGGGGAGGCGATCAGAAAGGCTCTTAACAATATGCAGGGAGTTGAGCGCTTTGCTTCTCTTCTCCCCATGGACGAGGCACTGGCACAGATCGCACTTGACCTCTCCGGCCGCCCCTATCTGGTGTGGGATGTGGAGCTGCGACGCGAAAGTGTTGGTGACGTGCCTTGTGAAATGTTCGAACACTTCTTTCGATCGCTCGTCGATCAATTGCGCTGTACATTAAATATTAAAGCACGTGGTGGTAACGACCATCACGTGCTTGAGTCTGTATTTAAGGGCTTCGCCCGTACTCTGCGCCAGGCGCTCAAGCGCGATTACGATTCGACGGGCTTGCCGAGCACGAAGGGGGTGCTGTAACGGCCCCTACGCCATCGCCTTCTTGGCCATCTGCTTAATCTCTTTTAGATCGAGCTTGCCGCTGCCGAGCATCGGCAACGCCTCGACTTTTATGAAGCTCTCCTGTTTCGGGATCCACAGGTTGGGTAGTCCGCGCTCGCCGAGCGCCTTGGTGAGCGCGGCGGGGTCGAGTTCGAGTGTGTGAAGGACGACGAGTTGTTCGCCCTTCTTTTCGTGTGGCACGGCAGTGACGGCGCAGACCTGCTCGACGCGTCCGAGGATGGCTTGAATCTCTTCTTCAATCTTGATGTGAGGCACCATCTCACCGGCGATCTTGCTAAAACGCGATAGGCGATCGGTGATGGTGATAAAGCCCTCCTCGTCCATGTGTGCCACGTCACCCGTTACATACCAGCCATCACGCAGCACCTCGGCACTTTTTTCGGGGTTATTAAGGTAGCCGCGCATTACGTTGGGGCCCTTGACGAGAAGTAAGCCATCTTGGCCTGGAGGGAGCACGGCAAACGTTTCGGGATCGACGATGCGTACGGAAACTCCTGGGATCGGATGACCTACTGAACCTGGCTTGTGGCCGATCTGTTTGACCTCGGTATCTTCGAAGCTATGCACATTAACCATGGCAACGGGGGATAATTCGGTGCAACCGTAGCCTTCCATCGGAATTATGCCGAAGCGCTCCTTGAAGGCGTCGGCGATGCGATCTTTAAGCTTCTCGGCGCCAACCATGACGTGGCGCAAGGTTTTAAACTGCTCCGTCGTGCATTTGCGGATGTAGCCCATCAAAAATGATGGCGTGGCCATGAGGATGCTGCAATGCTCGCGTTGGACGAGCTCACCGATGGTGGCGGCATCAAGTGGATTGGGGTGGTAGGCAGCGCGAATACGATTGAGGAGCGGCAGCCAAAGCGTAGCGGTAAATCCGAAGGAGTGAAAGAACGGTAACACGCCGGCCACACAGTCGCTTGACTCGATTTGGAAGACATCCGAAATGCCGAGAACATTGGAAGATATATTACGATGTGTGAGCATCACGCCCTTTGGCTGGGCGGTGCTGCCACTAGAGAATATGACGGTGGCAAGGTCGTCGGCAGATGCGTGCCCAGGGACCCAGAGCGCCTCGATGAGACGCGCAGGAAGGAGTAGGGAGAGCAGGGCAAAAAGCTTGACTCGCCAGGGCTTGAGATCTTTGCGTATCTCTTCGAACAGGAGAAGATCGCCTGTGGGTGAAAGCTCCATCTTCTCAAGGAAGGCTTTGGAGGTGATCGTTAGGGCGATGTTGCATTGTTGCATCGCCGAGGCTTGAGCCTCAGCTGCGGCGGTATAGTTTAGGTTTACGGGCACGCAGCCGCGCAACATCACGGCCAGGTTAGCGATCACGGCGCCGACCGAGGGTGGCAGCATAATGCCCACCATCGCACCGGGTCTGAGGCGTGATCTTAGTAGGCTGCTTGTAGCTAGTGAGCTGGCCAGAAGCGATAGATAGGTAAGTCTTGCACCGCTTGAATCTGAGACGCAGCTTCTAAAAGGAGAGCGTCGAGCGCTGCGAATAAACGCGCGGTGCAGCACGCTTTGTTCGTCGGTGCGATGGCGAAAAGCCTCGGCTGAAAGATCTTGAATCGCGGCGCGCACTTCGTACGCCTTGGATGAGCCGGGCATCGGGTCGCCGATGGTCACGGTGACGGGGTAGGGGATGCGCCGTGGCAGTTTGCGCATCGGCTTGCCGTGACGATGGCTAAAAAAGCTTCCCCAGATGGCATCGAGGTGTATGGGGATAATCGGAGCGGTGACTCCCTTCATAATGCGCTCGAGTCCCTTGTTGAATGGCAGGAGGTTGCCGATTCGAGTTAGCTGGCCCTCGGCGAAGATGCCGACGAGCTCCCCGTTATTAATCGCCTCGCGGGCGCTGTTGAGGTTTCGCAGGAGCTCTTTTGGGCCATCATCTTCTGAGACAGGGATGACCTTAAAGCGGCGCACTATTTGGTGGATAATCGCCATCTCGTAATAGGGGCGGTAGATCAGAAAGCGTACGAGACGCTTGAAGCAGCTTAAAAGGATTGAGGGATCGCTGAAGGCCACATGGTTAGCCACCAGAAGCGCGCCCCCGCGGCTGGGAACATTCGCGCCCCCTACCACGGTAAGACGGTAGAGGACGTGCACAACAACCCAGTTAAGAATTCGTAATATGGTAAGCATACGCGGTATAGGAGAGCGCAGGTTGACAGGGGAGTCAACGGGGGGAATCGCTTCCCCCCCCCCTGGAGTACGCCATTGTGCATTGCCTTGTGCTCCTAGCGTTGTAATTTCTTCAGTAATTGCGTTAACCTACGTCAATTATTTTGCTTGTTTGTTTTAGGCGACTTTTGCCGGTTTCCGACCGATACTACAGATGTGAATTTAGTAGAAACTTCTTGCCCATTTGTTGCACGAAAGCAGTCGAACAAATAAGTGGGCAAGAAGTTTCTACACCCGGCCCTTCGACTCACTGCGCTTGCTCAGAGTCTAAGGCAAGCTGTCATGAGCGAGCTGAGCGAGTCGAATAAACAGAGTCAAGCCGGCTTGTCCGACGTAGTACCGAGCGCGAGGTCGGGCGAAGTAGACAGGATTGTCCAAAATGTTTCTGACGCTCGCATCGCATCAGAGGCTATTGGGATTTACCAAATTTTAAATATGTTTGGCTAGCTCATAAAGGAAGGACCATATGCCGATGTCGCCGAGCGCAGTTATGCCCGATTTTACGATTGAGAAGATAGCAGAGCCGCGCCTTCCCTCACCGATGAGTGGCATGGAGTACGTCAAGGAGGATGACAGAGTGTTGTACTCTTCCAATCCACGTGAGGTAAAGGCACAGTTCGACCAAGGTCGAGATCCGCCACAGATGGAGATCGCTGGGCCGCGCGATAAGATATTTTTTGATCCCTCAAAGCTCAAGTGTGGCATCGTTAGCTGCGGTGGTATTTGTCCGGGGCTCAACGATGTGATTCGCGCCATAGTGATGAGCCTATATCATCACTACGGTGTGCGCACTATCTACGGTTACCGCTTTGGGTATGAAGGTCTGGTAGCTAAGCATGGGCACTCGCCGTTCGAGTTAACGCCCGAATTTGTCAGCCGCATTCACGAGCGCGGTGGTACGATTTTGGCATCGTCGCGTGGGCCGCAGGATCCAGCCGAGATAGTTGATACCCTTGAACGCATGGGTGTTGGGATCCTTTTTACGATTGGCGGAGATGGTACGCTGCGCGGGGCCGCGGCCATTGTGGGCGAGGTTAAGAGGCGCGGCTTAAAGATCTCCGTGATCGGTATTCCTAAGACGATTGATAACGATATCTCCTATATACAATCTTCGTTTGGTTTTGAGACGGCGTGCTCTGAGGCGCGTCATGTTATCACCGGCGCCAATGCTGAAGCTATGGGAGCACGAAATGGTATCGGTTTAGTTAAGCTCATGGGCCGTGACTCCGGCTTTGTCGCCGCCTACTCGACGCTAGCCAACAACGACGTTAACTTTTGTTTAATTCCGGAAGTGCGATTTACCCTCGATGGTTTTTTAACATCGCTGCGGCAGCGGCTTGAGCGTCGCGGGCATGCGGTGATCGTTGCCGCGGAGGGAGCAGGGCAGGAGCTGGTTGTTCGAGAGGGTGAGAAAGATGCTTCGGGCAACGTTCGCCATACCGACATTGGATTATTTTTGCGCGAAGAGATCAAGAGATACTTTAAGCAGATCAAGATGGAGATTAATCTAAAGTACCTTGACCCGAGCTATACCATCCGTAGTCTGCCGTCGAATGCGCACGACGCTGCTTTTTGCGTGCTGCTGGGGCACAACGCCGTGCATGCGGGCATGACGGGGCGGACGAGTATGGTTGTGGGTAACTGGAAGGGGGAATTTACCCATGTGCCGATCTCGTTAGCGGTCTCAGAACGTAAAAAGATTGATCCGCGCGGTGGATTGTGGCGCAGTGTGCGCTCAACCACCGGCCAAGTAGCATGATTGACTTGTAGCGAGGGCTTGCGAGGAGTGATATGAGACATCTGGTTTTCGTCATCGCCGTCTTCTTTGGCCTGGTAGTGCCGAGGTATGCAACGGCTGCGCCGAACAACGCTTTTGCCACGTTGGAGGAGTCGGTAAAACGCACGGTGAGCACCCTGGGCAGTGCTGATCGCCAAGCCCTAACTGCAATGTTCGGCCAGGTTCTTGTGAGTCGTCTGGAAGTGCCGCACTTACAGTTTCTGAAACGCGAGATTGAGAGTTGGCACTCATTTCAGAACAAGGGGCCAGAGGAGGTGGTGCTTCTTTTTGGTTCTGAGCGGCGACGTTTTCCACTGTCGTTGCGTATGGGAGATGATGGCTGGTATTTCGACCGCAAGTCGCTGAAGATTGATCCCCAGGTATGGAACAACGAGCTTACCGCTATCCATATCTGCCGAGACTATGTCGCGGCGCAGCGAAGTTATTTTCGAATCGACCGCAATGGTGACGGCGTTGCTGAATTCGCCACCAGGTTTAACAGCACACCGGGGTATCAAGATGGGCTGTACTGGGATGGAAATAGTGAAAAATTGCCAAATCCGCTCGGCTTTCTTGTTAACCAAGCTAAGCTCGAAGGGGTTACG
Source organism: uncultured delta proteobacterium (assembly GCA_903922175.1). GTDB lineage: Bacteria > Bdellovibrionota_C > UBA2361 > UBA2361 > CAIXSY01 > CAIXSY01. The sequence continues at coordinate 8,431 of CAIXSY010000281.1, read as the reverse complement.
CGCGAGCGCAATTATACAGGTTCGATTAGTTATCATGGCTACCTCTATAGAATTTTGACATCCCAGGGGGCGATGGCGCGTGCAGGTGCTCGTTCCTATATGATTAATGGCAAGATGACTGGAGGTTTCGCCCTGGTCGCCAGGCCAACTCAGTGGGGAGGAACGGGCAAGCGTAGCTTTCTTATCGGGCAGGATGAGGCGCTTTACACCGCTGACTTGGGTAAGGACACGGCAGCTATCGCCTCAGCCATAACGGCCTACGATCCTGGCGCACCCTGGCGGCGGCTGCGGGATAGTGAGGTAGGTAGTACCAAGTAGCGAGGGTAAAGCCTCGCTAGCTATTTCTGCAAATAACTGCCATTATGCCGATGAAACAAGAGACGGTTCAATTAAGCGTCCCCGTGGTCTAACTCGTTAATCAAGCTACGGGAGTATCCCCTGAGTGGAGTTCCCGCTTTATTTAAAAAGAGCGGTATGAAGATTGGGAGCGCGATCCGATAGGGTCGCAGCTTGGATGAGCCAAAGTGTTACCCTAATGCAATTAGAGTGAGAGTTATTTATGGAAGTTACCAATCAAGGTGATGCGGCTGCCTCGTCGCCTAAGACATTTTCTGATATTGTGAATAATGAGCAGCTGCGTCAGGCGGTCGCCCGTGCCGGCTTTGTCACCCCCACACCGGTACAGACTCAAGCTATCCCGGCGGCTCTTGAGGGCAGAGACCTTATTGTCCAGGCCAAAACCGGTAGCGGCAAAACCCTTGCCTTTACCATCCCCCTCTTGGCATGTGTGGCTAAATACAGTAGCCCCTCGGAGACCGTAGCCATCGTGCTTTCGCCAACGCGCGAGCTTGCCAATCAGACCACCGATGTCATCGCCAAGCTGGCTCCAGAGCTTGCCCCTGTAAGCCTTATCGGCGGCATGAGCATGGACGGACAGCGTCGTGAGCTCGACCATGACCGGCGTATCGTCGTTGGCACTCCCGGTCGCGTGCTCGATTTCATTCGTCAGCGCGTACTTCGCCTTGGTGGCTGCGTCTTCTTTGTTGTAGATGAAGCTGACGAGATGTTTTCGCTTAATTTTCTGGAAGATGTGCGCGCCATACTTTCGCGTCTGCCGGATAATCGTCAGGGGCTGTTTGTCAGTGCCACGATTACACCGCGAGTTGAAGTTTTGGCCAAGAGTTTTTTGCGTCGTCCTGAGCGGATCGTGGTTTCTTCTCCTGGGGAGGAGCTTCCGCCGGTCGAACATGTTTATATCGAAGTCGGTGGTGAAGTAACCGCCAAGCCAACCGCACTCTGCGATCTGATTGAGACCCTGCGTCCGGCCTCGGCATTTATCTTCTGCAACACGAAGTCTGATACTGAGCTTGTCGAGGTTTATCTGCGTCGGCGCGGCTTTGACGCTCGCCTGATCAACTCGGACCTCAATCAGCACCAACGTGAGGCTATTTTGCAGAAGGTTCGAGCCAAGGATCTTCAGTTTCTTGTGGCAACGGACATCGCCGCACGTGGTATTGATATTCAGGACCTTGACCTGATCATTAACTACGCCATGCCTGAGTTCCCGGAGAGCTACGTGCATCGCAGTGGCCGTACGGGGCGTGCGGGGCGAAGTGGCTGTAGCCTAAGTCTAGTCGGCCCGCAGGACTTTGGTGGCTTCCTCAACCTTCGTCGAGCGATGCCGCAAATAGAATTTAAACAGCGTCCAGCCCCGAGCCAAGAGGAGATCGTTACCGGACGGGCAGCACATTTCTATGAGCTCGTACGAGCTGGAGAGGTCGACATCAAGCCGAACGATCTCTTGGTGGTGCGTAAGCTTCTCGTAGACGTCGGTGAGATTGAGAATCCGACTGAAGACCTGGTGACGCTGATCGCGAAGCTGTATCGCTTCATAGTTGAGCATAGCATTGAAAAGAAGCAGGATCCGATAGTGTCCAGCCCAGCCAGCGATAGGCCACAGTACGGTGCAGGCGAACATGGCGACCAACATCGTTCCCACGGTGGAGGATATGGTGGCGGGCACGGTGGCGGACGAGGCGGAGATCGCGGTGGTGGTGGGCGGAGACGGTGACAGCCAATTACTCGGCTGGTGAGTTCCAAATTTCAGGTTCCCCATAACACGACCTGTGGATCTCCGTGAGATCTCCCGTGGGACTCCGTGTGAAACACAAAGTCTCGCGAAACGGCTGATTATATACCGTCCGCAAAAAGTCTTGACGTAGAAAACGCATTGATGGCGGACGGAGCAGCGCACTTCCTTCGACTGGCGCTCAGGACAGGCCGGCCGCCCCCGCTATTCGGGGGTCCGCCAAGACTTTTTGCGGACGGTATATATGCCCTCTAAAGCGCTTCTTGGCCCGTGCCCGTGCCTTCTGCATGTCCCACACATACTTCGCCTTCTCGTAGCTACACATCCCTTGCCAGATGTGTTTGTCAGAGTGCCGGTACAAGTTGAGCGTATCGCTCACGGTACTAGCGCTGCAACGGCACGCTCGCGGAACCTCGCGATTCGTTTTCTCCATCTCATGCATCTTAAAAATGCTTTGAATGCGGTTTAAACGCATTCGGTTGCGCAAATCAATTATTTCCATCGAAACACCTCCGAATTATGAGATTCAGAGGTGGTTTTTTTGTCCCTCCCTAAAAGATTTTGGTACAATCTTTTTACAAGGTTGCCACAATTCCACTGAATCTCGTGTCCCCCTGATCGGTTATAAGCAAAGGGCTACTTGGGTCTATTCCTCTGTCTTCACCCTACGAGATCTTCGTACTCACCCGGAAGAATAGCGTCCACCCATTCAGCGATCTACTTCGTGTGCCGACCTCTAAGGCATCATGGAAGTGGGACATCCCTCGATTGAGAGTTGCGCCTGGGGAGCGCCGTCACATGTAGATTTTCTCGCGCCGGGCGTCGTCATCGCTGGGCGTTACAAAGTGCGCTCCTCGCTTGGAAGTGGGGGGTCGGCAGCGGTGTATCTTGTTTGGGACACTCTTTGTGAATGCCAGCGCGCACTTAAGATGCTCGCACCAAGTAGCATTACGGATAAGAGGAAACTGACTCGATTTATGCGCGAAATTGCGCTGGCGCAGCGCGTGGTGCATCCACATGTACTCACCTGCTATGAATGGTTACTCGAAGGTGAGATGTTCTGCTACACCATGGAATATGCGTCGGGCAAGACTTTGGCCGACCATTTGGCGCAGAAGGGGACATTTTCGATCGCCCAGGTTGAGGATTATCTTTCGCAGATCTGCGCCGGATTGGGAGCTCTGCATCGCGAGGGCATTATCCACCGCGACCTTAAGCCATCGAACCTGATATTTGGTGCTGACGGTCTATTGAAGATCACTGATTTCGGCATCGCCCGCTACGGATCCAGTGCGGTCGTAACATCGAGTGGCGGGATAGTTGGTTCAATCGACTACATCGCCCCGGAGACCTGGCTGCATAGTGCCTATGAGAAAAGCGCCGATATGTACGCCGTGGGTGTAATCGCCTTTGAGATGCTGACCGGACACGCACCGCATCAGCGGCTAAGCGCTATGGATAGCATTCAGGCGAAGGTTCAGGCAGCTTCACCTTCACCGAGAGATGAGCGCCGAGATTGCCCCCGACAGCTGGCAGCAGTCGTTTTGAGGCTGTTAGAGCGCTCCCCAACAAAACGCATCCAGGACACAGGCGAGCTATCGGCGGCACTCAAGGGTGCTAAGACACTTACTTCAGTCAGGAAAGAGGTGTCGCAGCGATCGATGCCCCATAGAGGACCCGGTGGTGGAGTAGCGGCGGCGATGCAGGCTGTGGGCAGGCTTTTTTCTGCAGGAGCATTGTCACTTCACTTGATCGTCGCCTGTCTGCTTTTGATTACCCTGTTTCTCATCGGTCAGGCCTACCAGGTGCCTGATACGGCGCCGCTCAAATATATAAACGGGGATGTGCAGAGATCGACTGACTTTACTCCTTGACTAGTCGAGAGGGAGGATCGAGCGCGTGCTAGCCCACGCTTTCAGTGTGAGAACCTTTCGCTCCAACACCGTGCAGACAAGTAAAGCCAAAAACTCTCTGAAAGCAGCATGGCATAAGGAAAAAGAGGGGGTGTATCTAAGCCAATGATTTCATGTAATAAAATGCGACGTGGAGTCAGACGCATTAGAGGACGCAACACCCGAAGAACTTCGGATTAACAAGCAATCGCCCAGTAAAATGAGCGCAGATTACCGCAATACGCCGCCGGAGTTCTGAAAGAATTTTGCAGAAAGATGGATACAGAGGTGCACCCAAATTTCGTGGTTTTTAGCGGGCTACTTTTCCGGTCTAGACCAAGCCCTACTCTCCGTAATTAATGTTGAGTTTACCGACCCAGCTTCCAATTTCGCCGGGGGATAGCTGCGCGCTACCCAATGGTTGTCGAGCCAGGCGTCGCAGATGGCGCCTTCGATGAAATATGCAGGGCCGTTAGGTGTAGCTGCTACTGAAACAATCCATGAGGTCAATACAAAAGATTCACTGCCTTCGGGGTCCGCTACTTTCTGATTAGGATTATGTTTGCTATAGGGCTCTAGGTAAATCGAAGAGCGGATGTCTGCTTTCTCAAGTGCCGACGCAGGAATCTTTAGCGGGTCTATCCCAGGTGATCGAGCTATCTCTTTCTCAATAAGGTGGATAATATCCACGTCATCAACTACTCCCAGTAACTTGCGGTTAGTGCGAACGCGTCGCAGCTGGCTTTTGGGAGACTTTTCTCTATGTAAAGTAGTAATAGTATCATCCGCTTCTATGGAAATAGCTACCATGTGTGGGCTTAGAAGGCGCCGTATGGCTGGGCAGGTCTCCTTTATTGCATGCTGCTCTAAGTCAGGGAACTGAGGAGAGCAGTCATCGAGCATAAAGTCAGAAGGCCTCCGGTGTGCACTGCAAATAGGTGCTATAGCGAGCGATAGACGTTGCAAGCCCCCGAAGGGAAGGAAGATGCGCCATTTCTTATCTTGAACGGGACTGCTGGGAAGCTCGCTCCCGAGTGCATCGAACAGTTTGTAAGTAATTTTGCGATAGTTGTTCGCAATCGCTTCTGTGCCAGCGAGTTGAGCCGCGGCGCATTGAGCAAGGGGATCGATCTTTGCCTGCCGCATCAGATAATGGACAATGAGCTGTTCTCCATTGAGTGACGCAAACGAGCTTAGATCTTGAGATATCCTGGTAGCCTCTTCAGCTCCTTTGGCGCCCGAAGTCTTATCGGGATGGCCCGCCGATTTAACAGCCCGAATGGTCTTATGCACTAGGGCTGCTATTTCGCGAGCATCACATAGGGGCTCAAGACCCTTAAGCCATTCTGCGCGAAGTGGAAATGTAAGCTCTTTAGCCCCCTCTGTTTTAACAGGCCCATTTTCTTTAGTGCGAGAACTCGCCATGTCTGCTCTCTATAATTCCTGACTACGTTTGGCTTTGTACCAGCCTTCCAAAATTTGCTCGAGTTCTGGCCTCGTTTTTCGGTTATCAACAGCTTTATTCATTGCCACGAAGGCTTTTTTGAGACGTTCCGGCTTCTCAGTTGAATTGAGGTGACGCTCTATTAATCCTTTACCCATCTCAAATGCCAGATCGCTCTTACAGCTGGTACACCAGTCGGTAAGCATAGCTGAAATAGTTGAAAACTCACGATTCTTCACATCGTCACCAATAAAACTTAGCACCAGTCCCCAGCGCACCACAGGAAGCTCTTGGCGGGCGAGAAACGTCACTAGTTCCTCGAGCTTTGGATTAATGTGAACCCAGCCTCTCTGGCTAGCGAAGAATGCCTTTGCCACCTTACGAATCGGAGCGATCTTAGTTCTATTAATAGTAATTTTAGCTCCTACCAGAGTCTGACCTTTTCCCGTTTTTTTGCCTGGCGTGTTCCCTGTCTTTGTCATCAGAGGTCTGCGAGGGGTACCTGGCTCACTCATTCTACTCATAGTACATACTCCTAATAGCTGCTAAGTTTTAAAGTCTGGTGTCTCTATCTGTTTTTTTTCTTGCCTGCGCCTGCCGATGCCACTGCCTTGATCGGCACCATGGCCTTGGCCGGTTCGGGCCAAATCTTCCGAACGACGCCTTCTAGTCCTATAAATGCTCGCGTACCTGCGTCGATAACAATTGGCTTACCGCCATTCTCGCTGGGGTGGCTTACGGTCACGTCGGCGTTAGATTGTGAATAGCTAACGACAATGTGAGGGAAATTATCCGGTGGTATGAGTGTTGGTGAGATCAGTGGGTATAATGCCAAGGCTTTCTCCAGTGGAATACGTGCTGGGTCAACCATCCATATGAGTTTTTGCTTTTCGTCTATGCGAACGATCTCTAGTCGACAAAGCTTGGCGTAGAAGCCGGCCCACTCCGCGACCTTGATTACGTCTCCGCCATAAGTATTGTTAAGAATACTCTCTACTGCTTGTATCAGTGTGTCGCTGCCATCTCCAAATTTAGCAAGTGAGACCAAACCAAAGAGCTTCCTCCCGGTAAATCGTCCCACTGCACCTACGCCCTCTTGGGTGTACTCGGTGAGCAGGCCATCCGCACCCACCGTGAAGCCCCTCTGCGAGATATTTTTTCTCAACCACTGCTTTAAGTGGCTCGGGCATGACGCGGCAAGTTGTGTGCTGGGTTGGAGTGAGCCCGCAGTAAGCAGGCGTAGGGTGTCGTCCGGCGAAATGCGGCGAAAAGTGTGTTCGAGGCCGAACGAGAACTCTTGTCGCCGCGGTCCAAGTAGGTTCGAAGCTGGATCTGCTGTGGCGCTTTGGGTTAATATATTAAGTACAGCGGCCCCAGTAGTAGTCGCCATCTGTCTAGAGTGGTGTAGACGCTCCAAGGTGGCGATCAACACCTGTCGAGACTGAGAAAGCTTCAAGTAGTCATTGAGCGCAGTTACGAAACCGTCAAATGAGGCAACCTGTTTGGCCGCTACGTTTACCTGTGCACTTTTCTCGGTTAATTCGTTACGCTTTTTTGCAGATACTTCGGGATTATTGGCGCCATCACGAGCTTGGAGTTGCGCTAGACTTCCTTCAAATCTGTCAGGATGAAAGAACGTTCGTGCTACATCTGCTTGTGTTTTGACGAACTGATGCATCTGGCGCTGGTTTTCCTTAAACATCCCACTAATTGCCTCGACATTGATACCAAGTACGTACAATGGGTTGCCGTAGATGGTTTCCAATTTCGCAATCGCTGGCGGGGGCGACGCTTTAGGACTTGCCCCCGACGGCTTTGGTGCGGGAATGTTGTGCTGTTTCATGTTCGTCTCCTGCTGGCGTCGTATTCCGCTGTGCTTATTTTTGGGGATCTCCTCTTATACTACTGACAAACTAGAGGAATTGCACGTTGACGCCGATCATGCAGGATCGGCGTCAACTTTTTTTGAGGCTACACGGCTCGATAAGCCTGTACTCCTAAATTTCACTACTCCTCCGGATCTGGCATGTACTGATCGAGAGTTGTGTTCGTTTCTACCTGCTTTTTCTTAGCGAATGTGCTAAATGAACCCTTTTTTGGTCCGGCCTCAATGTATTCGTTAACTAGCATGGTCAGATCTGTACGGTTCATACTCAACAAATGTGGCCTTTCTAAATCGCGCTCAAGTAGGGCGTTAAAGTCCGGGGTGTTGTTTCCGGCGGCCGCAATCTCGCTACGGTAAATCTGCCAGAGGAGCGCAGCTAGTTTAGCATCGAACGCGCCGCTTATCGTCGCTTCAGTGCCCGCAACTTGCCCGAGCCAGTCGCTCATGAGAGGGTTGGACCTAGTGTCGACTTTTTTCGCCGCGGCTTCAGTCACTTCGCCGAGAAGCTCTCTTAAATGCTCAGGTATGTCGGACTGCCCTGTGCCACCTTCCTGGGCCTCAGCGGCCTTGGCTTTAGGTTGTCTTGGTTTTATATCTGTAGCTTTGCCAGCTGCCGATAGTTTTAAGTTGCTAGGCATTGATTCATAGGCTTCGATCACCAAAGGCACTTCGTCGGGTTTGACGCCGCCTGCAAGCAGGTGGTTAACCACTGTCCCATTGGCATGAGCAACATCGACTTGAATCAATGCGGCAACTACGTCGGCTATTTGACCTTCAGTTGCACTATATCTAACTAACGCCCTGGCTATACCTTCGCTCGCTTCTACCCGAAGCTGGAGCTCTTGTGGGCCCAGCGGGGATTTATTTAGCTCATCAAACGTTTGCTTAATAACCATGAGAGCTGCAGGCTGATCTGTTTTCGCTCCCTGCTGTTTATTTTCTGTTCCAGTTCTCATATCTTCCTTTGTTATTAAAACTTATTGTAACTGGTCAGCACCTCGCCATTGCATACAACATGTTTCACACGGAGATCCACCGAGGTCTCACGGAGTTCCACAGGAGGCTGCGTGGTGGGGCCCAGCACTATCCCCTCCGTGTAACTCCGTGAGACCTCGGTGGAT
>CAIXSY010000280.1 GCA_903922175.1 uncultured delta proteobacterium | reverse complement strand
TTGAACTTGCACTTGAACCGCTCCTGATTCCTGCCCCTGCTCCTTTTCCTATTCCAATCAAGAGGATAAGGGGCAGGAGCAGGAATCGGGAACAGTTCCAGTTCATGTTCAAGATTTAGAATTACCCACACTTATTGAGCAGATACGGCCACGTTGAACCGACCCGAGCATTCGCGCGGAAGAGAGTGGCGCCTCGGCTAGCTGCAGCTTTCTGCTTTCTGCTGACTGCATCAGCTGCAGTTGTGGTCTCAGCCGACGGCCTTAGCCCTCTTGTCCTACGTAGCACTTGCCGCGCCTGCCCGCCGTAGCTCCGGCCGCAGCCTGTCTCGCCATAGCGTCGGCCGCGAGGCCGAGCGAAGGCGGAAGGCCAGGCGAAGGGGGAAACTCCTGATGAGGCAGTAGACATTAGCTGCTAGAACGTCAGCTAACTTGACGGCATCAGTACTCGGCTCCCTTCGACTCGGTCGCAGGCTCCCTCGCTCAGGGCTAATGTCCAGCGCAATTACCTCAATCTGCCTCGCGTTAAAATAAAATCCATAGAGTTTCACGATCTTACGCCCTACGAGACAAAAAGAAGAGGTTTTGAGCAGCTTGCATTTGGTGATACAATAGCGCCATGGCAGTTCCAGAAGAAAATTTTTTCGGTGACACGCCGAATTGGCGGTCTCAGCAGATGATCGCCCTCTGGCGTAGGTTTACGCTCGATCAGCGCGCCGAGAAACTGGCCCAGCTTTTTGATGCCGGTCGAGAGTTAATGATTGCGGGAATAAAGCTCCGCGAGCCTGGAATACCAGAGATTATCGCACGAACGAGACTCTCCCAACTGCTGCAGGAAAGTTATAAAAGAAAGACATGACCGAACTCCTGACAGCAATTTCTGATTTTGATTTGGCCTGCGAAAAAGCGGGACTGCGCTACGTTATTGGGGGAAGTGTCTGCAGCGGTATTCATAGCCTGAGCTGATGAATTCGGATTTAAGGATCTGCTGAAGAAGTTAATAGCTTTCTAATCGCTTGCGTCGTTAACTTCTCGTCACGGCTATAGCTGGAGGATCCCCATCGCAACCCATTCGTCAATCATCTTAGCTTCGCTAAGAGGCTGCTCGCCAGGAACGGGCAATCCCAGCGCTAATCTTGTCCTATTTTGCTGCGCGATTGCAGAGCTGGGATCAACACCAGGGATTAGCGCAGAATCAACAGATTTAACCTGGCGTTTTTCAAGAGGAATGTGCAATGCCGCCGCGATCGAATCAAAATCATGTATTCCCGGATGGGTACCCTCGAAAAGGGTTTTGAATTCAGTGCCACGGGCCGATGCCCTTCGAGCAGCCGCCGAATTATTCGGCATCAGCCATCTCACTTCCACCTATTAATTAATCAGAGGCGATAGCTCTTTTTTTCGGGGGGCCGCGATGCCTTGTTGTCACCACGAGATATCCTCCTAAATAAACTCTCTCTCAGTAGTTATGCTCGATTGGTGGATTTGTGTGCTCTAAATTTAATACTTTCAAATGCCAATACGATAATTTTAATGCGGAATGGAAATAGACTAGGCGCAGCCGCCTTTATAAAAAAGCAAATGACTTCAATGTATTACGCCAAGCAAACGTAGCTGCTCAATAAGTGTGGGCTGAACGTAATGATTGTTTCACACGGAGTACCACTGAGATCGCACGGAGTTACACGAAGAGGACCTCTCCGTGTAACTCCGTGCGATCTCAGTGGTACTCCGTGAGAAACATTTAGCGAGTTTTACCCACGCTTGTTGAGCAATTACCCGCTTACGCGCGCACCTACCCTGAGAGAAATTGCAGGGGCTGTCCGGCACTGAGTTCGCCTTGCCCCTAGGCATGGCGGACAGCCCCTAGGTGAAGGCCAGCACCGGCCGCCCAAAAAGCTGCTCGACCTCATCGCACAGCGACTCCGAGGGGATCACCGCCACGGGCACTTGTTCGCGGTCACGCAGTGTCAGCGACACCTCGGCGTTGTCAATCAGCAGCTTCACCTTTACCGGACAGGGGCCATTATGCTTGCGTAACACCGCCAAGAGCCGATCAAGGTGCTTCTCAATATTGTCTGCTTCACGCAGCATGAGCACGCCCTGCTTAGCGCTCTTATCGCGAATCGCGATTAGGGAATCCATCTTATCGACGATCAGCATGGCGCGGTCTTCGGTAATATCGGGTGACCCGATGATCAACATCGGCTCGTCGACGACGAGCAGCGCAGCCACTTTTTTATAAACGTCGGGCCAGACGATGGCTTCAATCGTTCCTGAGAAATCTTCGAAGGTGAAGGTGGCATAGCGATCTCCCTTCTTGGTATTTTTAAGCTTGAGCGCTGTGACCACACCCGCCATGCGCGTATCCGCTGCCTTAGACTTAAAGCGCCCATTGGCATTACTGCTTCGCCGCGGTGGATCTGATTCCTTAAGTTCAGCCACCGTGATCGCCCCTAAGCGCTTGACGTCGTTTCTAAACTTCTCCAACGGGTGTCCGGAGAGGTAGGTGCCAAGCGCTTCACGCTCGAGGGCGAGGCGTTGATTGGTGGGCCACTCGGCTACCTGGGCGGAACGTTTGGGCAGCGTCGGCGATGCCGAGCTACCGCCGAAGAGCGACATCTGGTTCGTATCTTTTTGGGCCTGCATCCCCTGCGCTAGATGCATCTGCTCTTCGATACGGGCGAACATCCCCGCCCGCGATTCTCCGGCAAAATCGAAAGCGCCGCACTTGACCAGGTTTTCGACGACCTTTTTATTGACCGCGTGCAGGTCAACACGGATCAGGAAATCTTCAAGATCCTTATACGCTCCCTTTTTTCCACGCTCTTCTACGATGGCTTGCACCGCCTTCTCGCCTATGCCCTTGACCGCTTGCAGTCCGTAGCGAATCTTATTGGCGCAGACGCTAAAATCAGCCCCGCCTTCGTTTACGGTCGGCGGCAAAACAGCGATCTTGTTTTTACGGCACTCGTTAAGATTTTTTAGCACCTTGTCGGTATCATCCATTTCGGACGACATCAGCGCAGCCATAAACTCAACCGAGTAGTGCGTTTTTAGGTACGCCGTCTGAAATGAGATCATGGCGTAGGCCGCCGAATGGCTTCTGTTAAAGCCGTAACGGGCGAAGGTCTCCATCTGATCGAAGATCTCGTTGGCTAGCTTATCGGGGATCTTATGCTCGATGGCGCCACGTAAAAAGCGGTCGCGTTGTGCAGCCATCTCTTCGGGGTTTTTCTTACCCATAGCGCGGCGCAAGAGATCGGCTTCACCCAGGCTAAAGCCCGCCAGCTCACGCGCAAGCTGCATGATCTGTTCTTGGTAGAGGATAATCCCGTAGGTGTCCTTGAGCGCATTCTCCATCAAGGCGTGCAGGTAGACCACCGGCGCGCGTCCGTGCTTACGTTCGACGTAATGGTCCACCATCCCGGCGTCAAGTGGACCGGGGCGGTAGAGCGCGAGAATTGCCACCAGATCGTCAAAACAGCTGGGCTTTAGACGCATAGTCATCTCGGTAATTCCACTCGATTCCAGCTGGAAAACGCCGATGGTGTTTCCGCCACAAAGCATCGTGTAAGTGGCCTTGTCTTCAAACGGTAGGAATTCAAGATCGAGCTCTTCACCCCGGCTAGCCTTGATAAAGCGCAACGCCGTATGGAGCATGGTCAAGGTTCGCAAACCAAGAAAATCGAACTTTACCAGGCCGACCTTCTCCACGTATTTCATCGAGAACTGGGTGACGTCGTTACCATCCTTATCGACCATCAGCGGCAGATGCTCAATCAATGGACGATCGCCGATGACAACGCCAGCGGCATGGGTTGAGGTATGACGCGTCAGTCCTTCGAGCTTCATCGCCAGCTCAATTAACTGCTTGCCCTCGCCTTTGGCGTACTCGGCGAGCTTAGGCTCCATCTTAATAGCTTCGGCGATGGGGTAATCAAAACCCTGCCTCGGCGCAGGCACCAACTGGGCCACGCGGTCGGTTTCGGCAAAACTCATTCCAAGGGCACGCCCCACATCCTTAATCGCGGCCTTGGCCTTAAGCGTCCCGAAGGTGCCGATCTGGGCCACATTTTCCTTGCCGTATTTTCCAACGACGTACTGAATAACGCGATCACGCCCATTGATACAAAAATCAACGTCGATATCGGGTAGCGAGACACGCTCGGGATTAAGAAAGCGCTCAAAGAGCAGTTTGTTCTTAATCGGGTCGACCTCGGTGATGCGCATGGCATAGGCCACAAGCGACCCGGCGGCGGATCCACGCCCCGGCCCCACCGGCACGCCGTGCTCCTTGGCCCATACGATGAAGTCAGAGACCACCAAGAAGTAGCCTGCGAAACCCATCTTCTCGATAAGCTTAAGCTCACCTTCAAGCCGTTCGCGGTAAAGCTTGGCATCTTCATCGCTCCAGTTGGGCAGATGCTTACGGAACTGTTCGATCTTGGACTCAAGACCGACACGCGCTTTCTCGGCCATCACCTCGGTAAGCGGCCGACTATCCTCGCTTTTAGCCTGAGGCATGTAGTAGGTTTTGAAATCGAATTTAATGCTGCATTTTTCGGCGATAGCAACGGTGTTCTTGATCGCTTCATCTGCCAGCCCCCAGCTACCGAATTCCTGGTACATCTCATCGGCGCTCTTTAGGTGCAGGTCGACCCCTTCGTGACGCAGACGATCAGGGTCAGTAACCTGCTTGCCGGTAGAGACGCACATCAGCACCTCTTGGGCAAAATGATCGTCTTTGGTCGGGTAGTGACAATCAGTCGTGGCGACGATCGGTACGCCCAAACTCTTATACAGCTCCTCGCAACCCTGATTGAGCTTCTGCTGCTCCTTAATCATGTGCGGCTGGACTTCGAGATAGAAGCGATCCTTGAAAACACCAGCGTAGTATTCGATAAGTTTACGCGCAGATTCGATATTGTCGCGTTGCACGAATTCAGCCAGCTCACCACCGAGGCAGCCACTAAGCGCGATCAGCCCTTCGTTGTATCTTTCAAGGAGCTCATGATCGACACGCGGCTTAAAATAAAATCCCTCGCGGTATGCCAGTGTGGCCAAACGGCACAGGTTACGATACCCTACCATATTTGAGGCCAGCACCGTCAGGTGGTAGGTCCCCTCACCCCCCTGCGCGCGCATCTTCTTTTCAAAGCGCGACCCAGAGGTGACGTAAAGCTCGCAGCCGATGATCGGCTTTATGCCCAACCCTTGAGCTGCCGAGTAGAACTCGATAGCGCCATGCATATTACCGTGATCGGTAATCGCCAAAGCGCTTTGACCGATACTTTTGGCCCGCTCAATGACGTCAGGAATCTTATTGGCCCCATCAAGAAGGCTGTATTGGGTATGCAGATGTAAATGAACAAATTGATTCACGACAGCTGCCATACTAGCCACGCTGGGCTCTCCTCGCAAGAAGCGGGGCTACTTTTAACTTGGATATTTTCCCTTGACAGAGGATGGGTAACTGCTCAATAACCCCGGGTAATTTAATAATTCGTGGTCGTGGTCGTGGTCGTGGTCGAAGAGGGTCCCGTCCTGAGATAAGTATACACATCAGGAGGCAGTGGTACTATGGGACGGGACCTAAGAAGAAAGACAGTAAAGGTGGTAAAACGTTATAGTGAAGCGTTGAAACGCCAAGTAGTGTTAGAGTACGAGCGCGGAGAA
>CAIXSY010000279.1 GCA_903922175.1 uncultured delta proteobacterium | reverse complement strand
TTGACATGAAACATCTGAGATCTCGTCGTCTTGACGGTCTTCTTGGCTGGGATGTTATTCGTGCCTTTCACTTGGAGATGGTAGGGCCGGAGGGGATCCTCAAAGTCTTCTGATTCAGTTTCTTGCAACAAAACAGCTAAGTCTGTTGCAAAATCGGGGCTTTTGGAATGGCAAAATGGTCTATAAGTTGAGTTGAGTAAACCCGTTCGTGAGATTAGACTGAGTGTGTTGAGTACTATGTTAGGCACGTGATAAATTTGCATGGCCCAAAAAAGTCTAAATATTGTGTCAAAGCTACCGACGAAAGAGGTCATTTCCCGACTTCGTGAAGCGGTGGACACGCCAGACTTATCACTCCAAGGTGTAAAGCGATTATTTGATACTACGCCACCGCCTTCTAAGAGATCAGCGATTGGATGGATCAACCCAGACTCGATTTTAATTTGCAAGCGCTTGGGGTACCGGAATTCGTTCCAGACGTATTTGAATGCTACAGTGACTCCTTGCGCAGAGGGGACCAAGATAGTGGGAAAGTTTGGTATGCATCCATATATGCAGGTTGCAACAATGGCATGGCTGGGAGGTCTCTTCCTGATAGGGGGATATTTTCTGCTCCGAGACCTGTATGCAAATAACTCATGGGCCGCCTTCCTTATCGCGATAGTATGCGTAGGCTCTTCGGCGCTCGTCGTGTACTGGGGAAGGTATCGTGCTCGGGAAGAGCAAGAATTTCTAGTTAGGTTTCTCAGTGAGATTTTGCAGGTCGAACGTGCCTAACAAAGACAAAGCACCTTAGCCTCTCATTGAATGGTGTGCCGGTGCATGCGATTATTCAGGTCGGCAAGGTGTTTGAAACATTCCTCCATTTTCCCTAATTTACCCGCAATCCTCGCTGACATTTTTGCAGGCCTGCAACAAAATACCCAATTTTGTTTCAGAAAAGGGCCTGCTAGGCTCGAAGGGTAGGGGATTACCCCTCTTTTTTGGTAAATTATGAAACAAAACTCGGGGATTTTGTTTGATAAGAAGGGGAAGCGAAAATACTTCACCCAGCAAGAACGCGTACTTATCGAAAAGGCAGCGGCGAAATTTCCTAGAGAAATCCGCACGCTGATCGGCGTGCTCTCTTACACAGGATGCCGCATCTCCGAAGCGCTCGCCTTAACCTCGGATCGCGTCGACTTCGACGAGGGCGTGATCGTTTTTGAGTCCTTGAAGAAAAGGCAACGGGGAGTTTTTCGCGCCGTGCCGGTTCCCCCAAAGCTTCTTGATACGCTGGAGCTCGTTCACTCTCTCCGCGAGACGCAGGAAGGCGGAAAGAGAAAAAACAAAGTGCTTCTCTGGAAGATGTCCCGCGCTGGGGCTTGGCGAAAAATCAGAGATGTGATGATCGCTGCGGGGGTGGATGGGGGGCCGAAACTTTCACCCAAGGGGCTTAGGCATGGGTTTGGAGTCGCGGCAGTTACAGTCGGCATCCCGCTAAACCTTGTCCAGCGCTGGCTTGGGCATGCACAGCTTACCACTACAGCGATTTATGCCGATGCGGTGGGGGCCGAGGAAAAGAAGATTGCCGAGAGGATGTGGTAGGCCAGACCAATCGGAAAGCGCTAATCCTGGGGGAGAAGGGGGCACTACAGCAATTGTGCCCATATATTATTTCCGATCTGGCCCCATAATTGCCTCTCTCAGCTCCTTGAGCGCGGCTGCGTTTGCGGGATCACTCCGGATCGCTATCGACTCTCGCCTAGATTCCTCACGTATGGCTTTGGCTGTGGAAAAGTCTATCGTGATTTCACCTGCCGGACTGCGCTTTAGAAGGCCCGATCTTACTGACGCTTCGATAGCTTCATCGAGGACCAGCTTGACCCTCTTGCTCCCCACGGCTTCAAAGGGATCACTATTGGTTCTTTCTAAAGCTAACTCTAAGTCCTCCCGTGAGATATGACCTAAAAAAGCGCAGGTCGGGCGGTAGTCTGGGCACTCCTCAGAATGGATTAAATAGCACTTTAGGGCTACCTAGCCCAAAGTTGACCTACCCATTTGCCCTACGACGCGAGATCTCAAGGTGGGGGTCCCCAGATGTATGGGAAAATCGGCGCTACGCTGCCAGTTTCATGGGAAGATAAGTAATCTTGGTACGCACGCCCAAAGCCGCCAGAATTCGAATCATTAATGAGGTTGAAATGTTCCGCGTATTACAGTTAAGGAGCGCTGTCACGCGAGTTCTCGATGTTTTAGCAAGCTTTGCCACGGCGACATGAGTAAGCTTTCTTTTTTTTACCGTTTCAATGATTTTAGCGTTTAGGCCGCTTCGAAGCTCCATATCAACCGCGTCTTCCTGCGATAGCCCTAGGATCTCGGCCAGTTCACTCGCATTGCGCGCGGTAAAAAATTTATTTTTCTTCTTCATTTCTAACACTCCATATTCCGAATCGAGGAGAGTCGCTGAGCCGATTTTTTGGGCACTACTCTAGCCGCAGTAGGGGGGAGCGAAAGAAACAAGAGAGGCTTAAGGCGGCAGCCGCAGAGAACGTTG
>CAIXSY010000278.1 GCA_903922175.1 uncultured delta proteobacterium | reverse complement strand
GTCGAGCGAAGGGGGAAACTCCTGATCAGGCAGTAGACGCTAGCGGCCAGAACGCTGGGGACACCAGTTTGCTGGATAGTTTGGCGGCTTGTGTCTTTTGCCTAATCCGGAGCATTGGCTAGGGCCATTGGCCCATCGCCCTAGTGGCTCTCTATGCGAAGAGAATGTTCTTGCATTTCGCCAAAGGCGAAATAAAATCACGCAGAGTCGGGAGGAAACAGAGTCAGCGAAGGAAGCGGAGGGGGGATTTCCCCCTCCGCTTCCACGAATCGACTGCCTTCGACCCGAGCTCAGGCCGAGGGTAGCTCGTCGCAGGCCGCTGCCTCTTTATTCTCCGCGTTATTTGTCGCCCTTGTGCACCTCCACTGCTACAACGTGCCTAGATAATATCGTGCTGAATAGTTACATTAACTCTACTTGCAAAGCACTTTTCGCAAAGGAGCTTGTCTAAGGCTGTTTTTGATGAGCTGGCCTTAATTATCTGCGAGCACCCGGCACATTTTGCTTCAATCCGCGAGCGCATGCCGCGGACTTCAATCCGACGGGCGTGGCGCACGTCTGGATGAAACCTCGGGAGGGGGATATTTTGTGCTTCATAGAAGGTGATCTCTGCTTTGGTCAGCTTGAAACAATCTCCGCTCGCTGGGCATCTGATGGCGTTCGTTTCTAGCTTGGACTCGAGCTCGGGCTGTGCGAGCATAAATCGATCGGGCAGCTCTCGAGCATCGATAACGGCTCTATCCGGCTTGTCTATCGCTGTTTGCTCACGCCAGATATATCCATCTGTCAGAGCTTGTTCGCGTGCACAGGGATAATATTCGAAGGCCACCGTCTGGTTATAATTGTAGTGGGAGAGTCGGGGATCGAAGAATAGCCCCCATTCACCATCGTGGCGCATCTTGGTGATCAAGGTAGGTAAGATCTCCTCGTATTCGCGCTGCGTATATTGTTTATTAAAAATGCAGTATTCGGCATTCTTTATGCCGATACAGGCGAAGAGGTGTTTTGAACTCTGGCAAAAAGCAGAGTAGTAGACGTCGCTTAAGCCGGAGCCGTTAAACGAAAAAGCGACACGATATGATTTGCCGATCCCGATGGTTTCATAGAGTATCTCAGAGTCGATACACGAGCCGATACAGGCATAGAGGTTTTTGCCCGGTTTCACAGAATCACAAAAGAAGGAATCCTGGCAGCCATAGCTTTCAAAGCACTCATGGCAGTTATGGCAATTACTAAGGAAGTCCCCCGACGAGTTCTCCGTGTTGAGGAGGTGGGATCCTCGTTGCCAAGAGTCACTAACTAATTTTTGAAACTTTTGGGCCAGTTCCTGACGAAGTTGATGGCTGTCAAGCGTTGCCTTGACCCTTTCAAATTCAGCCTTGGTCACTGCCTGATTGAAAAGGTGGTACGTTTTATGGCGTAGGTTGACGCAGGCGATACAGTTTGAGCAGCCGAGGCAGTCGTGTAGAAAATACGAGTCGTGACACTGCGCGCAGTGTGTGGAGTTTTGAAGCGCGTAGCAGTTGTTGCAGTTGATGCATTCGTAGCAAAACCGGCAGCGCTGACAGTAGTACATGTCGGCGCAGTCTTGTGACTCGTAGAGACCGCGTGCGTAGTAGCAGTCTTGGTTGTGCCCACTATTAAATAAAAGATAGGTGTTTTTGTTGTAGCCGGCAAAATTAGTATAGTCGCTGTTTTCGCTATCGTTGATATAGAGTGCTTCGAGTGGAACCCGGCATAATAAGCGCTTAAATTGCGAAAACACAGAGAGGACAGGGTCTGGAGCTTCGGCGTATGTTCTTGCGTCCCAGGAGTCTGATCGCCAAGAGTCAGAGTAGTAGACCACGGCCTCGGACTCAGGTGGAAAAACCGAAATAATCGTTCGCTTAGTTGCAGCGCATTCGCGGCGAAATAGAAATCGTTCATTCCTAAAAGCAAGCCTGCGCCGCAGACGGCAGTCGAGACACAGTGTCGGCCTGTCAAAAGGCTCAATCGTACCTCTCCAGGTCGGTGAAACGTTCCTGATAAATTCATCAGGAGGATGTAAGATGTCTTTTGCACAGATTCGGCAGTTCATAGCGGCTGTTATATCCTGCTATAGCAGCTCGGTCCACAGTAGCGAGCCCTTTCGAGGATTCTCACAAAGTTGAACTCCAGGACAGAATGAGTTCCTTAGGTGTCATCCTCGACCCCCTAAAACCTTGTAGCGCTGTGCATGAGACGTGCGTTCTTGTAATTGCTCAAAAAGTGTGGGTAGATAAACTTAGCATTATCCTTAGCCCTAGCCTTTTTCTTAATGCTTTCTCTAAGTTAAAGAGGAAGGCAAAGGCTACGGATAAGGCTAAGTGTCCTCTTTTACCCGGGGTTATTGAGCATTTACGCGTTTTTAACCTAACCGTATACAAATACATGCTTTTTTGCCCAAGCAGCCGGGATTCCGTGTGGGTACATCTTGCACCCTAACTAAGTTTAATTTGGCAACCCTTATCGCTCCGCGCGGCGCAGTCGTGCGTGGTCCGGTGCAGTGCAATGTGGGGAATATCCTCGGTGCAGGAGATTTTACGATATCTGGTGGTGCTACCGTGTCATTTGATAAGTGGCTTGCCAAGAGTTTAACTCTTACCGTTGGTGAAGGCTGTACCGTTTTTTGTGGCACGGGCAAAACGGGCAGAATAATTAATAAGCCGGGTCAGTATACCGTATAAGAAGGTTAAGCTCAATTGGGGAGTGGCTCCTACGCCAGCACCTCGCCCGCTAGGGCGAGGTGCTCGACTACGATCTCAGCGATATCCTTGATCTCGATCTTGTCTTCGCGGTCGGTGATCTTGACCCCGTCTTCGAGCATCTGCATGCAAAAAGGGCAGGCGGTTGCGACCTTGGTAGCTCCAGTGTCGGCGGCTTGATCGGTGCGTAGCGCATTGACGCGTTGGCCGATCTTGAGGTCCATCCAAAAGTGTCCGCCGCCTGCTCCGCAGCACATGCCTTTCTCTCGGCTGCGCTCCATCTCTAGGATTGGGAGCTTGGATGCCGCTTTAAGGACCTGACGCGGGGCGTCGAATTCGTCGTTATAGCGCCCGAGATAGCAGGGGTCGTGGAAGGTGATCTTCTCAGCCGCGCTCGGATTTAGGGTCAGCTTCTTGGCGGCGATCAGCCGTTGGATCAGCTGTGAATGGTGAATGACCTCGGTCGGGCGACCATCGCCAATATCGCCGAGCTGCGGATACTCGTTACGGATAATGTTAAAACAGTGTGGACAGTTGGCGACGAGGGTTTTGAACTTTATGTTGTGAAAGGTGCTGATGTTTTGCTTGGCGAGGCTCTGGAAGAGGATCTCTTCACCAAGACGCCGCGCCGGGTCGCCGCTGCAGCCTTCGGCTTCGCCGAGGATGCCGAAATCAAGCCCTGCCGCATTCATCAGTTTGACCATGGCGCGGGCGATCTTTTGCTTGCGCGGATCGAAGGAGGAAACGCAACCGACCCAATAGAGGTAGTCCGTACTATCTCCCGCTTTGAGGATTTTGACGCCGAGGCCATCGGCCCATTTGGCGCGGTCCTCTTGGGCTCCATAGGGGTTATAGCGCGTCTCGATCGCGCGCAGAGTTTTTTGCGCTTCCACCGGCAGTGTGCCCTCCATGAGCACGAGGTTACGGCGGTTCTCGACGATCTGATCGACATGGTTAATCCCGACGGGGCAGGCCTGGACGCAAGCCATGCAGGTTGTGCATGACCAGAAGACGTTCTGCTCGATCACTTCACCTGCGATCTTTTGCTCCGCGCATGCGCCGAGGAGTAGTGCTGAGTTCTGCGCGAGGGTGTTGCGGCCCCGATACTTGCCGGCGCTTGAATAGCCTTTGCCCGATTCCTGGGCTACCACTCCGCTTAGGGGCAAAAAGAGGTTTTGTGTTAAGAGCTGGTCCATCTTTAACAAGGGGGAGGGGAGGCTGGATGGTGCCAATTGTCCCTGGGAGTGGAGAGCGAGGGCGTGGTTTCTGGTATCAAGAATAAGCCACTTTGGCGAGAGGGGTTTGCCTGAGAGATAGGCGGGACAGACGTCTTGGCAGCGTCCGCAGCTCGTGCAGGCGTCAAGATCGAGGAGCTGCTTCCAGGTGTAATCCTTGATCGTCGAGATTCCAACCTTGAACTCATCGCTGCCCTCCATCATCTGCGCAAGGTCTCCCGGGTAGGGGAGCGCACCTTTAGGTCGTGGTGTGAAGCGGAAAAAGAGATTAGCTGAGCTGGCCACGATGTGGAAGAACTTAGAATAGGGAGCAAGGGCGATCAGGGCATAGACGGTGAGTGTATGAAACCACCACAGAAGGAGGTGGAGCATTGAGGCCCCCGATGGTGTTAGCTGCCAGAAGAATTTGGAGACGAGAAGGCCGACCGGCGAATACAGCGCCCATGGATCTTCCGTGGCCTGGATACGAAGCCCTTCGAGCGCATAGCCCTGGACGATAAGGAGCATTAGGGAATAGAGCATCAGACTATCGGCTCCGCGGTTGTGCACCAGATCGGCGTGTTCGATGTAGCGTCGGTGTGCGAGCAGCATGCAGCCGAGGAGCACGCCGAGTCCGAAGATATCGGATAGGACCGTAACGGCGAGGTAAAATCTACCGTTGTAGATGTGGAACCCAAGGTCGAAATCAACAAACACCATGCTTGTGGTAAAAAGCAGGACGAGAAAGCCGACGTAGATCAGTGTGTGTGCCACGGCTGGTACGCGTTCGCGGACGACGCCTTGTTGGAATAATCCCCAGGTATATAGATCGAGTAAGCGCAGTGGCCAGTGGCGCTGCCGCTCCGGTGCCGGCTTGCCCGAGAGCCAAAACTCGGCGTGACGAAGTATTCCGCCAGCGGCGATGGCTAAGGCGATCGCCAGAAAGAGGTAGAGCAGGACAATGTTCGCCGCTGAGTGAACATTCCACAGTATTTCTCGGCCTGCGTTGTTAAGCATGGTGTAAAACCCTCCGCAGAGGCTATTTTTGCAGATTTTTTAAATAGTCGTTAGTGGGAGTCTTGCGTATTGCACACAATCTGCGATTGACAAGATTGCCAGGCCAGGCTCACAATCAGCGGAGGGGTGGGGATTGCTCAACAAGTGTGGGTAATTCTAAATCTTGAACATGAACTGGAACTGTTCCCGTTTCCTGCTCCTGTCCCTTATCCTCTTGATTGGAATAGGAAAAGGAGCGGGAACAGGAATCAGGAGCAGTTCCAGTGCAAGTTCAAGCAAGGTCCTTTCGCCCGTGGTTAATGAGCAGTTGCCCATGTTCACAGCTAACTTACTGAAATATAAGAGGTTTTGTTATTAGTACCCTTTTCCTAATAGCCATATTTTTAATCGTCGTCCACGGCTTTTTCGTGGCCGCGGGGCTGATTATCGTGCGCAGCCGCCGCCAACGCCTGCGTGCTTTGGCGGCCCAGGGGGTCAGGGGAGTTGAGCGCGCTCGGCTCGTGCTTACCAAGGCAGAGATTCATCATCTAGCCATGCAGATTGGCGCATTTCTCTCCGTTCTGCTCAGTGGGGCTTGTGCCTTTGCCTTTGGGCATCTGCTAAGTCTTCGATTGAGTGGTTTCCTTGATCCGCTGGTGACGGACCTGTTCGGTGTCGAGATCGTCGTGCTGTGGCTAATTACCTGTGTTGCCCTCTTTGTCTCGCAGGTAGCCAAAGCGCTCTCCCTCTCGGCTCCCGAGCGCGTTCTCTGTGCTTGTGCTGGGGCTGTCCTCTCTTGGTCTCGCATCCTTTCACCCATAGCGCGCACCGTCAATTCGGCGGTGAAGCGGGTCTTAGGTTTGCTTCATATTGAAGCACCGCTCGAACGCGAATTCGCACTCTCTGCAGAGGACATTACCGAGATGGCTCAGATGGGAGGCCAATCGGGAGAGATTGGGGAGGAAAAAGTAGATATGATTCGCGGGGTGTTCAGCGTTTCAGACCTGGCCGTGCGTGAGGTTATGACTCAGCGCCGCGATATAATATCGGTCCACGAAGCCGCCGGACTTGAGGAGTTGGTTTCCATATTTGCTCGCGAGCGACTCTCGCGAGTTTTGGTAATTGGAGACGATCTCGATCAGGTGCGTGGAGTTGTACTCCTCAAAGATCTGATCTTATTTGTGGGAAAAACGGTTACAGAGTTTTCAATAGCACGGATTTTACGGAGTGCCTATTTTGTTCCCGAAACAAAGCGGGCGGATGATCTTCTTGAGGAATTCCGCAAAGCAGCGGCTCATATCGCCGTTGTGCTCGATGAGCATGGTCGCGTTTCGGGAGTGGTGACGTTAGAAGATCTGATAGAGGAGATAGTCGGCGATATCTTCGACGAGTATGATCATCCGGCAGAGGAGATACCGATCCGGCGTACGCGTACGGGGGATATTCTTGTTTCCGGCGATGTGCGCGTAGGGGATTTTGTAGCGGAAACCGGATTTGAGCTGCCGGAGGGGGAGTATGATACCGTGGCTGGATTTGTTATGCACCAGCTTGGGCATATCCCACGGGTAGGGGAGGTGCTCGATCGCCAGGGTATGCGTATCATGGTTGAGGGGGTCAGCCAGCACCGCGTTACTCTACTACGTTTTGTCCCCGCAAGAAAAGTGAAGGTTTCCGGACGGTTGGCTGGTGATTCAGATGAACCCAAAAGCGTCGAGTTCGACTCTAATATAAAGAGAGAGGAGGATAGCCCGCATGGAACCGAATGATATTGGTAACAAGAAAGCTGAAAATACCCCTGAGGCAGAGGCACAGGTATTTCAACCGAGTGGTGCTGTGCCGATTGAGGCCATAAAGGAGCCGTTACGTGAAGTCAGTGCTGCCACTGTCGGGCGCATGCTAGGACTGGCAACCGTCACTGAGCTTAAGCTTCTTGAGGGAAAACTTGATCTTATCACCACAAAGATAAATGCTGTTCAACTCAAGGTCGATAGGGTCGCTACCGCGGCGGCTGGCTTCCCCTCTACCAGTGATCTCGATCGTATCGACGTACAGATCGGCTCGCTTAAAAATTTCATACGTGAGATGTTTAGTGGTATCAAAGACCCCGCAGCGGCATCGTCGCCTTTCTCTAGTGCCACTAATGCTACCGCACCGGTAGCCGCGCCTGGCGCTGATGCGTTAAAAAAACCCCGTCCTAATATCTTCGTCAGTAAGCCCGCTGATGGTTCAACCTCGGGCGCAAAGTAGGCAGATCACTAAAGGATTTAAGGAAAAGTATGGCCAAAAAGCAAAAACTAGCGACAAAGATTGAGAAAGAAACGATCGCTAGTGTGACAGAATCGCCCGCGCGCAAGTGCTTGAGCGCGGAGATCGCCGTCGAACGCAGCACGGCCCGGCAAAAGAGCTATGTCATGGATCTGCGCATTCACAGCCCATCGTCACTTGGTTATCTCGGGATTGAGGGTATTGATACAGCGCCGGCTCTCGTTCGTCTCGCCCGCGTGAAAGGGATCGACGTTATCGCCGTGACCGATTTCTACAGTGGGCACTACATCAATCGTATCATGGCGGCAGCAAAGGGGACTGAAGTCACCGTAATTCCTGGCGTGATGATTCGTTGTGCCATTGACGATTGTGATGATGTGGTTCTGAGTTGTTTGTTCCCCCAGACTTGCACATCAGAGCGCATTAATGAATTTCTTCATGCGCTTGGTGTCCCGGCTTCGACCTTTGGTAAGAGGGAATATCTCGTGCGGCTGAGTATGGAGAAGATCCTCGACATCGTCGATCTTTTCGAGGGCATAGTGCTTCCCAGTCGAATGGACAAGACGCCACAGCGGATGAAGACGATCGCAGCGCTGGTTGAGAGGTTTGGATTTAGAACCTTCGATTTGGCATATCAAGACTCGAACCGCTTCTTTAAAAAGGGCTGGCCGAGGATTAAGTTCAACCTGTATAGCTTTTCTAGCGCCAACGCCTTGGCCCAGGTGGGAAGCCGTATCGCGCGCGTCAAGCTGCCACAGATGAGCTTTGAGGCACTCAAGGAAGTTATGAAGCGCGAGCAGGCACTCGGCTCTGAGCGTCAGAGCGGGAAGGACAAAGAGCGGCGCGTGTCTACGCAGGCGTGATGACTCTGTGTAACTAGATTCTTCGCGGCAGCTGATTTCAGTTAGCAGAAGGCTGACTTCAGATCTCTGAAAGCGGATTACAGAAGGCAGATAGGTTTAACACTCGTCGGTCAGAGAGTGTCAGGCAATTCTGGACATTAGCCCTGAGCCGAGTGCTGATGCCATCAAGTTAGCTGACGTAGTGGCCGCTAACGTCTATTGCCTCATCAGGAGTTACGGCTAAGGCCGTGGGCTGCGGCCGAAAGCTGCACCTGCATCAGATGCAGTCAGCGGAAAGCTGCCAGCAGTTCTCTGATAGCAGATTACAGATCAACGCTCGTCGGTCTGAGGCAGCGCCTCGCTAGTTTTCCCCCCATACCACGTGATCCACCAACATCACCAGGGTCCCTAAGATAACAAGCAAAATAGCTGCTAGCTTCGGGCGTAACAACTTGTCCCGCGTTATCTCGTGATGCCAATAGCTTAAGATGCGCTCACCGATCAGGACCACCAGCGGCTGCAGCGCGGTTACGGCTGAGGCGAGCACCGCGGGAAATGCGCCCATCGCTCCGATGATGCACAAGATGGCGATCACGGTGAGACTTTCGCTGGTAAAGGCCCAACCAATATTACGAAGCTCTGCGCCTAACATCCGGCGTGTTTTGCGGCGCAACAGCAGAAGGCAGACGACAGATCCGGCGACGATGCTGTTGAGTGCTAGGGTGTGTAATGGTGGTACGGAGATCGTGCTAACCTTGATGGCGAATTCATAGACTCCGGTGGTGCATATCATGGCGGCGAGTAAGCCAAGTCGCACGTTCGGTCGAACCTGGAGCATGCGTTGTGAAAGGAGGATGAGTCCAGCGAGGATTAGGGCTAGCCCACCGTAACCGGCTATCCCCGTGCTTTCCCCCAGGTAGGTATAGGCAAGGACAGCGACGACGAGGGGGTAGGTGTGATCGAGGCCGACCGCATTTGCCGCATCCTCTTCGCTAAAGACAACATAGTAGATCAGGAGCTGCAGACCGTAGAGTGCTCCGACGATGGTGCAAAGCATGAGATCGGATGAGGTGAAGCCGTCCCAGCTCAAAAAGGAGGCGATGATTGCGCCGATGATGATATGCGTCAGGCCGACAACGACGGTATAACTAGATGGCGAATGAATCTTTTTGGTGACTATGTACTTGTCAATTAAGTTTACGAGCCCGTAGGTAAGAGGCGAGAGGAAGGCGATGAGGAGTGGGGGGAGGATGAGCGAGTTCACCCCTGTATCTTTGCTGCTTGCGATGATTGCGGCAAGCGGGCGAGTGCCTCGGCAAAATAGGTTACCAAAAGGGTTGCTCCGGCACGTTTGCAGCTCGCCGCCATTTCTTGGGCCAAGAGGAGACGCCTCGATTCCGATTGTGCTGCCAGGGCATAGATCATTCCGTATTCGCCGCTGGTTGAGAATGCGGCGACGGGGACTGTAAATTTTTTGGTTACGGCACGGATTACGTCGCCGTAGGAGAAGGCAGGCTTGACCATTACCATATCAGCGCCCTCGGCAACATCGAGGGCGATCTCATGCAGAGCTTCGGCACGGTTGGCGGGGTCAATCTGATAGGCCTCTTTGCTTGATTTACCGAGGGCATCGGATATGTGAGCGGCCTCACGGAAGGGGCCATAGAGGGCGGAGGCATACTTTACCGCTTGGCTCATGATTTTGACGTGCCGAAATCCGCTCTGGTTAAGCGCTTGGCGGATATGACCAACGGCACCATCAACCATGCCGCTCGGCATGAGCACGTCGGCGCCGCTCTCGGCAAGCTCAACAGCTAGGCGTTCGAGGTGGGCTAAGGTCTGATCGTTGTCGAGTATGCCGTTGCGAAATACTCCACAATGCCCGTGGTTGTTATATTGGCATAGGCAAAGGTCGGCGATAAGGCGCAGCGAGGGAACCGTTTCTTTAATACGGCGCAGGGCCGACTGCACGAGAGCGGTTTTACCGAAAGCACTGCTGGCTTCGTTGGTACGCTCCTCAGGTAGGCCAAAGAGGAGAACCCCGCCTATGCCTAGGTCGGCGAGGGCTGCCGCCTTGCTGACAACGGTGTCTAGGCTGAGATGTTGGTGTCCGGGCAGAGAAGCTATCGGGCGTGTAACGTTGCTTCCCGGCACGACAAAAAGGGGGCAGAGAAGTTCGCTAGCTAAAGGAGCCGCGAGGTTCGGTGTCTGCTGAGATGTATGCTGATTTAAGTCAACGGCCACCTAGCGATCCTAGGGCACTCCTTCAAGCTTTGTCAATTAAGGCAGAGCACGGGTCAAGGCCACCGCAAAGTCGGAAAAGTATAACGCGAAGGAACGAAGGTAATGTATTAAAAACCTTCGTTCCTTCGCGTTAAGTTCACATATCAAGCGTTAACCAAGATTCAGCTAGTTACTTGACTTTGTGGTGTCTGCTCACTAAGTCCGGGTAAAGAATATCGTGCGAGTGCTCCTGGTCGTGCTCCTGGTCGATGTAGGTCAAGTCCTAAATGCAGTCTACACATTTCTCCAAGATAAGGGCATTTGGGCGCATCCGCAAGCTTTGCCGGGGGCG
>CAIXSY010000277.1 GCA_903922175.1 uncultured delta proteobacterium | reverse complement strand
GTGCAGGCACAATCTTCAACTCGACCACATCGTTCCGTTCGCCGCCGGGGGACGCCACAGTGCTGAGAATCTTAGGGTCGTATGCGATCGCCACAATCGGCACTTAGCTAAACTGTACTTCGGCGAAGAGCACATGCTGAAATATCTGCGTGCCTGATCACGACAGGCTCAAACATGTAGCTCTACCCTTTTGCGAAAGATACAGCTGTCAGCGACGCGGTGATTTTTGCCCATGCCAATTCTGTGGCCACCGCGGTAGCTTTCGCAAAAGGGGAAAGCCGCGCGGGCCTTCTTTGCAGTTCATGTTCGAACACCACCCTACATTGTCGAGCGTGCATTGCAGGCGGCATGACTCTACCCTTTTTCCACAACCCTACTCAGCCATCGTGAGTGCCACAAAAAGGGTAGAGGCGGGACGACTGCTCGCTCGCCCCCTATCTCGGCACGCCACGTCTTCGCCCTAGGCTCAACGCCAGTTGAGCAATCCCCTGCCAATCCCCTTACTCACCTGTTCAGGGTTGGCGGGGGATTGCTCGTAGAATCCTCGTTTATCAAACACGGTCATGTTATGGTTCGACAGGGCTGCTTTAGCCTCAAAATTCACTAGTCGGCGCTATTATAGCGTGCCTCTTTCGGGCTTAACCTCGAAATTGGCTACGTATACTACTCTACTATTTCACTTACTTCTCCCGTCCTATCGCGCTTTCGCTGTTTCCGGACAGGCTCTAGTTAGCCCTCTCGGCGGTAATTGCTCATTAAGTGTGGGTACTATAAGTCTTAGTTCTGGTTTTGGTCCTGGTCTGGCTTCTTGGTCTTTTCCATGGCCTTGGGCCAAGATAAGGACCACGACCAGGACTTACGACAGTTCGACAAGCTCACTGCAGGCCAGGACCAAAACTAGGACTAAGACAGAATGTCTCCCGGGGTTATTGACCAAATACCCCTCACCTAGCGTCTACTCATCCTGCGCATAAGGCAGATTCGGCAGCTTGTGCACCACGAAGGATCGACGACCTCGCCGAGGTCCCATTCGGTGCGCAGGCTATCTGCCACCGCGCGGTTACTCCGCTGGTCCATTTTGGGGCAAGACACAAAGTATGCTTGCCGTCCTACAGCCCTTTCTTGGAATCCTAATTCTTTAAAACGCTCCCCATAGTGCATCAGAGGAAAGAACTCTTCCCCCATAAAGAAGTAGATCGGATCGCGCATGGTTTTAAGGGCATTAAATCCAAGGATCGAGGCTCCGTCCATATGCGGGGCACGCTCAGAATCTTGCTTGAGCGCCAGCGCCACATCACGCGCGAACCCAAGTGTAAAAACACGATGGAGCGTCTGCTGATAGGGGAGTGTCTTTTTATCGAGCGCAAACCTAACGTAGGCAGCGCTGAGCGATACGAGGAAAAGAGCGGCAATCGTTTTGGCCACAAGGCCTACAGCGCTCCGCCGCAGAAGCGCTACGGCCTGAGCCGTTATCACCCCACTAAGCAAGACCGGCAGAGGCAAAAGAGCGTAGAGGTAATAGTCGTAGAGTGGCGCTTCCTGACGGGAGAGGAGCAGTGCATAGAAAAACAGGGACAGCATCACTGCCCAGCTAAACTGACGCAGGCGACTCGTCGATTCTCGGTAAACAAACCACAACAGTGCCAGTGCTGTAGAAAACAGAACCACGCTCAATACTATAAAGATACCCCCTCGGCCAAGACCGACACCGCCGGCGAAAAAAGATACAAAGAAACGGGCAATCGTTAGCAGCGCCTCCCGCAGACCAGCATGCGCATGCTCTCCATGCATCCCGGCAGCTACCTGCGCAAGATTTCCGCCGTAGATCGCCTCAAAATAGAGCAAGGGAACCCACGACAGGAGGCCCAAGCTTATGCACAGAATCTTGACTCTTCCTGCCATCAGCGCCCGCGCCCAAGCGTTCGTGAGCGTTTCAGTCGACTGCCTTCGCCCACACCACAGCAGCGGAAACGCTAGCAGAAGCGGCAGCGAGGAAAAGTGAAGCTGTAGCGTGAGACTCGCCACAAAAAAGTAGAGCGCTGCGAATGCCCAACCAAAGGAAAGGAGGAGGTAGCCACTGCCGAGAACAGCCAGGCCTGGAATAAACAAAAGGTTAGAGTGCCAAAAAACGCGGGAAACATCCATGTAGCTTCCGATTGTCACCGAAGCCAGCGCCGCCAGCACGGCCACATAGCGCGAACGACCAACGCATCCAAGAGCACTCATAGCCGCAGCGACGAGAAATCCAAAAACACTAAGCGCAGAAAATAGCTTATTCGCCGTCATTACATCGCCGCCGGAGAGCCTCAACGCCCCCCCGACAAGGTAGTACATCCACGGCCCCAGATGCCTTCCCCCGATATGCGATGGCGGCCCGAGAAGAACAAGGCTCCCCTGTGCCACCTTGCTGCCGACGGCGAAGCTTAAAGCCTGATCCTCAGCAAACATTAGGTGTTTTGGGTCTAGTGCGTGGAAAGTAGAAAAGCAGAGTAACACCACAAGCAGAGCAGCATAACACCACCACACGATAGGTGGGCTTTTAAGGAACTGCATTAGGATACGGAACATGGAACTCCGTCAGAGATGCCTACTGGTGAGGCCGACCTCGAAATTACGAGCTTTTTCCCGTGCACCTGCTCGTGCACGGGAAAACCACAATCAACGAGCAGATATACCGTCCGCAAAAAGTCTTGGCGAGGTAATTCGCGATCCCCCTTCGCTCGACCTCGCGGTCGATGCTACGGGGGACAAGTCGCGACAAGACTTTTTGCGTCTGCTATAGGCAACCGTCAGGCCCCCCCCCTACATCTCCGCCGCCACGGCATCGATAAACTTCCCTGTTGTCAGATACTGCTTCGCGCTGACATCAGATCCATGAACACAGATCGCCAGATCCTTGGTCATTCTTCCACTCTCAACGACGGCGATGCAGGTACGCTCAAGTTTTTCGGCAAAAGCGACCACCTCGGGAGTATTATCAAAGCGACCACGATAGATAAGTGCCCTCGTCCAAGCGAAGATTGAAGCGATGGGGTTGGTCGAAGTATCCTTGCCCTGCTGATACAAGCGATAGTGCCTCGTTACCGTACCATGCGCAGCCTCAGTTTCAATCGTCTTGCCATCTTCGGTCATCAACACCGACGTCATCAAGCCGAGAGATCCGAACCCCTGGGCAACGATATCCGACTGCACATCGCCGTCATAGTTCTTACAGGCCCACACGATACCGCCGCTTGATTTAAGCGAGAACGCCACCATGTCGTCAATCAGTCGATGTTCATAGGAGAGCCCAGCGGCAGAGAACCTATCTTTAAACTCCTTATCAAAGACCTCTTGGAAGATATCTTTAAAACGCCCATCATAGGCCTTCAGAATCGTATTCTTCGTCGAAAAATACAGCGGCATCTTTTTCGAAAGGGCATAATTGCAGCAGCTTCGCGAAAACCCGCGAATTGAAGAATCAAGATTGTACATCGCCAAGGCCACTCCTGACTCTGGGTAGTCCTCGACCTCATGCTCAATTACCGGGCCACCGTCAGCCGGGGTAAATCGAAGCACCAACTTTCCCTTCCCGGGAACAACGAAATCGGTCGCCTTATACTGATCGGCAAACGCATGGCGACCGATGATAATCGGCCGCTCCCAACCCGCAACAAGTCGCGGAACATTGCTGCAGATAATCGGCTCACGAAAAACAGTACCCTCGAGGATGTTACGAATCGTACCATTCGGCGACTTCCACATCTTCTTTAAATTAAACTCTTTAACGCGGGCCTCATCCGGCGTAATCGTCGCGCACTTGACGCCAACGCCATATTTCTTTATTGCCCGCGCCGCATCCACCGTCACCCGATCCTCAGTCGCATCGCGTTGCTCGATGGAGAGATCGTAATACTCCAGCTTTACATCAAGAAAAGGATGGATCAGCTTCTCACGAATCATACTCCACATAACACGCGCCATCTCGTCACCATCAATCTCAACCAGCGGTGTCTTTACAGTAAT
The DNA here is from genome assembly GCA_903922175.1 of uncultured delta proteobacterium. Taxonomy (GTDB): domain Bacteria; phylum Bdellovibrionota_C; class UBA2361; order UBA2361; family CAIXSY01; genus CAIXSY01. The sequence goes on along the minus strand of CAIXSY010000277.1, from coordinate 11,665 downwards.
CTTTGCCATAATAATGTTTCTCAGTAAGTAGTTTCTGCCCTATGGACAGAAACTAACAATAAATCTCAGTGAAAGAGCGAAAAAGACAAGAAGAGAGATCGTCAATCTTCACCGCTCCTGATAGGTAATTTGCTGAAGAGACAAGAAGACCCATCAAAAGATGGATGAAGATTAATACAATTACTGAAGAAATTACAACGGTAGCTCAGAGAAGACAATATAAAATGCAGCGCTAGGCACGAGCGCTCATCGTGGTCTCTTACCTATCCCAGCACCCCCTCGATACGCGGCATCCTGTTTCTGTGTAACTACTCCCCTCCCATCAAGTCGTGTAAATAACCTAACAAAATGACCATTCTGAGAACCGATAACGCTGACGTCCAAGGTCAGTTTGACGTCAGCGTTAGCCGATGAGGGGCGAGCAGTTACCCTTTTCACTTATCCTTGGCGATCGCTTGCACCGTCACCTTACCGCCCTTGACCACGACCTTAAAAGCAAGCTTCTTCATGCCATGTTTCGCCTGTAAGTCTTTGGCACGTTGAATGAGCGATCTCTGAAAGGCGTCGAAATCGAGAGTCTGCTTTTTCCCCGTTTGACGCTCCAGCGCCCCACGATAGGAGTCGAACAGCGTGTGCATGTGTTGCTCGGCCTTGCCCGCGGAGGTCTGAGCGCGCGCATCATCAAGCGCCTGTCTGTCACGAAGATTGGCTTTAAAGACATCCGGAGCATAGGTCCCCGCTTCCCTTTCTCGCAACACCCGCTGCCAGTAGGTATGTAGGGTATTGTAGCGCACTTCGACTGCACGGAGCTTGAAGGCCGCGGCTGAGCTCTTAAAGGGAGATTTTCGCAACTTGCGAATCAACATCCGAATAGCATTGTGCTCCTTATCCGGAGCAAAGGGCTGCACACCGAGAAAGTACTGCTCATAGAGCACCTTTGCCTGGCTAACCTGGGCATCAAGCTGCTCGATCAGCATCTGCAGATCTGCCCCATCGCCGGAGGCTGGCTTGCCCGTATTGTCACTCCCGTCACTCATAACCCCTTACGCCCCCCTTGCTCATTACAACCTGGTTAGAAGTCTCTTCACACTCAACTCGGGCAGATACCTATACCGCCCGCAAAAAGTCTTGTCGTGGCAATTCGAGATCCCCCTTCGCTCGACCTCGCGGTCGATGCCATGGAAGGGCAAGCCGCGACAAGACTTTTTGCATCTGCTATACAAACAGCGTCAACCCGGCTTGTCCTACATAGCACTTGCCGCGTGGCAAGGCGAAGTAGGAATGTCTGTCCAAAATGTATTTGATGCTCGTATCTCATCAGAGGCTATTGGAATTTCGCAAATTTCAAATGTGCTTGGCTAACGTTACCCACAAAACTCGCCAATAACCCTAAAAAGCTCCTTCCGATTTATCGGTTTCGTGAGATAGGCATCCATGCCAAGACCTAAATACTTTTCACCATCCCCCTCAAGCGCATCTGCCGTCAGAGCGATGATAGGCACCTTACGGCGCTTGGTCTCTTTTTCCAATAAACGGAATTCGCTAACCGCCTCAATCCCATTTTTTCGCGGCATATGTATATCCATCAAAACAACGTCGAATTCGCTCTTACGATATAAGTCAAGCGCCTCGTCACCATCAGAGGCGAGCGAGACCTGGTGCCCAGCTTTGGCCAAGATAATGAATATCAGCTTCTGGTTCATGACGTTGTCTTCAGCCACCAAGATGCGAAGCGAGCGCAGGGCAACCTGCGCTGCGTCATGTTGTCTAACTGGAGGTGACGCGCTCTCCTGCTTTTCGTCGGCGACCTGAAAGAGACAATCAAAAAAGAAGACCGAGCCCGCGCCAAACACACTACTCAGCTTAAGCTCGCCTCCCAACATACGCACCAGTTTCTCTGAAATAGTAAGACCGAGGCCCGTGCCGCCATACTTTCGCGCGGTCGATCCCTCCGCTTGCGAGAACGCCTCAAAGATCGAATTTTGTTTTTCTTTAGGAATCCCGATCCCCGTATCGGTGACGTAAAACTGGAGCCGTATACCCGTTTTATCTTGGGACTTTAGAACCACGCGCAGCACGATGGCTCCCTGCCTAATGGAGAACTTTACGGCATTGGTAAGCAGGTTCATCAATATCTGCTCGACGCGAAGGGGGTCTCCTCGTAAATAAGGAGGGACCTGCGCATCGAACTCGACAACCCAATCAATGTTTTTCTCGGTAAACTGCGGCTGCAGCAATTGCCCAATGGTGCCAACAATCTCCCTCAAGTCAAATACGGCCGAATCCAGAAGCATCTTACCAGCTTCAATCTTTGAGAAATCTAAGATGTCATTGACGGTCCGCAGAAGTAACTTTCCACTCTGCCGTATCGTTACGGCATAGTCCCGTTGCTCGTCTGAAAGCTCAGTATCCTCCAGCAGCTGAGCCATCCCCAGCACGCCACTCATCGGTGTGCGGACCTCGTGGCTCATATTGGCAAGGAATTCGCTTTTTGCGCGTAGTGTTTCCTCAGCCTTCTCTTTGGCAACGCGCAATTCTTGCTCGATCTGCTTACGTTCAGAGATATCACTGTGGGTGCCGAACACTAGGAGAGCCTTGCCGTCACTTGAACGCGTAATAACACGTCCTCGGTCTTGAACCCAAACCCAGTGGCCATCCTTGTGCCTCATCCGGCATTCAGCTTCGTAGTAAGGCAACTCGCCGACGAAGTGTTGCTCTAATAATTGGCTCGACCTCTTCAAATCCTCGGGGTGGACAAGCGCCTCCCAGGTTTTGATACTAACGGGGGCCAGCTCAGCCAGTGTATAGCCGACGATCTGCGCCCACCTCTCATTAAAAACCGCATCGCCAGTCTGAACATTCCACTCCCATGTGCCGACACGAGCGCCTTCGATAATCCCCTCGAGCCTCCTGAGCATGTCCTGCGCTGCCTCCTCCGCCTGCCTAAGATCGATGGTCATTTTTTCTGCTATCGAGATGGCCCGGGTACGAACCGAGAGTAAGATCGAACAGAGCCCGGTGAGAAGAAGACTGATCGTCAGTCCAAGGAACAGCGCTAATCGTGCAGGTTCGGTTAGCCTCCCCACCTCACCGGAGGGAATATCGCGAAAAGCAACGCTCCAGGTGCTACCATACAGAGTTATCCGTTCCAGACGCGAGATGCCTGTGGGAGATCTTTCCAAAGCCGCACTGCTAAAGAGAAGAGACTGCGGACCAGGCGTATCGCCATCATATATCTCAAAGGCAATGGTTTGCGGGGCTTCACCGATACTACCACGGACGAAATCTGCCAAACGGATCGGGCTATAGGTAAAGCCAATGAGGGCAGCCCGACGATGTTCAACGGTGTCTATCGGCATGTTGTGCTTATATAACGGCACATACATGAGCACCCCATTTTGCACCTCTTTGTCTATCTCCTGAACGAGGGTGACCTTGCCGCTTAAGCTCGTTACGCCCCCATCACGCGCCCTATCCATGGCCGCACGGCGCACGGGCTCCGTGTACATATCATACCCAATAGCACGCTTATTTCTCCGATCCGACGGCTCAAGATAGACGATCGATGTGTAAACAGGCCGCTCTCCTTCTGGTCGGATGGCATACTCGGCAAAACCTTCGGCTCGAACCTCACTCTCGTTCGCTGCCGCCTCCTCGGGTGACATCCAGCGCGCAAGACCGAGCCCCTGAATACCAGGACGATTCCGAGAAAGATCTACCGAGGAGACATATTTTCTCCAATCATCACGCGATATCCTATCCTCTCGGTCAAGAAGCCCCGCCCCGCCAAGCAACACCAATTCGTCGTCCCGAAGCCGCTGGCTTAAGTGCTCAATAACATATCCGGTTATGGATCTAAATTCAGCCGCCGTTTTCTGTGATGTAATAAAATCAATATGACGCCAGCTAAAATAGGTGGCCGCGACACAGAGCAGCAGAACGAAAGCCGGAATAAGTCGAATCAACATGTTATGGCGAGACATAGGACAGCCTATTTTCGGGCACGTATGAGTCGACTCTTCTAGACAATACTCGTTAAAGAATTTAATAAACGTGATTCAACTTCTCCTTATTCATCGGGTAGATACGAAAAATTATTAAGCCCTTAAATCCGTGTGCTGGGGAGGCTTTTGCACCTCTGTTCTATGCTGTTCGTGGAAAGTCTGGATGTGAAAAACGCGTACCTAGTACCTCGACCGGAAAGTTTTTTTACTTAGCCTTGAACTCCCGCTTGGCCATGGCCTTGCGCTCTTCGACCTCGACTTTGACGTTTAAGCCTAAATCTAAGGGCAATTGACCAAGGCCGAGCGGGAGTTCAAGGCTAAGTCCAATAGAGAAACATTAGTTTTGAGTGAAAAAACTTATTGGACGAGGTACTAGTCAGCACCATTGGAAGAGGCACAACAAACGCTATGTTTCACACGGAGATCAACCGAGGTCTCACGGAGTGACACGAAGCGGATAGTGCCTAGCTCACCACGCAGCCTCTCGTGGCTTCGACGTGAGCTCAGCCGAACGTAACTCCGTGATTCCGTGGTTAACGCTTCGCCGCGCTTATTCGCGACTATCGCAGTATGCTCGTAACCGATGTATATAAGTTATCCCTGACCCCGTGACCGCTACGGAGACGGCGGTCACCCGGCACGATTTGCTCATATATTTTGCAATGAGGCATTCACGTTAAAGCGTTACGACTATAGCAGGTGCAAAAAGTCATGTCGCGAAGCGACTCAACATGCAACTGCTATATCTCGCCGTAGCTCTTTGAAATAAAAGGAACTTTTATTTCAAAGGCGAAGGCGGATTGCGAAGTACCAAGTCAAGACTTTTTGCGGATGGTATAAGACTACTGGCTGCGACCGAAGCATCAACTGCAGCTGATGCAGAAAGCCGACGGCAGAGAGATGAAAGCGGCTTACTGAAGGCAGCGTCTCTTGCGCCCAAATGCGCTGGGCGAGCCAACGTTACTATTTACACCCCCTCCTCACCTATCCTAAGCTCCAGGCGTCTGCATCGTAAATGCCAGTGCGGCGCACGCGCCGCACTTTAACCGGAGTTTCCGTGGAAAAACTTGCTATTGTAATTCTTGCCGCTGGTCTTGGTAAACGGATGAAATCCGACCTTCCTAAGGTCGTCGCCAAGACGAGGGAGAAAACTCTCATTCTGCACGTGCTCGAAACGGCAGGAAAACTCCTCCCCGAAAAACTAGTCGTAGTGACCGGCTTTAAACGGTCCTTGGTAGAGGATGAGATTAAGAAAGGGGCATCTCAAGCCGGCGTGGTCTATGAAAATGTCTCTATTGCTGAGCAGACTGCACAGCGCGGAACCGGCGATGCGGCAAAAGCCGCCGTCCCGTTCCTTCAGGGATTTTCAGGCACGGTATTGATTCTCTACGGCGATGTCCCACTCCTTCGGGTCGACACCCTGCAGGGTGTCCTCATGCGCCACCACAAGGATAAAGCTACCGTCACCCTTCTCAGTGCACACCACAGCAACCCCAAATCCTATGGCCGCATCGTGCGCAACGAAAAAAGCGGGCAGGTTGAAAGGATCGTCGAAGCGAAGGACTGTTCGCCGCAGGAGCTCCTGATCCACGAATGCAACACAGGCATCTGTGCAGTTGACTCTGCATTTTTTGCTCCTTCACTGGAATCTCTCAAGAGTGAGAACGCACAGGGCGAGTACTACCTAACCGACATTGTGGAAAAAGCCCACAAGGAGGGACAGATCGTCTCTTCGGTGGTAGCGGACGATCCGCTCGAAACCGAAGGGGTCAACACCCTCTCTGATCTGGCCCAGGTAAATCAGGTACTCCTTAACCGCAGTCGTACGGCGCTACTCAACAGCGGCGTGATGATGGAAGACCCAGACTCGGTCTTTATCGATCCTCTATCAACCGTCGCTCCTGGTGCGAGTATCGGCCCTAATGTACAGATTCGGGGCAAGTGCTGCATCGAGTCCGGCGTTGTGATTGAAGGCAGTGCCTATCTGAACAACACCATCGTGAAAGAAGGGGCGCGTCTTAAATTCTCCGTCCGTGCCGACGAGGCGATTATCGGCAAAAACGCACAGATCGGCCCCTTCGCGCACCTGCGGCCAGGAACAGAGCTGAGCGAGGACGTCCACGTGGGCAACTTTGTCGAGACCAAGAAGGCCTTTCTGGCGCCCGGGGTCAAAGCCAGCCATCTCACCTATCTTGGTGACTGCAAGGTCGGGGCGCGCACCAACATCGGCGCCGGCACAATCACCTGCAACTACGATGGCTACAAGAAATATGAAACGATTATCGGAGAAGGGGTGTTTGTCGGTTCGGACACCTGCTTCGTAGCACCTGTCAACGTGGGAGATGGTGCCACCATCGGTGCCGGATCGGTTATTACCAAAAATGTCGCCAAAGACAGCCTCGCGCTGACACGTGGCCCCCTCAGGACAAAGCCGGAGTGGTCGCGAATGAAAAGAGAATTAAATAAGAAGACGAAGTAGTCGCGATCTTACCGTAGGGCCAGATAATCGGTGGCTGAGGAAGCAAGCCGATTCTTGGGCACACTACAGCCATAGCTGAATCTGATGCTGATGCAGTCAACAGAAAGCAGCAGATCACTGATTTCGGGTAAGGGAACATTTACGTGCAGGGCGCACGTGCACCGGGTCCGCCAGGGTTATTGAGCAGGTACAGGGCCTACTTCAAGACGTCTGAAAGGAGGGGCTTTTTCGATTTCGCGAGACGAACTCGCCTCTGACGACGAACAAGCTTCTTAGCGTCCCTTCGATTGCGCTTGCCTTTGGTTTCTTTTGACGAAGATGCCATGATCGCTACTCCTAAACTGAATGAGCCTGGGAGTCTATAGAAATCAGCGTATCTCGTCAAATCAGTATGAGAATTCCCCGAGCCCACCAGAAGACTCGTAGTTTCAGGCACTTACATACACAAACAGAGACACCTTCTTCACTTCGAGCGCCATCACAGGAAATTTCCTGCTTGAACTATCCTTAGCTGGGGAGTATCAGAGGATGTTGGCTTCACGTCCCCACTCTTCTCGGAGGAGATTTACCTATGAAAGTCCGCGATGTAATGGATAAGATAGTTGTCAGCGTTCCACCACAAACAACCTACGAGCAGGCTGCCAAAATAATGCACCAGCACCGCTTCAGCGGCCTTCCGGTGGTTGATGATTCCGGGAAGCTTGTCGGGATCCTTTCAGAGAAAGACCTTTTCCGCGCCCTCTATCCGAACTACGAAGATTACGCCCGCAAAACCGAGGAATTTTTGGCCGAAGAAGCCGAGGAGAGCCACATCGAAGAGGTGCGCAAGAACACCGTTGATCACTATATGACAAAAAGCGTGCTCAGCATCGAGTCCGACGCACCGATTATGAAAGCCGGTGGAATCATGCTCGCCCACGGCGTCCATCGCCTGCCGGTCATCGAGCACGGACGCCTCGTCGGGTTGGTGACCCGTGAGAATATCTACGGGGCGATTATCCAGCACCATTTGGGGCTTTAAATAAAGGGGACGCTACCCTTTTTCCTTTGTCAACGCGCTCGAAAAGGGCAACGTCCCCTTTTCTATAAAAAGAAGGTGAAAAAATGAATACCACTGCAACGGCTGCCACCCCAATAAGATCGCCAATACAAGATCTAAATGCACTAGCCGCGAGAGCTCCAGAAATAGGAAAAGATGTTGCTGAGTTCTTGCAGACATTTACCTCCGGGACAGAGCCAGACCGTAAGAGTATGTTAGCGGTACTACAGGCATTTAATGCACTAGCGGCCCCTAGAGTTGCCTTGCCCACAACACAGGCGGAAACCCCTTCTCCATTTTCGACAACCTTGGCAGAAGCAGCGTTGCGTGCTGAAGGTCGGATACAAGATGATCTTGCCGCTCTAAGAAAGCTAGGATACTCTTCGGATGAACTTCCTGCAATTTCACCGCAGTTAATCGAAGAAGCTGCTCGTACTAGCGGCACCTTAGTACTTCGTTTTCCAACAGCCATAGCTGATTACCAAGCAAGGCTAAATAGTACCCTCGGAGATGGCAAACTGAATCTACATTTGTATGTAGACGAGGCGGCAAAGAATCTTGCGACGATTGGAGATGCAGAGTGGATAAATGTTCCCAATACCGTAAGGTCCGATACGCTTAAATTGTCAAAGACAGCGGCATTGGCCAGTATATCGGGGAGCCAAACAAGTGATCCGATGGATACTGTTTTGTTGCTCGGATATAATAACCTTACTAAAGGGGAGCAGCTGCCAGGATTTAGGAATAAATGGACGTTTACTGATCGCGAAGACACGCTGGTCGGCTCGCATGCTCGCGGCATCGACGTCGATGTCCGCGGCAGGTCATATGACTTTGTCAACTCCCATGTTGGGCTCGCTCCGCGCTTTGCTCCGGAATCAAAAAATAGATAGTTGGTACTTGGGTTCTTGATCTCCTTGTGAATAAAGGGGACGTTACCGAATGGCATTAAGTTAAGCACGTAATGCCTCTTTTTGATAGGTTTTCCGTGGTTTCATGAGGCGATCGTACTCTTTTGGTCTGCGTTTTATTGCGTGCGGTTCGACCCGACCAGGACGATGCGGGACGATGAGTAAAGATATACGCGTGGTGCGGTAGCATGAGGCGATGAGCCAACGTAGAGCATCAACAAAACTGACCTTACTATGGTGACTACACTGAGCGAGTCCGGCTTCGAGCATAACCGTGCGAATAAGGTTGTACACGAGGCAGAAAGCGTAGAACTCTCTCAAGACGCCATCGACGGTTTCGCAGTGAAGAACCTCCATCCCCATGGTAGTCTTAAGATGCTTGAAGTTGGTCTCCACAGACCAACGTTGCTCATAGAGCGCAGCAATCGCTGACGCTGGGAATTGCTGCGCGTCAATGAGAGTAGTGACGATAACTATATAACGAGAGCGGAAGCCTCGTCTGTTGACTTTATAAGCCAACTCTCGAAGCAATAGCTGTGCGGGCAGAAGTCTAAATTGATTTTCATTCATCCACAACGGCAAGCTTGTTGGTTTAAACCAGGTTACAAGCTGGTCTTTGAACCCAAGCCGCTTCTCCCAGTATGAGCGGGGCAATCCTTTTTTCTCAGAAACGGTATAGGGACGGTTGACCCGGAAACTTACGATCTGCCGCTGATGCAAACGAAACACCGCGGCGCACCATGAGCGCAAGGTGCGCGTAGGAGCAAAAGCCACGATCCGCCACCACTACATCTTCCCTGCGCAACTCGGAATGTAGTTTGATAAAACGAGACAGGTCATGGCAAAAGAGCGGGCCACTCAGCGCACGCATAAGCATGCCAGTACCAGGTTGAAAGAGCTCGATAAAGTGCGCCACCGGAAAGCCACAACCCTCTTTCTGTCCTGTCGGTTGCCCAAAATGCCTGCGTAGCGCGGGAGTATCAGGCATCGAAAAATTGGATCCGTCTGTGAAAAGCACCCGTCTCCCATACCACCGCTCTGTCGTGCGCTTGGGACGGCGCAGTCCAGTGCACATCCTCTCAAGCAGTAGCTCAAAAATTCTTAATGGTAGGCGACTGCGGGCTTAGCAGTAGGCTGACGCGCTAAAGGCCCGGTCGGCGAGCATCCTTACATGGCTGATGGCGGTATTCCCATGCAGAATCTGCAACAGCAGTAGTTGTATCGTATATGCGGGCGTTAGGATCCGCTCCCTCCATGAAAGCCCTAACTCCTGGCATACCCTCTCCAGCTGCGCTTGTTCAATTACTCGTGTCCAATTCCTCTTGAATTGCGACAGCACTTCTGCCACGCCGCGGTACATGTTCGTTGCTCCTCCTGTGAATGTTAATAGTCGCGTTGATAACGACACATGCCAGGAGGGGCTATTTTCACGTAACCATTAAAAATGTTGGATCTTTTCGATAACTTAGCTCCTTAACTTAATGCCATTCGGTAGCGTCCCCTTTTCTTAACGCAGGGATCCCATTTCGGTTACTTGCAGCTATCGATCATGCTTCTCTGGGCGGAAGCATGAATATACAGGGGCAGCGCTTCCTAAAAAACATATCGGCAATTAATGCCTTTAAGGGTGTAGAGCCTCGGCAACAGTTTCGGACAACCCAAAACCCTCGTAAGATCTAGTTGTTAGTGGAGGGTCACTTGAATGGCGAGCGGAGTCAAGCAAAGAGGTGCCTGACGAGGAGAGCGAACGAGGCCCAGCATGCTGACTTGGCAGTGGCATTGCCCTCCGTGACTGCGCGCAGATTAACAGATCGCATCCAGCAGTTGCTGCGCGCGGTGTGTGACTACTACCTACTGTTTTCTACGTAGGCGATGCGAGCGACAAGCGCATCACCTCCACCTCGTGCTTTTCGTAAGTCTCTTTTATGAAGGTTTGCCAGCCTTTTGAAGCATATAGCGCCATCTGATCGGCAGTATAAAGATAGAGATAATCGGCGCCAAAATGTCTGGCCTGATCCACGATGGCATTTATAAGAGCACTGCCGACACCGCGCCCTCGTTCCTCAGGGACAACATACAGATCACCTAGCCAGTACGGAAGTTCCGGATGCGTCGTCATCTCACGCAAGACAAGACTTGCGGTACCAATCGCACGACCGTTATCAAAAGCTAGTAGGGTTAATGGCGCTTTGTCGGTGTTGAGTCTCCCTTTAAGCCGCGCCACTGAATTTTCAATCGATTGATGTTGTGGCCACTCTCCCCATTCGTCCTTGAACCACTGAGCAATTATCTCTGCTAGATTGGGGCAGTCGCAAAGTGTGCGAATATCTGGAACTAACCGAGTAGGGCGGGTGGCTTTGCTTATTTGCATATCCTTCATCTAAGGTGACTTCTCGCCCCTCATCGGCTAACGCTGACGTCAAACGTCTAACGCCGGACGTAAAACGTCGACGTTAGACGTCCGGCGTTAGACCTTAGACGTCAGCGTCATCGGTTCTAGAAATGGTCATTTTGTTAAGAGTATACGCACAGCTTGACGAGGGGGCAAGTAGTTACCATCTTAGTTGACTCACCTGTCGAGTAGCCAATGGAAGTTACTTCCCCGGCTCTTCGACAGGGGCAGTTACTATCCCTCAGTATTCCGCGACTTCTCACGGTCCTCACCAATAGATACCAACGCCTCTATTACCTCTGCCCTTTCCCTTGCATGCAAGCCTAATAGAATTAATAAACCGCCTACAACGTGGTAAAAGGATACGTCTACAGAATCCTGTCTGAGCATGGTAATGAACATACCGCCAACGAACATCAACACACCGGTCCAAGCACATACGGCTCCATAAAACCTCGATAGATTTATATGCTTCTCCGCAAGCGCTCGATCGCGAATGATTTCGTGTATTTTTGGTTTCATAAATTTACCTCTGTGGTTGGGGGATAGCATGGTAATTACTCATTAAGTCCGAGTAGGTGAATCGTGAGCGTGCTCCTGGCCTGTCGTGAGCTTGTCGAACGGTCGTGGTCCTGGTCGATGCAACTAGCCGATTCAGCACACTCTTCGACCCAACTCTGCGTGATCTTAGTTCGCCTCTGGCGAAATGCAAGAAAATTCTCTTCGCATAGAGTAGCCACTAGGGCGATGGGCCAATGGCCCTAGCCAATGCTCCGGATTAGGCAAAAGACACAAGCCGCCAAACTATCCAGCAAACTGGTGGCCCCAGCGTTCTGGCTT
>CAIXSY010000276.1 GCA_903922175.1 uncultured delta proteobacterium | reverse complement strand
TAAAAGAGATGCCTCAATAGTAAGCCGGGAACTAAAGCGCAACCGCCTACCACCACGCGTTAAAGCTTCATCAGTCGAACGGGCACAGTGGGCAGACGACCAAGCCAAGGAGCGGCTTAAAGCTCGCAAACGGGGCAAGCGTGGGAGTATCAGGCTATTGGATGTGCGCGAGCACATCATGGATAAGCTGCGGCAGCATTTCGCAAAACTCTAACGTTTGACCGCGGCTCCGAATTCGCAGATTGGCCAATGATTGAGAGTATTTTCCCAGACCTCAAGGTGTACTTCTGCGACGCCTACTGCCCATACCAGAAAGGGCAGCAACGAGCGCGGCAACCGCGATTTCCGAAAATACTACCCTAAGGGCACAAACTTTGACGACGTAGCGCCGCAAGAAGTTCGAGAGGCACAGCGGAAAGTCAACCTACACCCGATGAAACTGCATAATTGGCGCTCGCCGTCTGCGGTCACCGCCGAATTTACTTTGGCATCTGCTGCTTAACTTGGCCTCGACAGGCAACTTTTTACGGATTCCACGATAAATATGTAACGCGAAGGAACGAACGTCGCCAAGAAATATTAATCCCTTCGCGTACTTCGCTCCTTCGCGTTAAAATTTCTTCTGCGAACATTCTTACGCCCTACGCTCGTAACTGCTCATTAACCCCGGGCAAAAGGAACTTACTTGAACTTGCACGTGAACGGATACGGCCAACGGTATAGGGCTACCCTGAAGTGCCAACCATATCATGCGATAAAAAGGCCTTTCCTGCCACCGCGACCAGGATAACTGCACAGCCAATAGCCGCCATCAGACCGGGCACCTCACCTAGAAAGATATAGACCCAGAGCGGATTGAGTATCGGTTCAAGTACGGGGATGATAGACGACTCTAATGCCGAGACATTCCGAATCGCTCGCGAATAAAGAGCATAGGGCAGACCAAGCTGGAACAGGCCGAGGAGCACCAAGACTCCCCAACCACCGAGCGAAGGATGCCCTTCAAACATAAAGGGGAGCGCAACGCATAGGGCAATAATATTACCAAGGATAACCGCCTGTGTTGGCTCTTCACGATACTGACGCCGCATAAAGAGGACAAAGACGGAAAAAGATAGTCCCGCCCCTAGTCCACAAAGATCCCCTAGGCGACCTTCGAATGAGAGTTGATCGAAAAACATCAAGAAGATTCCGACAAAGACCGTACCGACCATAACCCAATCGGCTCGCGTCGTACGCTCACCAAGCATCCATGGTCCAAAAAGCGCCACTAAGACGGGGGCGGCGTATTGAAGGGCGATCACGTTTCCCGCACTCGTAAGCTTCGTCCCAGCCACAAAACAGAGTACGCTTGCGGCATAGCCTAGAGCAGCGCCCCAAAGGCTCACAGACCAACGCACATGAATCCGCCGCTCCAGGGCGATCAGAAGTAATGCTGCAATGGCGCTTCGCGTGCCACAGATGGCCAACGAGTTCCACTCAACCAGCTTTATGAGCAAGCCACCGCTACTCCACAGAACCGCAGCACACAGTAATTGAGTAATGGCCTGTTGACGTAAGGTTGCTGACATTTTTGGCGAAGCTGGCTACAATCTGATCGTACTCGAAACCAAGGATAGCTCATCCACTCCCCCATTTCTGCTCATTTATTGATCTTCGGCAAGGCAGGAAGATGCTGAATAGTTACTAAAAAACGCGGCTGAGGCCGAAAGCTGCAGCTGCATCAGATGCAGTCAGCAGATCTCTGAAAGCAGATTACAGATCAACGCTCGCTGGCGCGATGAGGCATCGCCTCGCTAGCTATTGATTTACCGTCTCAATAGTTTTCTTTACGGCAACATTCATCGCCGTACGTAGTGCCTGCCCGAGGGCGCTCTGTGCTGCAACGGCATTACTACCACCGATACCGAACAGACTTGCCCCGGCTGCCTCTGACTCACTCGTGAAAGTACCCGCTGATTCAAAGGAACCAACGATGCGTCCAGTACCTTTTTCGGTAATCTGTACATCAAAGGCAACGACTCCGGTTCGTTTTGCGTGATTCTTTTGATAGGTCGGATTGGCCACGGCAAGACCGAACCCGGTCCATCCAAGGCCACTGTTCCCCGTTACCGCACCAGCGATACCGGTGAGTACGCCCACACCACCGAGCGATCCACCTTTAGAATCAGCCTCGGATTCAGCGTTTTCATTGAGCTCGGTAAGTGTTGCTTTAATATAGTAGGGCCCCTTTCCTTTCTTAGGTACCACAGCTTTGTTGGCTGATTTGTGGTCGTAGAGCACGAAATTTCCGATACGAGAAAGTGCAGTTACCAGCTGAGCTGCCATCTTGTCTCCAATCGGCACCGCTCCTCCTTCGTTATTAGTCCATGTCACGACAGACTGACTTGCAACAAATGGTTCAACGACCAAGACTACTTTTGGCTTTGTGGGATCGTAGGGAACTCGAAACTCTTCGACCTGCGTTGATTCTGTCCGTCCCTCTTTCGCTCGCACATCACCTGTCTGTACGCTACATGCGCCGAGAACCATCGGTGCAAGAAGATAGAAAGTGGCGGTATATATATTTTTCAAATTCATTAATATTCCCTCCAAAGGACATGATAAAAAATCGCCACCAGATAATGGTCTCCTCTCACTCGCAAAGCTCAAACAGGATTCTGAATGTAGTGATAAGCTCCTGCGGCGACTCTACAACCTTCGGCAGAGCGCTCAATTTACTTAAATTCTTGGTAACTAGAGGTTTTTTACCGGAACATGGCGAGCGCGTTGTAGCAGTGGAGGTGCGCCATAACGATTGAAACGCGGCATGTGACGATCTCTATCGAGCCGAGGATGAGGATGCCACAACCACCGCACCCGCCCCGAAAACACCTTCTTGTTTTAGCTAGTTAGCCTAAATATCAATCTTTAAGCTACGCCGCAGACATTAATCGCCATAACTACGTGGCAGAGTATCAGCCCCACCAAATTTTATCAGGTAAATTTATGCCTCCGGTGCTAGGTCAAGCAAACATCAGCACGACATCGACTGGACTCAATCAAGGAGGACTACCTGCGCGCAGTCGGCGTACTTTGGAAAGCCGTGCCTTCGAACTAGTGCGGTATGCTTCTGCTCTCAAATCTGCTTTAACCGAACTACTTCAGATAAATGACCAAGTTACAGTAAGCAAGACGACTGACGATGTCGACCGGCTAGAGCTCACCAAGGTGTTTGAGCACTTCAACAGCCATGAACCAGCGGAGCAGAAGGTATCCGTACTCAGATCAGGAAGCGAAATTATCGCTAGATGGAATGACTCCCTCACGCTTCGTGAGAGACAGCTGCAGGATGCCCACCCAGAATTTGCGCTGAATAAACAGGCGCGAGCAGAAGGCCAGGCATTCATTCATGCTCTACTGTCGCGCCAATCGCTCAGCACTCGCCAAGAAATTTCAGACCCTATCTCGGAAAAACCGGGCGATAGCGCAGCTTTACGGCAGAGATCCCGCCTGCTTGAAGAGCGCTGCGAATTCACTAAATGGCAATCCGCTCTAGATCAGCAACAGCGGGAGCTAGGCACGACTCTGCTTAAAGCCATCATGGGTTGCATGACTGAACTGCTTCGCGAGCTTCAAAGCGACATGCGGCTTCGCCAAGATTTTGAACTTGGACTTATACGTGAGTACCTTTTACCGGCTCTAACTGCTCTGCAAACAAGGGGAGCGATCAGTGGCACGGCGAAAGGCGATTACCTAAAAGCGGTACAGGCACGATTACGTGAGGGCCGCCACATTCCCTGGGACGCCTCCGCGGAAGAACAGCAGCGTATACGAACGCGGGAAGACCTAATATCCCGGATTGAACAATCTATCAGACAGGAAGGCGGTACACTGAAAACTGTAGACGATCTCTTCGATAGTGGCGGCGCGAAAACATTGGCCACTCAAAAACAGCTCTTGGCGAGCTTGGTAACAGAGTTCTGCCAAGCAATCACGAGGGAGCTTAAAGAAACGATCGACCGATCAACTCTCACCCCAACTACCAGACAGACCCTCTTATGTAGGCTAAGCGATTCGTTTTTTGATTACCAGCCTGCTCCGCAGCCGATAGATCTGGGTCAATGGACCTCCGACGCCCTCAAGAATAAACTTTGGCCACTATTGCAGCTTATGCCCATAGCTCGGCGTAATGAATTCTTAATTGAACTTCTCGGCAACACAGTCGCAGAAGATCTTTATAGACACCTTACCAGTCAAGTTTACCAACTGTTTTTGAGAGCCCATGACGACAGAGATCTGCGCGTCGCCTTAGGCGTGGATATCTTTAGGGTACAAGATCCAGCTACTATCCCCATACTAACCCTTAATTTCTGGGCAGAAGGCGGATTTACTGCTGATGGGAGATACCTCCGCTGGGATGTCGAATTGCGAGACACTGAAGCCTGCCAGTTTGCCAGGAAACTCAAAACGGAAGTTTTAGAGCGAATTGAGCAGCTAAATTTACCCGGCCTGATGGAACTCATAGCGGTACTTCGCGCAAGCACTGCATCGCCGGCAGCGTTCCAGGAGATTCGCCGCGCGAGCACTGGTCAGCTGCGGGAAACGCTAGACCTAATGAGCAATGATCCTGATACGCGGGACTTCCGCAAGCGAACCATAGTAGACAGGGAATATCGGCAGTTTATCGTAGCTTTTAATGCTGCCGTTGAAAATGAAGGGGCATGCCTGAAGGTTGCTGAACTACGCAACAACGGTGGGAGGGTTACTCCTGTCGATCCTCAGCTGCTCGCCGATTTTAACGAGCGCGTGGAGAGGGTCTGCCAAGCCGAGCAACTACCTGCTGATAAGATTAAAAAAATTGTCTTCGATCCGCATATATCTTCAGGAATGGTTGAAAATCCGGTCCATTACTTCATGCAGGATCAACTTTTTCGTCTAGGGTTTCAGCTGATACAGCAAGGCAGCGACCTTGAGCGAGGATTCGCCGCTCGATGCCTCGCCATCTGTGAGCGCATTCCTGCCGAGAGTCAAGCCCAGGTCGCTCACCTGTTTGCCGAGAGCAAGCTTGATGGGCTTGTTGAGAAGCTTTTGGGACAGTTTATTGAACGTAGCCGTTCTTTTCCCCACGATCCTTCCGGGCTACTACAGATTGTTAGGGGATTTGCAAATCTTCCGCCACCCAAGCAAGAGTTAGTCACTAAAAAAGCAGGTGCAATTTGTACTAGCTTACTAGCTCATCCCATGAAGGCTGAAGATTATCCGATTCTATCCGCGATTACTGGTCTAGCCGCCCCGGCCTTGCAACACGTAAACGAATTTCTTGTCGCCCTGAAGGAACAAGCTCCGTGGTTTAGTTGGTCACGGATCTCCTTTAAACAGTTTGATCTATACTTAAGGCTTTCACAGATCACTGGAGCTTTGGATACTATTAGGGAATTCACGCCCTACGGCTACCGCTTTGATGCAGAGCACGTGGACGTATTTCCTGAATTTGTTGGTCGGCGCGCCGAAATCAAAGATGCCCTAATCGCCATTGCCCAAACCCTGGACCACGCAGACTATCGGCTGATATCCAGGTATTCCTATGACTCACCCAGCAGAGAGCCGCTTCTTCGTTTTACCGTACCTAATCCTTATAGTCTGCCCTTTGAAGACCGAACAAATCCGTTCGACATATTAAACAAAGTGTACCAGCGCGAGGGGGGCATTTCTATTGAATATGTAAACGGACTAATAGCGGCTCAACGATACAGTTTTAGAGCCAAACCGCCTCCGGAATTAACTCGGCAACAGGTCGACTCTTTAGTCGGAGCAATAACTGAGCTTGTTAAAGAGACAAATCCACCCGATGGACGGTTGAAGGCCTGGCGTAATGTGCTAGGCAGCGCCGCATGTGTTCAATTTCTTATTTGCCATCCAGAGGCTGTAGGCGAACTAAACCAGCTGCCGGAGGCCTGTCCGAACCTGCCGACTCTACTGGGGCCCGGTGGACCGCTTAGTTCCAATATCGGCGAGATCGTCAATGATATTTTCCGAGGCGACCATCCATTGCAACGCGCCATGGCAGTTGACACCATTTTTAACCGGAGGCTACCGCTATGGGAGCAGCTCATGCTCTACACACAGACACGTCTGGCAAGTCAGCTCGCCCTTTCTGACAGTAGGTATCCCGTTCACATGCTCCGTCAACATAAAATTAGCGAGCTTATAGCACGTAAGGGGGCAGCGCTGCTATTTCAGCCATCTGCCACATTGGACGCTCGTGGCGCCATAGCCTTCCAAGATCTATCAGAACGGGGCAAGGGGATGGTGCTGCGTGACTGTCTAAAAGAAAGCATTTCACTCAGTCAAGCTGAAGGTGTGAGGAGACGAGCATGTCTACGAAACCGCACTATGGAGACTCCAGCACTAACCCTTCCACTGGGATGCTATATTCACGGCGCTGCAATCGAGCGGCTTCCAAGCTTACTGCGCAACGGAAACCTCTCTGGCGAATGTATCGGTGAGAGCTGTAAAGTCGACTCGTTCCCATTTCATGTTGATTTCTCTAGAGTAACTGAAGCGGATCTGGACGGCGGAAAAAAGTCAGTAGCCGAAATAATTCAGGGATCGATCTCATCAGCGCCAGCCTACGGCGGCTCCGGCGATCTGGGTGCCGCCGGGCAGATCTTTCTTCTCTACGATCGCAACGTCGCAGAATGGAATAATCATGTCGACTTCACAACCGCCGATCCCCGGCATGCCTTAGTACTTGGCGCTATGCCGTCCACCGAGGCTACCGGTATTGTTTTGCGCTATCACGAGCAAACCCTGCCCCTAGCCCGGCAGTTCACGGCAGAAAACGGCTTTTATATTCCGATCTACAGTTTTGACGGCAAACTACTTTTCACTAGTGCAGATTACGATGCTCTCCGAACGTCGCGCAACTTGGATGTTCCAGTTGGCGCTACCTGGAATTGGTCGATGCGCATAGGCGAACAGCTAGGCTCCAATCCGGGCGGCACCTACCTTACAGGAGGGAAGCAGGGGCCGGAACGTCACTACGTTAAGATCATGGATCCGGATCGGGTTTGGAATGAACAGCTAGCCGATAATATTTATCGTTTCATGGGGCAGCGTGTACCTGACACTATGGTAGTAGCTTTAGAAGGAAACTATGGTCACGCATCCCGCTGGATCGAGAATATGAGGCAAGGCCGGGCAGCTGACATAAACAACGGATTTCTGCTAGATTGCCTGTTGGCGAATTGGGACGTAACCGCTAACATCGGCAATACTGCGTTAGTAGGCGCAGAGACCTATCGTATCGATAACGGTGGAGCCCTTTTGTTTCGCGCCCAGGGCACGCGGCGCACCCATTTTGGCGGCGAAGTGTTAGAGTTGGTTACGCTCAGAAGCTTTTATCCAGGCTTGACCTCAGCCGAAATAGAGCAGCAGGCGACAGAGCTTCGCCATAAGCTTACCGACCAGGCGATCGACAAACTGGTTGACAGCGTAAGGCTTAGCCTAACCGATCGTGACTTACTCAAAGCACGCCTTAAGGAGCGGCGTGACTCCATTATTGCCGCCGTCATCGAGGGCGACAAGCTTCTGCCGACAGCAGAACAGCTAAGCTGCCGACAGCGATTCCTAAACGCATTAGAATCAGGCGAACTGCTTAAAAGTCCGGCACTATCTGAACTGGTTTCTGAATGGGACAGACTTACCGGCCCGAACGGATATCAGCATAACGGCACGTTATTGGGATCTCACACCACGGATGTCGTATACGGTATTAAGACCACACCGGAATGGCAGCAGCTTGATAGTCGAGAGCAAGCGCTTGCCCTCATCGCAGCTTATTTCCACGATTTCGAAAAACCGACCGGCGGTGTCAATAAAAAAGTTGCGAGGGACTTTGATCACGGATTAAAGAGCTCCATGACCGCTGCCCGTTACCTACGCAACTGGGGCTTCAGCTATAGAGAAATTGAAACTGTTTGTAAATCTATCAATAATGATGGGGTCGTGACTGACCTTCTACGGGGCAGTAAAGCACCTGGTGTGAAAGAGATGACTCCGGCAGAGCTGGCCGAACGTTTGGGGGATAAACGCACAACACTAATACTAAAAGCTCTTAATCGCGCGGATGCCATCGCCGTCGTCGGGCATGATACATTCGGCAAGATTGAATCAAATTATGAGGAATTCTTCGCCCAAGTACTTGGACAGCTCTAGGCGTGCTCTGAGCTGAGAGGCCCCCCCTCGTGATCTTGTCAACCAGCTTTATGAGCAAAACACCGCTACTCCACACAACCGCTGCACTCCGTAGTTGAGGAATGGCCTGTTTACGTATGGTTGCTGACATTTTGAGCGAAGCTGGCTACAATCCGGGCGTGTTCGAAACAAAGCATAGCTCATCCACTACCCCATTTCTGCTCATGTATCGATCTTCGGCCAGGCAGGAGGCGTTCGCCTTGGCTCTGTTGCTCCTCATCCTATGCCTCTTTCGCCTCCCAGCACTAAGCCAACTCGGCTCTGCCTATCTCGGTGGGGCCGAGGGCGACGGCGGTCTCTATATCTGGCTCACAAAATCCAACCTACGCGATCTTGGGGTGACTCCGTGGTTTAGCACCTCAGCCTTCTATCCCTACGGTATGTCGCTTGCCTGGAGTGACTGCTTCATCCTGCCATCCCTTGTCACGGGGATCCTGATCAAGGTCGGATTCCCTTTCATTGTCGCTTACAACCTGACACTGCTCCTCGCCAATCTTCTCAACGGCTACTGCACCTACCGCCTCGTTTTCAAGCTCGGCGGCAGCTGGCTCGGGGCTATCTTCGGTGCGGCACTTTTCATGTGCTATTCCTACTTGGGGGTTAACCTTGGCCATCCACAGCTGCAGTTTGCCTTTTTTATTCCACTCGCCCTTAGCGCCATGTTTGATTACGTTGCGGCGCCGGCGTTTATGCCCCCCCTTAAGATCGGGGCCTACATCTTCCTCGCCTTCCTAAGCGCTGCCTATTACGCTCTTTTTACGCTCGCCGCCTGCGGCTCTGTCCTTCTCGCTTTTGTTGCCCTGCACCCTCGACACCTTGGTAAGGCAGATATACTTCGGTTTGTCGTTGGCGGCATTATCGGAATTTTGCCGCTTGTCTTTTTTATCTCCCCCTACCTAGCAGTTAAATCGACCTTTGGGCAGCGCGGCCTCTACGAGGCCTACTATTTCTCCGCCTCAATCATCTCTTACCTATCTTCTTCCCCGCTCAATTTCATCTACGGCGGCCTTCCCTTCACACGTTCAGAAGAAGAAAACTTATTTCCCGGCTTTACCCTAATGGTTCTCGGTTTCTTCGTGCTGCGACGCATCTATGGCGCAAAAAAACTACAGCGCTATGCGCTTTTAGTTATCGCTCCCTGCGTGATGGTGGCGATCTTCTCGCTGCCCATCTCCGTTCCTTCACCAGCGCTTCGTCACCTACTCTGTGCGCTCTCGCTGTGGGCAGCACTTGGCGGAATGCTGATCTTCCTTTGGCGCATGGGAAGACTTGAGCGTCTATTGCGTGTCTCGTTTTTGACCGATCGCGATGTTTTGGCGATATGCCTATTAGGTGCGCTTGCCTTTCTTGCCATCTCCTTTGGCCCCCTGGGTAATCCGGAAAAGGGCCAATGGGCGATTGGGCCCTTTGCGCTTCTTCACACGTTCGTACCTGGCTTTGATGCTCTGCGAGCGGTAAGCCGAGCGGGCCTCGTCAGCGTCTTCTTCCTCATCGTCGCCTGCTCTCTTTTCCTATCACGGCGAATGCCCAAAAACAGACGCTTCTACGCCATCCCACTCCTACTCTCCCTGGGACTCCTCGAGAACTTCAACACCGGGTTCTCGCTTCAGCCGTTACGCACTCCGCCGCCGATCTTTGCTTGGCTTAAAAATGAGAAAGTCCAAGGCAACCAAGCACTCGCTATTCTCCCCTTAACGAAATCACTCAATAGCAATCGACAGGTAGCAAGTTGGGGAGAATACGCGGCGATCAATACAAACTATATGCTCTGGGCATTCGACCTCGAGCGCCCGCTATTAAACGGCTATAGCGGCATGAAAACGAACTTCATGCGCGACGCGCCACGGGAATTAGCCGATTTCCCCGATAAACGCTCCCTCGTTTGGCTCCATAGAATCGCCGGCGTAGAACAGGTCCTCTACCTGGCACAATATGCCAAAAACTTCGACTATGAAGAGTTTAAGCGTAAGGTCAAAGGACTCGGCGCGGAGCTTACCCTAATCCGCGAGGACGCTAAAGATTCGTTCCTGTTTGAATTAGGCGGCGAGACAAAGATTGATAGCTCATTTTACCTTCAAGCCCCATCGTCTCCGCCGGGAAGACTCGAACTTGATGTGATCGCGCGTGGCGGCTCAGCCACCTTGGAGGTACACCTGAAACAGGTTCCGGGAGCCGCCCTTGTACGTAAGCAGCTATCCGTAGAAAATACTATTGAACACATCACGCTAGCGCTTCCGCAGACCGGCGAACTCGTCCGGCCATTGCAGATCAATTTTTCCGTAAGCGGCACTGGTGAGATATTTCTAATTAAGAGCAGATTTACGGCGGGGTGAGGTATTCAAAAATTAGGCGGGGCAGGACCAAGCGACAATCCTCCAAAAAGACAACTTGACCCCCTTATCCGCACTCGCGTTGGTCTTGCTTCACCCTATTTCAGCTCTATGGCGACAAGCCACGCTCTAGGGTAGTATTGGTAACTGCTCAATAAGTGTGGGTAATTCTAAATCTTGAACATGAACTGGAACTGTTCCCGATTCCTGCTCCTGCCCCTTATCCTCTTGATTGGAATAGGAAAAGGAGCAGGGGCAGGAATCAGGAGCGGTTCCAGTGCAAGTTCAAGCAAGTTCCTTTTGCCCGGGGTTATTGAGCAATTACTAGTATTGCCCATAACTATGCGAATTTTCTCACTCTTAGCGATATTTATTGCTCTTCTTCTGACCCTCTCAGCTTCCCATGCTCAGCAGCCGGAAGCCGGCTTTCTCAGCGCGCTTACCTCCTTTCGAGATCAGGCACTCGACGACTACGAGCAAGCGCTTCGAAGCGCTGCTTCTGAAAAAGTAGTTAATATTTCTGCACTGATTGAACGCGGCGCGTTTGGTAAGTTACCAAAACGTGTCGCCTGGTCCTACCTCTTCTCAACCTCTATCCCAACCCACGGCTACGCCGCCAACCATACTCATTTCGTTGCTTATTATAACCCGTGGCTCGATCTTTTTGTGCTGCAGCTTTGGCAGGAGCGCATTGCAGGCTATCGACTTGAGGACACGGAGCTAGTCCTGGGAGATGCCGTTCGCGGAGAGCCGGTCCAAGCACGGCCGCTCTGGCTGCGTAAAGGTGGCTACCTGCCGGAGATGCTCGCGCACGCCGTCCAAGAGTCTCTCGCAAGCTTTATATCACGCGCCAAGGAACACACCCCCGAAAGCTTCCGCCATTGGCTGAGCACGGGAACAGGAGATCTGGTCGCTGGATACGCTTTAGCCGAGGCGCGCATGTACGAAAACTGGGGACGCCTGCGCTTACTGCGAACTCCCTCATCGGGAGAGGATGCGGCGCTCCAGGAGCTGCGCGAAAAGATCCTCTCCTTTACGGAGCGTCTTGTCGCTTCCGGCACGGAGGAGGCACTCAAAGCCTTTCCTCTAACCTCAGCCAAAACGCACGATGCCTTTACCGGCATGAATGCCGAGCAGCTAAGCGACCTTACCCCAATCTTCTGGGCCGCCAACGCCACAGAACAGATCGCCTTCCTCGTCTCCCACCACAGCTCTGACTTCAGCGTGGCTATTTCGCGCCGTAACGAAGCCGCTGCCAGCCCACCACAGACACGGGCAGAATTGCTTTACCTAGCCGACGCCTCTGAGCTCGCTCGCAAGAACGTTATCAGCCGTACCCCATCGCTTAATTTTTTCTATCAGAGCCTAGCCGCAGCCGAGGTGACGCATGAAGATATTGCCACCATTCAGAGAAACCTGACTTCGAGGCTCCAGCGTGCGTATGCTTTTAGCGCCAAGCACGCTTTTTCTCCGATCGCTGCCACCCCCGAGTTCGACGGCAGCAGCTCGCTCCTTGGTGCGCTGTCTCAGGGTAACTTGCACTCAGTCGCCGTTGACAGCATAGATAAGGCAACAGAGAGCCTTAAGAAACAGAGTAGACCAAGCGTGGCGAATAACGGCTCGACTCATCCATTAGTGGAGGGACTAACGAGCAGAGTCACAACCTCGCCGCAGGAAGGAATCGTTCGAGAACAGCGGCCGATCCCCCGACCCGAGATCGCCTTGCTTCAGACCTCACCAGATTCGCTCCCAAGCGTTGCCGCTACGACAGTGACAGGCGCCCCCTCCCCAGCAGTTGTCCCGCCTGACCGCATTATTGAAGTGGAGACATGGTCGCCGGAGATGCCCTCATTTAAGACCTACGAAACCTACCGCATTTACGAGAGCAACGTTGAGGGAACAAGCACAGCCGCAGCACCTTCAACCAGACCGGGTTGCACGCCGATGCAATTCAACGGAGTCATTGGCGGCGGCATTAAGGATAACCTGCTCAGCCTTACCTCACAGATAATATCTCCACCTATCACCTGTACCAACGGAGGCTGCGTGAAGATGACGAAGACGTCGACGAACCTCTCGGGGATACAGATAACACTCAAACCTGATGGAACACTAAGCGGCACCATCTCTAGCGAAAGCAGCGAAAGCACGGAATCGAGCTCCGGATGCGGGGCAGCCGACAATACCCAGACCCATCGAACAAACAACCACCAGCGAACCGAACTTACCGGCACGTGGCGACAGATCTCGAAATGAGGATTATGAACACACGTGGATTCCTTGCTCTACTCCTTTTGATAATCAACTCCTCCGCACAGACAGCGTGGGCTGACTATGAAGCCGGGCGTACAGCGGCCAACAGTGGCGATTTTAGCAGTGCCTTACGCGAGTGGATGCCACTTGCCACCTCGGGCCACGCCGATGCACAGTATTCACTCGGACGGATGTACGCCCGTGGCGACGGCGTCAAGCGAGACTTTAAAGAGGCGCAGCATTGGTTTGCGCTCGCCGCGGCGCAGGGACACGCCAAGGCATGCCTCAAACTAGGCACTATGTATGAGTACGGCGACGGCATGAAGAAGAACCTGGCTGAAGCGGCTCACTGGTATTCGATTGCATCCGAGAAAGGAGAGCCGGAGGCAACCAACCGCCTAGCCGCCCTGAAAAAGAGGGGCATTTCGATTCCATCGAGCGCCGGAACTGCCGCTTCGGAGCCCACGCCTGACGCGACTGAGGCGCCGACACCGACCCTAGAAGATAACGTTAACTCAACCGCGCCTGTTCTGAGTCCAACGCCGCTATCCTCAGCCGGTTCTCCTCCGACGTCGGCCAGCGACCCTGACATGCAAGAACTAGATCGCATCCTCGATGAGAAACGCCAGCTGCATGAATCCGAATAAGATATGGCTTCTAAAAAAGTACTCGCCTATCCTGCAGGGAAACTTGCCGACGCGATGGGCTATCGTTGGATCTATATCGTTAGCCTGCTACTCTTTTCAGCGGTCTATGCCTGGCTGGCTATGGGGCAACCTCTGCTAACTTCTGGTGGATAATGCTGATCTACGGCGTCTATTCAGCGATGAACGAAGGTATATCCAAAGCCTGGCTGTCACACAGCATCCCAAGCCACCTGCGCGCCACCGGCTTAGGCCTTTTTCAGATGCTGACAACGCTATCGCTCTTGGTGGCAAGCCCACTCGCCGGCGCCTTGTGGACGATGCTTGGAGCGTCGATGCCATTTTTCGTCACCGCCGCGGCTGCTTTGATTGTGGCCATGTACTTTTTGTTGCTGAAGGAAAAATAAACATTAGAAACTTCTTGCCCATTTGTTGCACAATGGCGAGTGTGCAACTTTTTATGGAATGCGCTGAGCGGATATTTATGAGCTGATCGCTTATTGAACCCGCCTACGGCACCGCCGCTGTATTTCTATCCGCCTGCTTTGCTGACGTCGCCGCCGCGACGCTCTTGTCCATACGAATCTTTGCCGTATACCATTTACGCCAGCGCAGGATGGCAATTTCTCGATCTTCACTATCCGCGTCCCATTCGAAGTGAAAATCTCGCCCACTGATCTTTTTAAGCGCTTCATTTGCCCAGTAGCGCACGGTCAGCTCACCTGACTCATTGTTACCTCCGTAAGGTCGCTCCTTCGGCGCATCGGCAAGGGCATTAAGTAAGAACGGGATTGAGCTTTCATCACCTACCTCTTTAAGATCGTGCGCCGCCCGCACTCGCACCTTTGTCTGGCTGGCACTAAGATCTTGGTGCAGGCGAGATAAATCTGGGGCTCTGGGCTTTTTATCCTCTTGGCCCGGCGAAGGTGCAGAGCGTGAGTGCCCATGTTTCTGCTTACCGTGGGTATAGCTCAACAACGCCGCAGCTCCAAGCAATAGTGTAATAACGACGATTACCAAGCGGCCCATAAGCTAACTCCTGAATCTCTCACGAATCTCCCTCATGGGGGAGGTTATAGAGCAACCACGGCAAAAGGTGACATTTGTATCTGCTCATTAAAAGTGGACTGAGCGTAATGATTGCTTCACACGGAGTACCACTGAGATCGCACGGAGT
>CAIXSY010000275.1 GCA_903922175.1 uncultured delta proteobacterium | reverse complement strand
TTACCGAACAGGGGTGTTTTTGAAGAAACGCGCTGACTTTCAGGAATGAATAGGGTAATTGAGAGTCTGTGAGAAGGGGCGGCTAGCCGATTCAGCACACTCTTCGACCGCGACCACGCTCACGAATTATTAAGCTACCCGAGGTTGTTGAGAAGTTACTGATATTGGGCCGAACTAGCTGAAAACACAGCAAGTATAGTTGGCTAGCCTAAGCGGACAGCTTAGTTTATAATTCGACTATGTCTTAGAGCTTTGTTAGTGCGCGATGTTTCTTGTTCGAGTTAAGCTAGTTGGTGTTTGCAACAGAGGAGGTGTCGATTGACTAAAGGGACTGATAAAGGACGCCATACCTTGGTTTGCTCCTTCTGTAACCGCACTCAGGAAGAGGTGCGCAAGCTGATTGCTGGCCCTTCAGTATATATTTGCGATGAGTGCATTGATCTTTGCAATGACATCATCGCTGAAGAGGTTGATCAGGAAGAACCGCACTCTCCCTCCTCGAAGATCCCGCGTCCTAAGGAGATTAAGACCTTCCTCGATCAGTACGTCATTGGCCAGGATTATGCCAAGAAGGTACTCTCCGTCGCCGTGCACAATCACTATAAGCGTATCGAGGCGCGCAGTATCTCTGCCGGTGAGGTGGAGATCTCAAAGTCAAACATTATGCTCATTGGTCCGACGGGCACCGGCAAGACATTGCTTGCACAGAGCCTGGCCAAGATACTTAATGTCCCATTTACTATCGCCGATGCCACGACGCTGACTGAAGCTGGGTATGTCGGTGAAGATGTTGAAAACATAATCCTCAACCTTCTGCAGGCGTCGGATCACGACGTTGAGCGTTGCCAGCGTGGCATCGTCTATATCGATGAGATCGATAAAATATCACGTAAGTCAGAGAACCCTTCGATAACACGCGATGTCTCCGGAGAGGGGGTGCAGCAGGCGCTACTCAAGATGCTTGAGGGCACCATGGCCAATGTCCCGCCCAAGGGAGGGCGTAAACATCCGCAGCAGGAGTATGTTCAGGTTGATACGACCAATATTCTCTTTATCTGTGGTGGAGCTTTCGTCGGACTTGAAGATATAATTCGCCAGCGGGTCGGGCATAAAAAGCTTGGCTTCGGGACCCTCAAAGAGGGCGATAACAACCGCGCCAAAGCCACTGACGAGCGTAGTGCGCTCCTCGCCAAGGTGCAGCCTGAAGATCTCTTAAAATTCGGCTTAATCCCCGAGTTCATTGGACGCTTGCCGCTGATTGCGACGCTTGAAGATCTTGATCAGGCAGCGCTGATGCGGATCTTGGTAGAGCCAAAAAATGCGCTTACCAAGCAGTACAAGAAGATCCTTGATATGGAGAACGTGCAGCTGCGCTTTACCGATGGAGCGCTTCAGGCCATTGCCAAGAAGGCCATCGAGCGCAAGTCCGGTGCACGTGGTCTTCGAGCAATCCTTGAAAACGCCATGCTTGAAGTCATGTTCGACGTCCCCTCGGATCCCGATATCAAAGAGGTGGTCGTCTCTGAAGACAGCATCCTCAAGAACGAAAAGCCGCTAGTCGTTTATCAGAGCCAGGCGGAGTCGGCCTAGGAGCGGCGGGTCCTTGCTGATCCGATCCCTTGATTCTCCCCGCATTATGGATGGGACGCGTAAAAGTTTGGCATAAGCACGCGGACCCGCCGGAATTGATTGAGGTGAAAGGCAGTGTTATTATTGTCTTGGGGCGCTGTGGTTTTGTGTAACCGTTACCGCCCCCTGTCATCCCGAGGAGCGCTAGCGACGAGGGACCTCCGTCGTTTCTAGCGAGGGAGTCTTCGTAATTGCTCAATAACCCCGGGCAAAAGTAACTTGCTTGAACTTGCACTTGAACCGCTCCTTATTCCTGCTCCCGCTCCTTTTCCTATTCCAATCAAGAGGATAAGGGGCAGGAGCAGGAATCGGGAACAGTTCAAGTGCAAGTTCAAGATTTAGAATTACCCACACTTATCTTATTGAGCAATTGCGCCATGTGTCCCTAACTAAAAGCAGAATCTGCCCATTCTCTGCCGATCGATGCCGTGTTGCCTTGAACTCACCGCTAAATCAAGGCTAGGGGCCCGTCGAAGACGGGCCCCTACTGCGGGAAACCCTGAAAATTATCTTATCAAGTTCATTATTGTGGTTTTTCGCGCCCTCCATTAGCATCTAACCTATATAGCCTGTGTTGCATCTTCTTCGACTAAACTATTGATATTCCAACATGAAATCAAATTTGGTTAATCCCATCCCGCTACTTGCACTAAGAGAACTCGTTGTTTTCCCGCAGCAGGTGGTACCGCTGTTTGTCGGGCGCGAGAAAAGCGTCAAAGCTATCGAGGAGGCTCAGAAGGAGGGCAAGTACATTATGCTCTCGGCGCAGAAGGATGCGCGCACGAGCAACCCCGGCCAAAAGGATATCTATACCATCGGGACATTGGGCGAGATCGTGCAGCTCATTCGCCTTGCCGATGGCCCGATCAAGGTCCTCGTTGAAGGTAAATGCCGCGCCAAGATCAAGCGCTATGTTAAGGAAGATGAGTATCTCCTGGTTGAGGTCGAGGAGCTTATCTCGACCTGTGAAGTTACCACCGAACTGAAGGCGCTGATGCGCTCGGTCAACGTCACCTTCGAGAATTACGTCAAGCTCGGCAAGAAAGTTAACCCCGAGATGATTATGCAGGTCAATGCGATTGAAGATCCATCGCGGCTTGCAGATTTTATTGTCGCCCAGCTCAACATCAAGCTTGAAGATAAGCAGGATATTCTTGAGACGGTGCCGGCACAGGAGCGCCTCGATAAGATCCTTGGGCACATGAAGTCCGAGATCGAGATCCTCCAGGTTGAGAAGCGTATCCGCAACCGCGTCAAGAAGCAGATGGAGAAGACGCAAAAGGAGTACTACCTCAACGAGCAGATGCGGGCGATCCAGAAGGAGTTGGGAGAGAAGGACGAATTCCGCAATGAGATGCAGGAGCTGGAGGACAAGCTCAAGACCAAGGATATGCCCGATGAGGCGCGCGAAAAGTGCGACAAGGAGATTAAGAAACTGAAGATGATGTCGCCGATGTCGGCTGAGGCCACCGTCGTGCGCAACTACGTCGACTGGATGCTCGCTTTGCCGTGGAATGAGGTCTCCAAGGATGAGATCGATATCGATAAAGCGCGAGAGGTTCTTGAAGACGATCACTACGGTCTCGAAAAGGTTAAGGAGCGTATCCTTGAGTACCTCGCTGTGCAGAAACTCGTCGGTAAACTCAAAGGACCGATCTTGTGCCTCGTCGGACCACCGGGCGTTGGTAAAACATCTCTGGGCCGCTCTATCGCTCGCTCCACCGGTCGTAAATTTGTGCGCGTCGCCCTCGGTGGTGTACGCGATGAGGCTGAGATACGCGGTCACCGACGCACCTACATCGGGGCGCTGCCTGGCAAGATTATTCAGTCGCTTAAGAAAGCGGGGACGAGTAATCCGGTCTTCCTGCTTGATGAAGTTGACAAGATGTCGGCTGACTTTAGGGGAGATCCATCATCGGCACTCCTCGAAGTGCTTGATCCTGAGCAGAACTTTACCTTCAATGATCACTACCTTGACTGCGACTATGACCTGTCCAAGGTGATGTTCATTACGACCGCCAACACACTGCACACCATTCCGCAGCCGTTGATGGATCGTATGGAGTTAATCTCGCTCTCGGGTTACACCGAGCTTGAGAAGCTGGCCATCGCCAAGAAGTATCTCTTTAAGAAGCAGGTCGAGGAGAATGGTCTTACCCCGGAAAATCTTCTGATTGAAGACGAAGCCTTGGTTGAGATCATCCGCCACTACACGCGTGAGTCCGGAGTGCGTAACCTCGAACGAGCGATCGCCACCCTGGCGCGTAAGGCTGCGGTACAGATCGTTGAGAAGGGCAAGGAGTTTGTCGTCCGTATTAATGCGGCGGCGATTGTCGAGTACATGGGGCAACCCAAGTACCGCTTTGGTACCACAGAGGTCGAGAACCAGATCGGGACTACCACCGGCTTGGCCTGGACCGATAAGGGCGGCGAGCTGCTCGTTATCGAAACCACGATTCTGCCCGGTAAGGGACGTCTGCAGATTACCGGCAAGCTGGGCGACGTGATGCAGGAATCAGCCCGTGCTGCCTTGAGCTATGTGCGTTCACGTGCAGAGATGCTCGGCCTCGACCGGCATTTCTATGATAAGATTGATATTCACGTGCACGTCCCAGAGGGTGCCATCCCCAAGGACGGACCGTCGGCTGGTATCACCATGGCAACGTCGCTCGTCTCTGCACTCACTGGAATTCCAGTCGATCGGCAGGTAGCGATGACAGGGGAGATTACGCTGCGTGGTAACGTTCTGCCGATCGGTGGTTTGAAGGAGAAGGCCCTTGCCGCTCATCGAGGCGGTATTAAGCGTATCTTGCTTCCCAAGGAGAACGAGAACGACATCGAAGAGATACCCGTAACCGTCAGAAACGATCTTGAGTTCATCCCCGTCTCGCATGTGGATGAAGTGCTCCAAGAGGCGTTGATCTGCACGAGCGCCAAGGACTTTGACAAGATGCTTGACCGCAAAGCCATTCGCGACCAGATGCTTTATGGTGAGGATGGCGATGGTGAGGAGGGCGGTGACGGCGAAGACAAAGAGAAGATCTCGGGGACGACTGTCGTCGCGCACTAGCGCAGCGCGGCGCTGACGCGCCGCGCTAGCCTTGGATGCCGCTTGCTGCAGCTGCGTAACAGATGAGAGATGAAGGCTGTGTGGGAGCTGGTGTTTAACTGTCTGACATGGCGAGGCATTTGCTGATGGCCGCTATAATTGACACGTTAAGTAAGAATGGGTAGCGTAAGTGACGTTTGTCGAGAATGGCAGGTACCTGGGAGCGCGGACAGCCAGCTATGAGCTTGTCGAATGGTCTCGTCCGCTTTTTATGTAACCAAGTGACATCCATCGCCTAATGTAGTTTAGCAAGTTTTTAGCATTGAGTTGGAAGAGATCTTGGGCGCTTAGCTCAGTTGGCAGA
Source organism: uncultured delta proteobacterium (assembly GCA_903922175.1). Lineage (GTDB taxonomy): Bacteria > Bdellovibrionota_C > UBA2361 > UBA2361 > CAIXSY01 > CAIXSY01. The sequence continues at coordinate 5,968 of CAIXSY010000275.1, read as the reverse complement.
GCATCAGCCTTACAAGCTGGGGGTCACTGGTTCAAGTCCAGTAGCGCCCACCAAGATATCAAGAGGGACGCTATCTTTTTAGAAAAGGGTAGCGTCCCTTTTGATTTAAAATCGAGCCAATCTTTGATGTTCATTTAAAAGAGGTGACAGGCTGCTCCATGAGAATGACGATCACATTGTTTCTTGTCTGTCTTTTCCCGCTGCAGATCGCTGTGGCGCAAGCCACGCATCCGTTGCGCATCGGCGTCATCTTCCCTTTTAGCGGCAAAGAGGCGCGCCAGGGCCAGCTGGGGAGGATCGGTATCGACCTGGCGCTGCGTGAGTTTGGAGCTTCGTTTCAGCCCGAGATATTCTATGAGGATTCTCACAGCGATGCCAAGGAGGCAGTCCTGGCCTTTAGCAAGCTTCAGGCACTTAATAAGGTGGAGGTTGTTTTGAGCATGGGTAGCCCGATCGCTATGGCGCTTTTACCGATGGCTAATCGTGCCCACATAGTGCTTCTGGCTATGGCGGTTGTGCCGGGATTTTCGGTGCCCAGTGATTATGGCTTTCGGCTGATGAGCACTGCCCCTGGTTTTGCTCAGCGTATGCAGGATCTGTTGCTCAACGAGCTCGGTAAGCAGCGCATCGGATTACTCTATGTGGAAGATGACTACGGGAGTGGATACGCCAAGGTCTTGGGCCCTGCGCTCAAAGACGCCGGACGTCTCGTCGCACAAGAATCATGCTTACCGGGGACGAGCGATTATCGCCCGGCTCTGCTCAAGCTCAAAATGGCCAAGCCGGATGCGGTGATCCTCGCCGTGTGGGGTCTTGATGCGGGCTCAGTTTTACGTCAGTCAAAGGAGATTGGGCTCGCGCCGGATATCTTTGCCTGCCCCGGGGCGTGCGACAATCCGGATCTGATCGTGTCTGGGTCGGGAGCAACCGAGTCAGTTGTCGTGGTGGCTTCAGCCGCCAGCACCACGCCTCAGCGCGAGAAGGCGTTACTTGATAATTTTAACGAGGCGCCGACCTCGGTCGTGCTACGTTTTTATGATGCTATGCTGCTCTTACGACAAGCGCAGCAGGAGTGTGCAGCTGAGATACAGCAGCGTGGTACGTGCGTAAGAAGCGTGCTTAGGTCGACTCGCAACATAATGGGCAGCTCGTACCCACTTAGTTTCGATGGCAACGGTGATATTGTCGACACGTATCAGTTGAAGCTGGTACGGGACAATAAGTTTGTACCCAGCCGGGTTGAGAACCAGAAAATCATAGTGGAGTAAGGTGGTAGTGCCACCCGTGAACGGTAATTACTTGATAAGAGTGGGTAGGAGAATCGTGAACGTGCTCGTGGGCGTGAACGTGGTCGATGTAACTGCGTAGCTTGGCGTATCGTGCGCAAAGCAGGCCGGGGTACACCGTTGCGTAAGCTTGACCAGCGCTGGAACCATTCCGTAAGCAGGGTTCGCGCTCTTGGTGAACATGCTTTTCGGATCGTTAAGTGTCTCTGGGACTATACCAAGGTTCGTTACCGTGACCTTTACAAAAACACCTGCCAACTCTTTACTCTCTTTTCTCGTAGCAACCTGTACCGCCTTCGTCACAAACTCATTGCGCTCCAGACGTAGCGTATCTACGTCGCCGTTTTATTATGTGGGGTTATTGGGTAATTGAGCAGTTACCCCCCTGTTTTCCTTATACCAGGCTGCTTCCGTGAGTACTTGGCTCTGCTTTTCTGCACGGTGCTAGCACGAGAGGTTCTCGCACCGAAGGTGGGCTAGGAGCGCGCGCTAGCGCGCTCCTCCGTCCGCCATGCTCTGGCCTCAAGATCAAGCGTGAGCTTTCGCGCTTTTTCTGCACGTTTCGGACTGCGCTCGATGCCGATCGCTGAAAGGCCAAGCGCGTTTGCTGCGGCAAGCATCGAACCTTCACCGCAAAAAGGGTGGATGACGGTCGTTGTCTGGGTGTGCTCGGCGATAAAGCGTGCCACAAGAAGGCAGGCTTCAATGCCCATACCGCGTGTCCAGGTCTTTTCCCCAGCCTCGGGGAGGACGTCAGCGGTGGAGGCCTCCACAGGGGCTCGCACCTCCTTACTAAAACAGAGGATATGAGAATAGCTTGGGCGGCCATAGGTCACACTGCCTGCCGGATGGCGGCAGACGATCTTATGCCACAGGAGCGCCCGTCCCTCGGCTTCTGCTGCTTTTTGGCATAAATAGCTCTTATCAACCCAGGTCCCGTCGCGCTTAATGTCAGATTGATAGAAGATAGTCACCCCATTATCCGGCGTCGCCGCGAGCGCGGCTCGTCCAGCATTCATAAACCATTCGCTCCAGGTGGCCAGCGAATAGCTTGGGAATTCTGAGATATCTGGTAGTGAGGCTACCAGCGAAGCTGAAGTGCATGGGGCACGGCTCGCGAGCCAGGCAAGTGCATCTTCACAATATACCGTTCGTTCTGCCGCCATGAGGTGAGCATGTTGTCAGAGTAGCTGGGGAAAGGCCAGGCCTTTTTGGCTAGTAATGTGCGAAGTGATCTTCTGGCCCCAACACGGGGCTATCGTTGAAGATCGTGTCGCGGCCGAAGTAGTCAGGATTGCTCTTCGGTGGATCCGTTGTGGGCAGTAAAACGGTGCCGGGCAGTTTGGGTTTTTCACCGGGGTTCTTCTGACCTTCATTAATCTGTTTAGCGCTAAAGGTGTGCACATTCTCGGCTTGCTTCTTCTGGTAATCTTCCTCTTCGAGGTTAAGGTTGTTGAGCGCCAAGGGATCTTTGGCTAGGTCGACCTGTTGCGTTGTGCGGAAGCGCATCTTGATCGTTATGCGACGGTTAGAAGCGTCCGCAGGGGCATCGGCTTTCTTGAGCTCTTTGTCTGCACGGCCGACGACACTGGTGATGCGCCCGGGAGTTACTCCTTGGGCGACGAGCAAGCGCCGCGCGGCGTTGGCACGGTCGGAGGAGAGCTCCCAATTGCTATAGCCGGCGGCGTTACCGGGAAAGGTGCGTGCGTCCGTATGGCCGACGATATCGATGTTGTTGGGAAGCTTGGCCAGCATCACCCCGATCTTTTTAAAGGCTTCCTCCGCCTCGGGTTGGACGCGTGCACTGCCAAGGGTAAACATGCTCGCTTTCTCGGTGTCCATGATCTCGATATTGAGCCCGTCGGCATCGACCTTGACGTCGACGATGCCGAGCAGTTCGCGTAACTCTTTAGACTCGGCTAAGGTCTTTTCGATCTTTGCAGCCATGGTCTGCATCTTAGTTTGTTGCATGCTGATACCGTGGGAGGTGAAGTTTTCTTGTGCGAACTCCTCTGGGTTGGTTGGGGTCTTTTCACCCAAGCCGTCCTTATCGCCTTGCCCACGCTCTTTTTCGCCATGTTCAGTTGCGCGGCGTTGGCCGGTGTCATCGGTGCCGCTGCGCTTTTGCAAGCGCTCCATAGAGTTGCCCTGACTATTCTTTTTTTCATCAGGTTTGGGGGGAGGGGCATCCGGCAAAATACCAGCGTTGCCGATTAATAGAGGCGTACCGGAGCCGGATTGGAACAAGCCTGGTTTTCGAAAATACGAGGCGATATTTTCGCGCGTCGGATCTGACGCAGAGTTGACCAGCCACATAACCATGAAGAATGCCATCATGGCAGTGACGAAGTCAGCGTAGGCCACCTTCCAGGCGCCGCCGTGGTGACCGCCGTGGCCGCCCTTCTTCTTAATGATGATAATCGGCTTGTCATCCGCCATGGCTTAGGCCTGTGTATTACTTGCCCTTGGCTTCCTTGATAAGCGTTTCGAGCTCCTCTGCCGTTGGTCGCATACTGGGTGGAATTGTTTTGCGCGCAAATTCGAGAGCCACCTGCGGCGGTGCTCCACCAGCGAACGAAACGAGACCAGCCTTGACGCACTTCAAGAGTGCACTTTGCTCGCGCACCACGTACTCAACCTTGGAGGCGAGAGGCCCGACGTAGCCGTAACAGAAGAGAATACCCAACATTGTTCCAACGAGAGCGGCGGCGACGTGGTGACCGATGACTGCCGGTGGGCCGTCGAGGAATTGCATGGTAACGATAATGCCGAGCACGGCGGCAACGATGCCGAGACCAGGGAATGAGTCACTGAGCTTCGAAAGCACACCGGGATAAATTAGTGCTTCCTCATGGTGGGTTTCGATTTCGGTATCGAGCAGACGCTCGAGGTCGAAGGCATTTACCACACCGTCGACGAACAGGCGCAGCGCGCTGGTGAATGTCTCCATCAGATGATGGTCGTGGGCGGCTTTGGGATACTTTTGAAAGCGCGCGCTCTTGTGCGGATCGGCCAGGTCGGCTTCGATGCCAAGCACGCCCTCTTTGCGCATCGTGTCGAAGATGCTGGCCATTAGGCCAAGGAGATCTTTATACATTTTTTTATCGACGCCGGAGCCCTTGATGCCGCCAATGATGGCCGGAATAATGCCTTTGAGCACGTAGCCGGGGTTGCCGATGACGACGCCGAAGAGGGCGGCACCGCCAATGACAATCAGTTCGTTTATTTGGATCAGCACCGGTAGCGGGCCGCCGCCCATGACAAAGCCACCGAGCACGCTCGCTGTTACACCGATGATTCCAATAATGACGCCCATAGCTATCCCTCTACAGAGGAATAGTCGTAAGAATATTCACTAATCTTGATGAGATCTTTGCAAACAGGGTTATGGAAAGTGGGGAACGTTCGCCTTGATTTGTCCTGTGCTGTTGCGGAGATAGGTATCTGCCTTCTGTAATCCGCTCTCAGAGATCAGCTTTCTGCAGACTGCATCAGCTGCAGTTACGGCCGACGGCCTTAGGTGCACGGGGCGCCCAGGGGCAGTTACCTCTCGCGACTACCCCTGCTCGCCCGCTGCCCCAACATTTAACGACTCTTGGAGCAGCGCCAATTGGTGGTTAATCTCTTTGAACGTTGGGCCGGCGCGCTTGACCTTTATCTGCTGCACTATTTTTGGTTTAGCCTGTGGCTGTTGGGTTTTGTGCTTGGCAAACGAGGTGACGCAGGTTTGGGCTACACCGTCGACTACCTGCAGAAGCTCTTCAAAGGAATCCTTCGACCACTTGTCATGCGTGGGAAGTTCCGTCGCATTGAGGACTGAATTTATTACCGGGACGAGTGGGGGCGCGACTAATTCTATCTCTGAATAAAACCAACGCCCGATACTTGCCGACACGATTAACGTGAGCATAATCCGCAACATAAGAACCTCCGCTACTACTTCATTACTTCCCAGCTGGGACAGATTCGTAACTGAAAGGGGGCGAATCTGTGAGCACCAGCTCTGGTATTAGGTATCGTCTTTATGCGGAACAACATTATGTTTTGGGGCTCTTTTCGTAAGATTATTGCGCAAAAGAGGTGAGGGGATTACGCACGTTACGGGGGCCCCCGAAGATCGGGGGGCGGCCGGAGCGCCGCGCTTCCTCCTTCGCCCGGCCTCGCGGCCGGTGCTACGGAGGACACGTCGCGCGCCGCTAGTAGGTATTCAAGTATGCGTTCACGGGGGGTCCTGGAGTCAATATGTGCCGTCCTCTGCGTTCCCCTGCGTCCACGGTGCTGGAGAAGTCTTCACGCTGGACAGAAACTGGCAAAGAACGCTCTAAAGAGCAGAAAATGGGTAGCGAAACAGAACTACTTAAGCCTCGAATTATAGAATAAAACAATTGGATTTTTTAATTTTGAGCAGTGTGCTTAGATAGGGTAAAGTGAAAGAGTGGAACTAGAAAGTTACGTAATCTTTGGTGTGAAGCTATGAAGATATTTCGTAACTGGTCAGCACCCTGCCATTGCATACAACATGCTTCACACGGAGATCCACCGAGGTCTCACGGAGTTCCACAGGAGGCTGCGTGGTGGGACCCAGCACTATCCCCTCCGTGTAACTCCGTGAGATCTCGGTGGATCTCCGTGTGAAACATGGCGATTATTGCGCATCTTCCAATGGCGCTGACTAGGTACGA
>CAIXSY010000274.1 GCA_903922175.1 uncultured delta proteobacterium | reverse complement strand
TTACCGAACAGGGGTGTTTTTGAAGAAACGCGCTGACTTTCAGGAATGAATAGGGTAATTGAGAGTCTGTGAGAAGGGGCGGCTAGCCGATTCAGCACACTCTTCGACCGCGACCACGCTCACGAATTATTAAGCTACCCGGGGTTATTGAGCAGTTGCCGCCACCCCCACCTCCGGCTATACCATCCGCAAAAAGTCTTGGCGCTGACATCTCGCTATCACCCTGCGCATTGAAATAAAAGTTCCTTTTATTTCAATGCGCTACGGGGATATAGCAGGCGCATTTAGAGTCGCTTCCCCCTTCGCTCGACTTCGCGGCCGGTGCTTCGGCGGGACAGACTGCGGCAAGTGCTACGTAGGACAAGACGGGGGACAAGCCGCGACAAGACTTTTTGCGTCTGCTATAGCTGGCAGGTGTCGCTATGTTACTTCATTTTTTTGAGTAGCTTCACCTATTGTGGTACTTTAATAACAAATGCTTTTATAGCACGTCTGAGTCAGACCCCCTGTTTTTTATAGTCACGTGTTTACAGTTACGTGCTGCCTTTTTCTCGGATCAAGGTACGCGAGGTGTGGTCTGGTTAGCTTATGAGGTGATTGGTAATTAAGGAGCTATGTGATGAAGTTGTGGACTCCTTTCTTCGTTCTGGGCGTCGCGGTTCTTATCTGTGCCTTGTATCTTCTCCGTGCTCAAGAGAAATATAAGTCGGCATTACGGCAGCAGTCCGGTAGTCCGGGTACCCCCGCGCTCAAAAAGAGTGAGGAGCTGGTGAGGGGGATGGATCCATTGTCAGCAGTGTCCAAGATGGAGGCAAAGCTAGGTATGTCCTCTGCGTCAATGCGACAGGTAGCAGATTTAAATAAAGGTGTCCTCGCGCCTGAGAAATTAAACGAGGGTGCGCAGGAGAGGGGGGAGATAGAATTAACTGCGGATGAGAAGAATAAGCATCTGGTATTGTTCCCGCCGAAGCATGTAGCTGCCACTGAAGAAGACCGAATTGTAGATGGGGACAGCCCTCGAGCTTCTTTAAAAAGTAATCCGGCAAAGGAGGTTCATTTACCCGAGAGCTATGAAAATTTACTCACTTATTTTACGACCAAGCTCTTACTGACGGCGGAAAAAGAAAAAAAACTTTCTGCGACGCTGCAGTACATAGGAGAAAATTACTGGGTTGAGTACGAAAAGGAGATTCGCACAGGGAATAGATCCAGAGCAAGGGTCAACCTGAATGAGTTTAAGACAATACTTCTCCTGAGAATGGGGCGTACCTTTCTAAATGATGCTGAAGTGAAGGTCCTTTCGGAAACAAAGATTAAATGGAATTAGCCCACATCTTTCGCGCCTTGTGAAAGGCACGCATATATCCCTTGCGGATCTTCGGGGTTAGTCTGCCGTAGATCGGATTGAGAAAACGATATTGCACCGCATTTGCGCTAAGCATGCTAAGAAAATTACTTAGCCCTCCAACTGCGGCTGGTGGTAGCCCGCTTACATGGGAAAGCCCGAGGTTGGCGAGGTAGAGCGTTAAAAATCTTGGGATAAGGTAGTTCGCCTCAGACAGTGGCACATAGAACGGATCGCGGGCGCGATGGAGGCGCCAGAGACGTTCATTGTAGGTTCCATCTGGACGCAGGCATTCTTTAAACTGTCTTCTACGCAAGTGCCAGAGGTGCACGGGCCAGTAGACAATCAGGCTGCTGGCATAGGTAAGTAGAGCGCAGGTAAGCGGATTAAAATGTAGCGACGATACCAGCATTCCTCCGGCGGTTCCGGCTGCAAAAGAGAAGGGGATGGCAAAGAGCCACGATCCGCGTGGGCCATCGAGCTTATCGAGAATCAAGCCGACCATCTGCTCGAATTTCGTTTTGCGTTTCCCGACGAGATATGAGGCTGCCCGGCCTAAGCGTTGCTCCACACGGTTGAGAGGTGAGAGTTCATATTTCGGGTCATAGATCAGCCCTTCAGTGGCTGCGTCTGAGGGCTGAAGTCCTTTCACACTGAGGCGCAAATTGTGCTTTGCGCTCCAGCGTAGCGCCGCTTCGAGAGCAATCGTATGCGCGGAGGAGTTGCCGTTAGCAGCGGTCGGAAGCGATGCGATAAACTTGGTAAGCTCTTGCCGTAAGCCTGGATGGAGTTCTTTGGGCACATCGCGCCACATGGCGACGCAGCAGGGTACCCCTTGGCGCTCTCCCCACAGAGCAAACTTACCGCCGACATCTTCTGTTGGCGCTTTACTGACGAGCCAATAACGTCCGCCGGGGAACGAGGAAAGCTTGAGCGGGTTTTGGCGAATGGCGGCAGACTGACCACTAACTCGAGGACGAAGATCATTCGTTACATTCGCGGACCGCATAAGAGCTCGACTCTAGCAGCTTGGGTAGATTAAGCTAGTGTAGGCCAGTTGGAGGTACTCGAGAGTGCTTCGGCTTCGGCCAGCCAGGTCGGGAACACCTCAAGAAACGGGGAAAATACGCGCTCATCTAGTTGTGCGCGTTCTAGGGCGGTAAGCTCCGTGGACGGCTTATCGAAACCTTCGGGGATCAGAAAGCTCGACATCGGGTAGCCCGGACGAATTTTCTTCGAAAACTCATCAGCCACAAACGAGCGCTGCTCAACCCGGCAGCTCCACATTTTGCCATGCGCTGCATCGTAGAGAGCGATCGAAAAATTCCACACAAACGTCCGTTTAGTTCCAGGGAAACGTGCCAACGTCTCTCTCCAATAGTCGAGTACCTCTTGGTCACTACGTTCGCGGCCATTGCCGAGGCGACGCACAAACACCCCCGGTTGGAGATCGTCGGGCAGGAAATCTATAAAAATACTAGTCATCACGCCGTGACTCGGAGTATGCTTTTGCTTCGTAGATCTAGTTACTTTAATTGGAGGACTCATGAAAAAGATATTTGCGCTTCTCGCCCTAGGACTTTTTGTCGTAACTGGATCGGCACATGCTGGTACACGTGTGCTTTCCTGTGTCAACTTTCACAATGATGCTCGGGTGTCGATCGGCATCTGCGGGGTGAATAACTGCGTGGCTGAAGTTACCGTTGGTGGGGTGGTTAAGAATTATAATGTTAAGCGCAAGAAGGAGAATACCGGCGCGCTCGTTTACTCACCAGTGCCCAAGACCAAGAATAAGTGCACGTTCACTATTAGCGCATTGAAAAAAGGTATGAGAAAGATCACCAATACTCCGTCTTGTGCCCATGGGCTAAAAGACGCGAGGTGCGAATTTATTGATCTCCCCTAAATATATCGGCCTTTCCGGGTTTGTACGGATAATAAGATGGGGGTACGCGGGAGTGTTGCCCCCATCTTTTATGCCTGTGCAAAAGACGGAATGGCTACCTGTCCCCAGAAGATGCGTAATCAGTCCTTCGCCAGCATCTTATGCCGAGAGCGAGCCTTGCTTCAAGGCAGAGCCCTCTTGATACTTCTGCAAAACCATTCATAGTAACGTCATGCGAAAAGTAATCACGGTTGATGGATTGGCGGGTTCAGGCAAGTCGACACTGGCGAAACTGCTCTCCCAGAAGCTTGGCAGTGTTCACTTTAACTCAGGTTTACTCTACCGTGCGGTTGGGTTGTTGGCTCTGCAGGAGGGCGTCGACGTTACGAACGCTAAAAAAGCTGCAGCTCTGCTGGATCAGCATGTGATTGAGCTGCGCGGTGATGCGAAGCGGGGTACGCAGCTTATGGTCGACGGTAAAGATATGACCGAATTCGTTAAAACAGTTGAGATCTCGACGGCGACGTCAATCACCTCAGCGCACTATGAGGTACGCCAGCGGCTGGTCTCCCTTCAGCGGGAGATCTTTCCAGAGCATAATATGGTAGCTGAGGGGCGCGACATGGGGACGGTCATTTTCCCCGAAAGCGAGCTTAAGTTTTATGTAGTGGCGGACCTGCAGGTGCGGGTGACACGGCGATTGGCTATGCTTTTTGGCGAGCTGGGTGAGATCCCCGTCAGCGAGCGTAACCTATTGAAAGTAAAGGTGGAAAGTGAGCTTGTGGAGCGCGATCGGCGGGATAGTGGACGCGAGGTGGCTCCGCTTAAACCTGCTCATGATGCTATTATGATCGATAACTCGTCTCGATCATTGACTGAAATTGTGCAGAGTATGTATGATGCCGCACTACGTCGGGGGCTGTGTTAAAAGGAGGCGCCCTCTTGAGAGAGCACACGACAGAATCAAGATTCTGTTTGTTGGTGTTCATCGTTAATCCCAAATAACTTCGTTCAATGTGCTGCCTTAGTGCGTGCGCAGTTTTCTGCCCGCCACTGAGACGTGTACTAATTTCTTAACTTTACTGACTTGGAATAATTACAGAGAAAAAGTATGGCAACGACTGGATCAATTGGTGGTTTTAGCGGGTCTTCCTCGGATGCCGAGGTGGGCTCGTTTGCAAGTGAATTTGAAAAGCTTATCAGCTCGCACCTCGACAATCTTAAGCCCGGCAAACTGATTAAGGGCAGAGTGGTGGGCATAAATAAAGATTTCTTCACTCTCGATATCGGCTTTAAGTCTGATGGCGTCGTTCCTTCGCAACAGTTTCTTGATACCGAAGGCAAGCCGACGGCAGCTTTGGGTGATGAGGTTGAGGTCTGCATCTTGGCGCTTGAGGGCGACAATGGACAGGTCCTTCTCTCTAAGGAGCGCGCCGATCAAAAGCGGATTTGGACCCGTGTCGAAGATGCCTATAAGACCGGCTCGATGATCAGTGGCCGTGTCGTCCAGAAGGTCAAGGGTGGTTTGCAGGTTGATATCGGTATCCCGGCATTCTTGCCCGGCTCTCAGATCGATATTCGCCCACACCGCAACCTCGATAAATTCATCGATCAGATTTACGAATTCAAAGTCCTTAAGATTACCAAGGACAAGGGCAATATCGTCCTCTCACGTCGTGCCGTGCTTATGTCAGAGCGCGATCAGTTGCGTGCCGCGACCCTCAAGGTGTTGGCTGAAGGCGTGGTCATGGAAGGTGTGGTCAAGAACGTCACCGATTACGGTGCCTTTATTGACCTAGGTGGCATCGATGGCTTGCTCCATATCACGGATATCTCGTGGGGACGCCTTAATCACCCGTCAGAGAAGCTCTCCGTTGGTCAGGTTGTGCCTGTCGTAGTGCTTAAGTACGACATGGAGAAAGAGCGTGTCAGCTTGGGCATGAAGCAGCTGCATACCGATCCGTGGACGACCGTCCACGAGCGTTTCCCGATCGGCTGCAAGGTTTCAGGCAAGGTCATGAGCGTCACCGACTACGGTGCCTTTGTCGAACTCGAAGAGGGCGTCGAGGGTCTGATCCATGTCTCCGAGATGAGCTGGACCAAGAAGGTGCGTCATCCTTCGAAGATCGTCAACGAGAGCGATCGCGTCGAAGCAGTTGTTCTTGGTATCGATACCGAACAGCATCGCATCAGCCTTGGCTTGAAGCAGCTTATGCCCAATCCGTGGGAAGACCTGCATGCCCGCCACCCGGTTGGTTCGCATGTTACCGGTAAGGTACGTTCGATCACCGATTTCGGTATCTTTATCGGAGTCGAGGATGGGATCGACGGGTTGGTGCACGTTTCGGATTTCTCATGGACCAAGCGTGTGCGTGATCCGAGCGAGATACAGCAGATGTTCAAGAAGAACGACGAGATCGAGGCCGTGGTGCTCGATATTGACGTCGCCAGCGAACGTTTGAGCCTCGGTGTTAAGCAGCTAATGTCGGATCCGTGGGATTCTATCCCGCAACGTTATCCGGCCGGCGCCAAGATCAAGGGCAAGATCAGCTCGCTCACTGAGTTCGGCGTCTTCGTCGAGATCGAAGAGGGCATCGAGGGACTTATTCACAACTCTCAGTTGGGATTGGACAAGGAGCAGACTGCTGCCGACCTCTTCAAGCCTGGTGAGATGATTGAGACTGAAGTCACCAATATCGATCGTAACGAGCGCCGCATCAGCCTGAGCATCAAGGCGATCAAGAAGCGCCAGGAACGCGAAGAGCTTGCTGGTTACATGAGCGAGGACATGGGAGCGGCGGTCACCTTCGGCGACCTGCTCCAGGAAAAGATGCGCGAGAAGTAAACTGCGCATGTCTTATGCAGCGGGGCCCTCTCCCTTTAATAAGGAGAGGGCTCCGTTTTTTATGCCGTCCGCAGGAGCTCTACCATTTTTGGCGCGCCAGCCGGGATTTTGCGGACGGCATATCTGATAAACATGCTACCACTGCGTGATGGTTTTGTGATAATTTGGTGCTATTCTTAGACAGAGGAGCAACTCATGCCGGTCTGGATCTTCAAAATATTGCGAAATATCGCTATGGCCACCGGAATCCTTGTTGCTGCCGGATCCATCGGACATGCGCTTAATCTGTGCAATCCCGAATGGCATGAGTTCGGTGTCAGCGGGAAGTCTATCAAATACGCCATAGCACAATTTCCCAGCACGGTGTGCCCTGTCATACTGCGGCCAGCGTGCTCAAAGATGGTGCACACGACGCTGTGGTTCATTGGGTTGGATAAGGAGAGCTGCGAGTAGGAGTTCCTGGCCGGAAATCGGTTTCTTGCTGGTGCGGGCGCTTTCCCGCCGGCCATGAACTAGACGAAGAGCTTGTCGTACTTGTGAAGACCAATATCGGCCCGTAATTCCAGCCTAAGTTCCTGATTCTAGTATACTAAAAAGTTAGATTTGAGTACTCTGTAAACGTTACAGTACCCTGCTGTTCGCAGGTAGGATTTTGATTGTACTTTATTAAACCTGGTAGGCCCCGCTTAAATACTATGCCACCGCTAAGCCCACGACGTTTTTTTAACCTGGTCCTTTTGGTGCTCTTTCCAGTGCTCGACGTGGCCACTATCCTGGCTATCGCTCATTTTTTTGGAATTATAATCGCTCTCGGAATCGTCGCAGTCTCGACAATATTGGGCCTATTAGCTTGCCGGGTGCGGCTGCGTAAGCTAGCAGCTGATGCCGAGGCCTGGCGCGAGCGTTATGGTGAAAAAGTTCCCAACGATTACATGGTTTTTCAGGGAAGCCAGCTCTTCGTGAGCTTTTTAGCGATGTTCTTTTTTCTCTTTCCCGGCTTGCTCAGCGATCTTTTTGCCTTCCTTCTTACCATACCAGCACTTCGCAAAGATGCAGGGGACAGGTTGTTTTTTGCTTTGCGCGCGAAGGCCAGGCAGGAAGGTAAGACTATGAGCGAACTCTTGGGACGGGGTCGATGCGGGCCTAACCCGCCTTAGCATCAGATTCGCGCGCCCAGTAGGGTGAGCAAGAAAACACGTTTGGTACAAGGTCACATTTTGTGACCTTAGAGCTTCAAGCTCATTCTGGGTAAGTTTAAAAAATCTTCTGGAAATCGCTCGGCATTGCGCTTAACAGCCTGGATGAGAGCTTTAGCCTCGACGCCGTAGAGTTTGGCGAGATGGAATGAGAGCATAACTTTATGTCCTCGAATTAAGTAAATTCTTTGCTCGACAAAGTGAAGATCTGAAGACTCCGCCATAGTGCACCTCCATACTACTTATCGTAGAAATCCCCGAATAGTTTCCTGAGGGCATAACAAATTCACTACCTCGGTCGACTGTTGAATATCGCGCCAATGCGAGTACAATTGAGAAGCTGACTATGAACCCATTGAAGATAGTCCTACTCCCTGGTCTCGACGGCAGTGGAAAGATGTTCCAGCCACTACTGCCGTATCTTGTTCCGGATTTCGATCCTCACGTAGTAGCCTATCCGCGGGCGGGGTCGCAGAGCTACGCAAGTCTTCTTCCCTTTGTGAGGGCGGAGCTTCCCCAAAACGAGGCCTTCGTTCTTCTGGCGGAGTCATTCAGCGGGCCCTTGGCGCTGCAGATTGCCGCAGAGCGGCCTCCGCATTTGAAGGGCCTTATTCTTTGTGCGTCTTTTCTCGCATCTCCACGCGCTGTCCCGCGTTTCGCTCGTCGGACAGTTGCCTGGCTGGCTTTCAATTTGCCACTTTTTAATTTTGTCCTAAAGCATCTTCTTTTGGGTTACGACGTCGATCCGAACCTGGTTTCGCTGATGAAGGCCTCTTTGGCTGAGACAAAGGTAGAAACCCTCGCCTTGAGGCGATTCTTGACCTCAATAGTACACTCTTGCTCGACCAAGTTTCCGTTCCAGTACTTTACCTCTACCCTACGTGCGATAGGCTGATTCCCGCACGGGCGCGGGAGGCGATCCTCTCATCTTCCGTGAAGGCGATCGGAATTCCTGGGCCTCACTGCATCCTTCAAAGAGAGCCGAAGAGATCTTTTGAAGAGATAAGAACTTTCTGTGAAACGCTCTCGCGCGGCCACTGAGGAAATTTATGGGTCTATGGGGCCGTTCTCAAAGATAGCGCCAGCCGGAAACCTAAATTAGCATTGAAATTTACCGGGGTAAGCGAGGCACGGTGAAATGCTGTAAGGTATTTTGGGAAATTGAAAATCGATCCGCCGCGTATTACGCGATAGCAGTGAGCTTCCCTTTCCTTTGCGAAATCTGCTGGCAGCATGGTGGCATACGAAGAGCCATAACAGTCGTTGGTCCATTCCCAGACATTGCCAGGCATATCGTAAAGGCCGAAGGCGTTGGGACGCAGCTTCCCTCCCGGGTGGGTGGTTTCGCCGGAATTGCTTTCAAACCAAGCGTATTTCCCTAACTCTCCAGCGTCCTCACCGAAAGAATAGGCTGCATTGCTGCCAGCGCGGGCGGCGTATTCCCATTCTGCCTCGGTAGGTAGGCGATATTGTTTGCCGGTTTTGGCATTCAAACGGGAAATAAATTCTAAAACATCGACGAATTTTACTTTCTCTACTGGCAAAGCTGGGTTCTTGTTGTGACTGGGATTGCTTCCCATGACGTCTTCCCACTGGGCCTGTGTCAGCTCGAAGCGACCGATGGCGAAGGGGCGATTAAATGATATTGAGGGGCGCTCCTGATCATCGTCTCGATCATAATCTTTGGGATTTCCAGCTTTAACAGATCCTGCTGGAACGACAACCATTTCAGGGCAATGAGTGCAGTCCTGGAATATTTCCCCTGGAGCTAAATCACTTCCTTGAGCACGAGTAATCGCCGCAGTACCCAGGGTCGCCAAAAGAAACACACCAATGGCATAATACTTTGCCGTCATTTTCGAATAACTCCACCAAGCATTCCGCAGACAATAGAAAACCTATGATCATACTAGCCAGAAATGGCCTTATGTGGATAGGGCAAACGTTCGCCCGGGGTTAATGAGCAATTACCACTATTCATGCCTAACTTACTGATTCTAATATGCTTTTAAGTAAAATTTGAGTACCAAGCTGAACACAGGTAGGATTTCGGTGTACTTTGTAGAGCATAATGAGTTGAGTCTAATGGCCACTACGGTCTCTGTAAGAAAGCCGGAACGATTTGCGGATGATCTTCGATCAGGTAATTTTTCAAGGTTACCCGAGGAGGTCAGGGAGAATGGGGAGCTCCTTTCTGAGTTGTTGCTCTATGCATACACGCCTGCCGAGATTGAAGCATTCCATCAGACTTTGGCGCGTGAGCTGCGTGAGATTTAGATCGTGAGCTACCTTGGGCCAATTAGAAAGAAACTTGGCACGGATCTCCTTCTCGTGCCCAGTGTCGCAGGAGTAATCCGCAACGAGTCTAATGCTCTCCTCCTCGTAAGAAAATCAGAGGATGGTATCTGGGGATTGCCAGCGGGGGCCATAGAGCCGGGCGAAGGCCCTACGCAAGCAGTTATTCGAGAAGTTCTAGAAGAGACTGGGCTTGAGGTGGTTCCGACAAAAATAATAGGTGTTTTTGGTGGAAAGCATTTTCGATTTACGTATCCTAACGGAGATATGGTCGAATATCTTGTTACTCTACTGGAGTGTGTTATTAAGGGTACTCCAAAACAGGGAGTCGATGAGGAGATATGCAAAATTGAGTATTTCCAAGAGCAAGATCTCCCCTCAATCGCCTTACCTTATCCGCGAGATGTTCTCTATGGACGAGGCGAGAGATGTACGTTCAATTGAGGCGATTTATTAGTTATGAGCCTCGCTGCTGGAGGCTATCCGCGCCTCCTGCTTCACGTTGTCCAAGAGTTGAGTAGATTACGGAACGGCTTGTTCTTATTCCAGCGATAGAACCTAAAATCTGAATCAAGCCAGTATCGTACTCCTCGGCCAGCGCCACCAGGCAGGAATCGGCAAGGTTAGCTGGGATGTTAGAATACTGCCGCATAATCTCGCGTACACGCCCGGCATTGATCGAAAGGTCAAAGGGGATCTGCAAGATGCCCGCGGCAACATTGGCGAGCACGGCGTCGGCAGCTCCGCGCAGATTGCGTAGGAGGTAACAACTTTCTGCAATCACTGCTTCACAGGTAAGTAGCGGTGCGCCGACGCTCCCGAGCAGTTTCTTGCAGGTTGCATGGTGCTGCTCACCCTTATCCAGCAGTGCCACAATGAAACTCGTATCGACGAGCACGCACTTCATCTGCCAAACCCATTTAGGTGAGCCTTATTGTGCGCTCGGTCGCGCACGCCTGAATCGAACTTCCCTAGCCCAATAAAGCGGCGCTTCCCTTTGCTCGGGCATTGAGCGGCGAACTTCACCAAAGCTTCACGGATGATCCGTGATTCGTTCCATCCCAGGCTGGCTAGAAGGGTATCAAGGGCGTCGCTACTTTCTCTGTCGAGACGCGCATTAATTACTCGCGGTGTCGATGCTTTAGCCATACTTTCCTCCAAATGCGCAGCAGTCTCTGTAATACAAATTGATAATTCTATTACAATGCGATACGCCTGTATGGCAATCGTCAAATAGGAAGTATCGCTGATGAGCTATAAAGGTTTCCTGTAACTACTCGCCCCTCATCGACTAACGCTGACGTCAAACGTCTAGCGCCGGACGTAAAGCGTCGAGGTCTGACGTCGACTCGACGGTGCTCGCCGGAGCCCGGCGTTAGACCTTAGACGTCAGCGTCATCGATTCTCAGAAATGGTCATTTTGTTAGGGTTATTTGCACAGGACGATGAAGGGGCGAGCAGTTACAAGGTTTCCTAAATAGGGCCAAGATCAGCAGAGTGGAAACAGCAGAAGAATTATTTTTAACGCGAAGGTACGAAGTAACGAAGGAATTCAAACTGTTACCTTCGTAACTTCGTTCCTTCGCGTTAAAATAAAATCCATAGAGTTTCGCGATCTTACGCCCTATAAATTGCTGATATCAATATACGGCTCCTCCGCAGAATCTGTGGGTAGAAACAGCCGATAATCAGACCCGCTTGGGGACGCTGTCCCCAAACCCCTGGGATTTTACGCGTCAAAGAACTACCGGGTGGGGAAGGGAATCTTAGATACCTGTGGCATGGGAAGTCCCGCTCAGGTTGAAAGCTGCTCAAGTGGTGGCATGGTGAGAGCAGATGCGCTCATATCAGAGCGCTGACGTGGAGGATAGGGCTCTGCCAGGAGGCACCCCGAGCGCCATCGTGAGTGAACGATACGGGTGGGGTGAGATTACGATCTTGCGCCACCTTTTTTTGTTGCAGTTATCCCTGCAGGAATTTCTGCATGTGATCTTCCCCGAAGTACCGCTTGGCCAAGTGTCGATTATGTAGGCTGCAGCAACATCGTAAATTATCAGCACGAGAGCTTCCTCCAACCGCAAAAGGAACGATATGGTCTAGTTGCAGGTTGTGAGTGCTACCACAGCGCACTCCGTCTGGGCTGACATAGCTGCAGCTTGCGCCGTCTCGGCAAAACACTTCATCTCTTACCTGGGCGGGAATATGGCGCGAGGCGGGGGCCGTCTTTGCAG
>CAIXSY010000273.1 GCA_903922175.1 uncultured delta proteobacterium | reverse complement strand
GTGTGCCGAATCGACCAGGACCACGACCGTTCGACAAGCTCACGACAGGCCACGAGCACGTTCACGTTTCTCCTACCCACAATTATTGTGCAATTACGTTATTGAGCAGTTACGCCGATAGGTAGAGGGGAGGCGGGCACATGATGATTAACATAAATATTGGCTCTTATTCCGGAACCAGAAGTCGCAACACAGTGACCGGTGTCAAAGGCCTAGCCATCTTCGGCATCGCTTCTACGCTGTTCGGGCTCGTTTTTGCTGGGATCGCCCTGCATCTGATGTCCAAGGCTGCCGAATTTAGGGAGAAGGGCCAAGCAGCAGAGGGGGTAGTCACCGAGGTTCGAGTTGAACATTCAACAGACTCGAAGGGAAAGAGTCATACCAAGTATCACTCTACGATCCAGTATCAGCCTACCAACGGTTCGTTCCATACTTTCAGCGCATCCTCGCAGCTCTCGCAGGGGGAGCATGTTCCTGTGCTCTACCTTCCGGAACATCCGGAGGAGGCTATGCTCAGATCGGTTGCAGACAGCACGAGTGGGAACCTGATCTTCCTCCTTTTCGGGCTGGTATCTGCGGGGATCGGCGTAACCGTTCTGATATACTCGTACAAAAAAGTCAAAGAGATCTCCTGGCTAAAGGCGCACGGAAGCCGAATTAAAGTTAGGGTAATCGGGATTAATTCTACTTGCCATAAGAGTGGCAGACCTCATTCGTCTACCTATCAGGTCGTAGCCCAAGGCGCACATCCTCGCGGTGGCATTCATCAGTTTAAGTCTGAGACCGTCTCCATCGACCCCGGGGATAGCTTGATTGGTCAGGACCTGGAGGTTCTCGTCGATCCACGAGATCCGAAGCGGTACTATTTTGAAGTTTGTTAGTACTTCAACAGCCGGTCTGTCGAGTCAAGGCTCCACACCAGGCTTCTCAGTCAGAATTGCGCTCACGATCTGTTCGGCCCGTATCGTCGCCATGCAGGCAGCGTCATATGGGCAGGCTGGTGTCTGTGAGAACCTGCCGTAATTACAAGGACGGCAAGGTAGTTGGGAAGAGGTGACGACGTGCATCAGCTGTGGATGTGCCCATTTGGCCTCGATTCCCGGACCGAAGATCCCAACGATGCGCGGTACCCCGGCTAGGAGCGCGAGGTGGAGTGGGCCTGAGTCAGAGCCAATGAATGCCTGAGCCATCTGCAGGAGGGCGAGTGTGCCTTCGAGTGACGTTTTGCCGCACATGTTGCGTGCATTGGGAATATCGCGTAGGTAGGCGTCGGCGTGAGCTGCGTCGTGGGAGGTGCCGATGGCGGTGATCAGATCGAAATGGCTGCTAAGCTTGGCGAGTGCTTTTTGGAGCGGCTCAACCGAAATACTTCGCGTCGGCATGTGTGCTCCACCAAATACGGTGAGAAGCCGCCCCTCAAAATGTAGGTCTTGCTGTAGCTCTAGTTTGGGAAGCTTGAGATCTACGGAGTCGAGCTCAAGATCGAGTCCGAATGGGCGCAGGAGGTTTAGGAACGACTGCGCTTCGTACTCCTCTTGGCGGTAGTGGACAAAGAAGTCGTACAGGTTGCGGCGCTCGTTGGTGTCAAACCCGATGATCTTTTTTGGGGCGATGAACTGAGCGATGAGGGCGGATGTGTAAAAGGATTGCTCGCTGTCGAGGATGCAGTCAAAACGCACTTTAGAGCAGTTGACCACGTCGCGCACCTTTTCGAGAAGGAATACCTCATCGAGAAACTTGTGCTTTTTGAACAGGTCAAATATGCCTTTGTTTCGCCGATTGCAGATCACGGCAACTTTTTTGCCTCGGCTGCGCAGGTAGCGAATCAGGGGGAGTAGCAACGCGGCGTCTCCCATGCCGCCGGGACGGATTATTAGGAATGATGAAAAGGTGTCTAGGTCAAGAGGTTTATAGGTGCGTGGTATGAAGTAGCTAAAGCGCATCAAGCGCACGATCGGCCCGCCTACGTTGCGGTCAAGAAGTTTGATAATCTGTTCCTTCATACGTCGGAATCCTTATACGCCTGTAATTACTCATTAGCCCCGAGCTTTATGAGCAGTTACCCCCAGCACTGTGTAACTGCTCAATAAGTGTGGGTAATTCTAAATCTTGAACATGAACTGGAACTGTTCCCGATTCCTGCTCCTGCCCCTTATCCTCTTGATTGGAATAGGAAAAGGAGCAGGGGCAGGAATCAGGAGCGGTTCAAGTGCAAG
>CAIXSY010000272.1 GCA_903922175.1 uncultured delta proteobacterium | reverse complement strand
CCTCAAAATTCACTAGTCGGCGCTATTATAGCGTGCCTCTTTCGGGCTTAACCTCGAAATTGGCTACGTATACTACTCTACTATTTCACTTATTTCTCCCGTCCTATCGCGCTTTCGCTGTTTCCGGACAGGCTCTATATAGTTAGCACTACTGGATCATACAATAGCACAGGCGCATAGTGAGCCACCCGGCTCTGAAAATGCATTTTAAGGAGATACATATATGAAACGGATCTTCCCACTCATGCGAGCGGCAATGTGTTGCTTCATTGCATTCCTCGTTGGCTGCGCCACCACTCACCAGGCACGATCAGTCAAAACCTCCGGCTTTCTGCTTGACTATTCTCAATTGAAACCCGGCAAAGGTGACCAGGCCCTGTTAGCCTACAAAAACCCCCAAGCGGCCTGGGGGATGTACACCAAGGTGATCGTTGATCCGGTGGAGATCTACATGACCCCTGGTGCCGATCTGCGCAGTGACGCTAAGGAGGAGCGCACCGCCCTGGCAACATACTTTACCGCCTCACTCCGCGAGGAACTCAAAAAAAATCACTTCACCATCGTGAGCCAACCCGGCCCGGACGTGCTACGAATTCGTACGGCGCTGACCGATGGCGACCAATCGGAGGTTTTGCTCGATACTGTTTCAACCGTTATGCCGATTGGACTTGCGGTAAGCACACTTAAACGAGTCGCCGTTGGATCGGATACCTCAGTCGGCTTTGCCCAGGCAGAGGCCGAGGTGCTCGACTCTCGAAGCTCTACTCGTCTTGCTGCTGCCGTTGACAAACGCTATGGAACCAAGGCCCTGCGAGCTAAGTTCGGCAGCTGGAATCATGCCAAAGAAGCGATGGATCACTGGTCAGAGCAGATGGCTGAACGCTTGGTGGAATGGGGAGCGGGACATCCGCAGGAGTAAGCAGAGAACGCTTTGGACTTGCTCCGAGCTATCCGGCGGATTTTGCCCATGACTCGATATCTGCATATGCGGCCGCAATTAAATGCGCACATTCGAGTGACCTGGAAGAAGTAACGAGCACCTTGGGTACGTTCTCTTTCGATGACGCGTCCGGCGTATTTCGATTTGATGCCGAAGGATGTGCGCCCGCCAAGGCACTCACCTCTTCTTTAGTGTTGCTCGCTCATGAAGGTCAACCAGAGTAGCAGGAAGTCCTGCTGCGAATTTGTGCATATCACCGCAACTACGCCCCTGCCTAGTATAATTTGTAGGCGTCTGAGGCTTATTCCTGGTGTATAAAAGAACCTCTGGGGTGTAGGATATTACCTCTGAGCAGTTAACTTTAACTCTACCTAATCCGCTATGAAACGAGACCTAACTACCTACCTCGATCTTAGCCTCAGCGACGTTGAGGACCTTATGCAACTGGCTGAAGCTTTTCAGCAAAAACACCGTCGCGGAGAACGCAAGGAGAGCACCCTCGATGGCCGCGTCGTGGCGATGATCTTTGAGAAACCGTCGCTCCGTACTAAAGTTGCCTTTGAAGTTGCCGCAGCAAGTTTAGGGGCGACACCGGTATTTCTTTCAAGCTCCCAAATTATGGCAAGCGGTAACGATCAGCGCGGGCGTGAATCTATCCAAGATATCGGCAAAAACCTCGAACGCTTCGCCGATATCCTCGTCGCTCGAGTCTACCACCACGAAATTATTCGCGAGCTTGCCGACACGGTCTCAAAACCTGTGATTAACGCGCTCTGTGATCGTTATCATCCGACACAAGCGCTGGCCGATCTGATGGCCATTCGCTGGCACAAAAAAGAGACTCGCGGACTCAGAGTCGCTTTTGTGGGCGACGGCAACAACGTGGCCACCTCCCTCATGCACATGAGCCTCATGGCCGGGATGGAGTTTGCCATCGCCAGCCCCAAGGGATACGCCATTCCGGTTGAGGAGCAGGCCTCCGGCAGGCAGTTGGCCCGAACCCACAATACAAAGATATCCTTCCTCCACGAGCCGGCAGAAGCCGTAGCAGGCGCCGATGTCGTCTACACAGACACGTTTGTCTCAATGGGACAGGAAGCTGAGAAAGAAACCAGAGCTACCCTCTTTGCGCCGTACCAGGTTAATCCCACCTTGATGAAGGCGGCTAAAGACGATGCCATTTTTATGCATTGCCTGCCTGCCCACCGTGGGGAGGAGGTCACCAATAACGTGATCGACTCAAGCCAGTCGATCGTTTTTGACCAGGCGGAATGTCGACTGCATGTGGTCAAAGCACTTCTGGTTACCTTCTTAACGAAGTAATTGCGTAACTATTCAGCATATTTTGGGCTCACCTTTGCGGTGGAGATGCAGTGAACAGAAAGCTGATAACAGATCGCGGAAAGCAGATAACAAGCAGGAAGACGAGGCTCTTGCGCACAAATTCACGGACCAGTTCGATACCAGTAGAGACCAGGATGAACGGTGTCCAAGCCTCACTATCTCATCTCCACTCACACCAGCGTCTGCTGACCACGCAACACTGCCAACCCCTCATCGCAGTCACGGCGAATCAGTGAGAGCGCATTGACACAGTACTCCGCGCGTATTTTACCTAAACCCTCTTGCTCCAGCTCGTCAACGAGCATCTTGAGAAACTTCTTGCCCATTTGTTGCACAAAAGCAGTCAAACAAATAAGCGGGCAAGAAGTTTCTAAATTAGCCATCACTCTTCCCCCCCGATTCAGCAGGATCTTAGAGTACCCTTGGCGGGATGGGCCCTTGGCCCTCAGGCCATACTCCGGATTAGGCAAAAGAGATTAGCCGCCAGACGGTCAAGCGAACTTATGGCGACAGCGCTCTGGCTTAGGCTTAGGTCCAAAATGGCCTGGCACTCTCGGACTGAACCCATGG
>CAIXSY010000271.1 GCA_903922175.1 uncultured delta proteobacterium | reverse complement strand
TCTGCTGTCGCACCAACTAGCGGCGCGCTTGGTCTACCCTTTTTGTGGAGTTATCAATAGCTGTAACATGGTGCAGAAAAAGGGTAGACCGAGCGCGGCGCTCCGGCCGCCCCCGCTATTCGGAGGTCCGTCAAGACTTTTTGCGGACGGTATAGCTCTATGGCAACGACTCACCCGCTCCGCGAACTGTGGTAATAACCCTGACAAAATAGCCATTTCTGAGAATCGATGACGCTAACGTCCAAAGTCTAGTGCCGGGCTCCGGCGAGCACCGTCGAGTCGACGTCAGACATCGACGTTTTACGTCCGGCTGACGTCAGCGTTAGTCGATGAAGGGCGAGTAGTTACGATCTATGAGCATTTGAGGCTAATATTTAGTGTTGAGCCGCAGCCGAATCTGCGACTGATGCAGTCAGCAGAAAGCTGACTGCTGATCGCTCCCGTCTCGGCTCTCGCCGAGCCGAGGTCTTGAGGTTAGTGAAACACCTTGCGGCGAGAGACGGAGAGAGCGGATTACAGAAAGCAGATAGCAAGCAGGAGGCACGAGGCTCTTAGAACAACACCTCCTTCTGGTAACCCGCAAGCTCCACATCCCAGCCTCTGTCTTTAATCAGAAGATCACGGAAAGATGACGCCGGTCCGGGCTCGCCATGAACGACATATACCTTGCCAGGCTTGCTCGTTGACTCACGGCACCAACGCAGGAGCTCCTGCCGATCCGCGTGCGCACTAAGCCCGCTTATCTCGTCAATCTGCGCTCGGATGGGAATTTCATCGCCAAGAATCGTGGCACTCTGATTTCCCTTTTTGATCCAGTCACCACGCCCCCCCTTCGGCTGATAGCCGACAAAGAGCAGCGTATTTTTCGGATCAGGGAGGCGATGTTTCAAATGATGCAGGATACGTCCACCGGATAGCATACCCGATCCGGCTATGAGCACCATCGGCTGATGGATAGAGTTCAACTGAATCGATTCCTGCCGATCTTGAATAAAGCGTAGCTTCGTGGTCATGAAAGGCTGTTCTCCCCGTTTGAGGAGCCCAAGGGCCTCTTCGTCGTACTCATCAGGAAACTGACTGTAAATCGTCGTTGCATCGCGCGCCATCGGACTATCGATGATGACGGGAATATCAGGAATTTTGCGGCGCTGCTTAAGATCCCTCAACTGGTAGAGTAGTAACTGCGTACGCCCAACCGCGAAGCTGGGGACAAGGACCAAACCACCTCGCTTTGCCGTATCGTTGATTACCTGGGCGAGTTTATCAGAGGCACTTTCTGTCGAATGTAGCTTATCCCCATAGGTAGACTCAATCAGCAGCAGATCGCCAAAATCGACCGGCTCGGGATCGCGCATAATCGGGACACCGTATCGTCCAACATCTCCAGAAAATGTCAAACGCCTTCCTTCGACCACAAGCTCAATCGAAGCCGCGCCCAAGATATGTCCGGTGCGTCTCCAGGTGGCACTGACTCGTGGAAAGAGATCGACAGCCTTACCCAAGGGCACCGGCCTAAAGAGCCGCAGCGCCGCCTGTGCATCTTTCTCACGATACAATGGCAACGGCGGCTTATGCCGAGATTTACCGCTTTCGAGGCGATAACTGGCTTCTTCCTCTTGTAGCCGCGCCGCATCAAGCAGCAGTAGCTGCGACATTTCGACCGTGGCCGACGTAGCATAGACCGGACAGGTAAGTCCCTGAGCAACGTAACGCGGCAAGATCCCCGTATGGTCGATGTGGGCATGCGTGATCAGCACCGCGTCAATATGCTCCAGATCAAGCTGAGGGTCGCGCCAATTCTCCTCACGCCAGCGCCGCTCCCCCTGAAACATCCCGGCATCAATTAACAGGCGTTTGCCGCCCGCCTCGACAAGATATTTTGAGCCGGTAACAGTGCCGGAGGCCCCCAAGAATCGCAAACTGCCTGTCATAACGATTCTTCTCCAACGCTTACGTCAAGCTGACGTATCCTTTCTTGCTCGCTCTTCATCTTCACCCTCACTATTTATGTCGCCCGGTGGTGTTGCCCATACTGGTGGTGCCACCGAGATATTGTCTTCGTGCTGTCTACCGCATACAGCTCCAGCAACTCCCTTGCAGTGCTTTTTCCACTCTCGTACTCTAGCATTACTTGGCATTTAGCGCTTCACTATACCGTTTTAACACCTTTACTGTCTTTCTTCCCAGGTCCCGTCACATTATACCATCGCCTCCTGATATCTATACCTATCTCAGGACGGGACCTATAAGCACACGCCAAAGAAGGTAGCATTTGGCGCAACTCTTGCAGGTATAGCTAGAGAGCAATTTTATCCGGCAATAGTTGCCTATGTCAGTCATAAACTTCTCAGGTCTAGCCTCAGGCATCGACACCGAATCGATGATTACGGCGACCTCTAACGCCACCCGCAGCCAGCGTGAAAAACCGAAGCAGACTAAGGTCACTGAACTAGGCGATACCGACACCTCGCTTGCCGATCTTAAGACTAGGTTCTCAACCTTGCAGACAGCCCTTGTTAAATTTGCCACATACAAGGGTGGCGGCGTGGTCAAACAGGGCACGTCCAGCGACGAAACCAAGGTAAGCGCCACGGCGACTAATGGGGCACTCAATGCCTCCTATACAGTCACGGTCACCTCAACCGCCAAAAATGGAACCCTTTCACTGGCCCCGGCAGTGGGAACCTATGCCACAAGCGACGCTGCTATCAGCGCTGGCACTCAGGAGATCTTCACGATCGGCACAGGCTCCGCGCAAGAAACGGTGACCGTGCCGATCACCGCCGGCTCAACCACAATCAGCCAATTCGTTACCACCTTCAACACCCTAAGTTCAAAAGCGACGGCAAGTTTAGTAAACATCGGCACATCAACCTCGCCAAGCTACAAGGTTGTAATCACCTCGGACGCAACCGGAACAACCGACGGAGCCATCGCGGTGACAACCAATGCCGCAGGCTTCGGAACACCGACGAGCAGCGCAGCGACAGATGCGGTCTTTACCATCGCCGGTATCGGCAGCATTACTCGCTCCTCAAACAGCATCAGCGATATCATCGCCGGTGTCACGATTGACATCCAGTCTGCAGGAACGGCGACCATAAGCGTTGGCGATGATATCACTGCAACCGAATCACTCGTTCAAGACTGGGTTACTGCTTGGAACGACATTGTCACCTTCGTCGCCGAGAACAATCAAGTTACGACGCAACAGAGCGGCACCGCTACGACCAATACCTTTGCCCCACTCTCAAATACTCGTGTCGACGACAACGCGCTCACCTCTCTGCGTAGCGCACTCTCGGGAACCACCTACAAGACGGTAAATAGCAGTGGCACTCAGACCAACCGGATCGCCACCTTTCCCGACCTCGGCATAACCTCTCAGCGCGATGGAACTCTGCTTTTTAACGTCGATACCTTCAAAACAGCGATCACCTCAGAGCCGCTCTCCGTCAGCAACCTGATGACGTCGCTTGCCGACAAGATAGCCATCTCCAGCGGGACCATCGATCAGTACATCGGGTTTAATCAGATGTTCGATCTGACCATTAACGGAAACAAAACACAGATCACCGCGCTCAATACGCAGATCGCCGATATCGAAAAAACCATCCTTCAAAACGAAACCACGATGCGCCAGCGTTTTGCAGCGCTAGAATCGAACATCTCGAAACTTCAGAGCCAGCAGAGCTCACTCACTTCAGCACTTGCCGGTCTGGGTTAATAAAACTTCACGCTACCCTACGCCTTCCATAGACGGCCCCTCCCCGACTTACATACTCGCGAAGCACCTCGCAGCACTCCTGGCGCAGCACATTGCGCTTGACGGCGATGCCGCGCTTCTTAAATTCACGCACGATATCCTTCGGCAGCGGGCCTTCGTCAAAACCAACGAGATGCTCCACATCACTCGTTGAAGCGCCGGTCGCTATCCGCGCCACGCCACTCCAAACGGCTGCGCCAGCGCACATGGCACAAGGTGCGGCTGAAGTCACAAGCGCGTACTGATGCTTGGGAGTGCTCTCTAGTGACGCTACCCCAAGACGATACTGCGCATCCCACAGGGCGCAGACCTCAGCATGAAAGATAGAGCCTGAGGAAAGAACTGAATTTGCCCCCCAGCCTACAATTTTGTTTCGCAGACTATCAACGACTACGGCCCCGAAGGGACCTCCGCTCTGATGAATAACATTCTGCCGAGCCAGCTCAACAGCCAGCGCCATCTGCTCACACTCCTGGCGATAGACGCCCTTCGACTTTTGTCGGATGAATGAGGAGAGCCAAGAGGGGTGTTCGAATATAAGTTTCATCGGTGTCTCTGAAAAAAGGTCCCGTCCTGGACATAGTATACACATCGCACAGCTGAGGGAATATGGGACGGACCTAGAAAGAAAGGGCTCTTCACCAGAATTAATGGGTAAAAAGAGCTGATTTTCTCTCCAAATTGGGGACGCTGTCCGCAGCCCCCTGGGATTTTACGCATTGAAGAACTTCCGGGTGGGTTTTAGGATCAGGAAAGCAGCAGACGAGCAAAGAACGAAAGAGGAGTCGCGCCTGCGTGTGGGCAATTAGAAAAATATATTTCTCTTCCCCCGTGACGACTTTGAGGCGCACCTACTGCCTAAAAAATTCGGACGCATCCTCGTGCCTCTCTGAGCCGCCATGTGGCGCGCCATAGCGCGACGTACCTGAATACACTCAGCGCCTCGTTTCAACCATCTAAATTAGCCATCACTGCTCTTACCCGATTCTGCGCTATCATAGAGCACGCTTGACTAAAGGCAAGAGAATTCCCTTCGCCTAGAGTCGCCCCATCCGCTTAAACAGCTGGTGCGATGGGCCCTTGGCCCTCAGGCCATACTCCGGATTAGGCAAAAGAGATTAGCCGCCAGACGGTCAAGCGAACTTATGGCGACAGCGCTCTGGCTTAGGCTTAGGTCCAAAATGGCCTGGCACTCTCGGACTGAACCCATGG
>CAIXSY010000270.1 GCA_903922175.1 uncultured delta proteobacterium | reverse complement strand
GCCCCTTACCGAACAGGGGTGTTTTTGAAGAAACGCGCTGACTTTCAGGAATGAATAGGGTAATTGAGAGTCTGTGAGAAGGGGCGGCTAGCCGATTCAGCACACTCTTCGACTGCGACCACGAGCACGCTCGCGAATTATTAAGCTACCCGGGGTTATTGAGCAGTTACCAGCCTATTTTCCCTTACTCTAAGCTACTTTCGTGAGCACTTGGCTTACGCTTGTCTGCACGGTGCTGGCGCCAAAGGTTCTCGCACCGAAGGTGGGATAGCAGCGCGCTTCCTCCTTCGCCCGACCTCGCGGCCGGTGCTTCGGAGGACACGTCGCGCGCTGCTCCCTTCGACTGACGCTCAGGACAGGCCGTCCGCCACAAATGTGCTTTTTACATCAAGACTTTTTGCGGACGGTATAAGATGTGCGCAGCAAACCGCGTAGCCGCGTGAAACTCTCAGGACTAAATCCAAGCGCTTTTTTTAGCTGATAGTCACGCTCAAGCACGTTGGGGATCTTCTCCAGAGTACGGTACGTGCCATAGTCAATCAACCCGCGCAACCATAGCCAGACGCCGGAAACTGGGATCGGAAGATCGCTGCCATGTACCATCCGCGCCTGCAGCTTCTCCTGTAAACAGGTCCGCAGATGCTTCGAACGCAGCGGCGAACAGAGTGCGCTGTTGTCCGCATAGAGATGCGGATAGCGATCCAGCATCTGACTTAAGACGGGCAGATAGTTGGGATCAAACACCCCACTGCTCGTCGCCGAGTGCGCGGCGATAATCGTTACACCGCATTCAAGCGCTTGAGTAAGAATACGCGGGTCCTGATAGGCTTTGTTAACCACCGGCACCGAAAGCTCACCCCCGGTGTGCGCCAGGAGCGGCAGCCTGGCATCAGCCATCTTCTTCCAAAATGGCTTGAGTCGCGGGTCATTAACGTTAATGTTGTGGCAGTTGGGCAAACACTTCATCATCACCGCGCCGCCCTCAAGGCAGCGATCGAGTTCGTCGAGGGCGTCTTTACGCGCCGGATGAATCGAAACGACGGGTAAAAACTCAGGGTGTTCACGTCCGAGCCTTAACACGTACTGGTTGGGAACATAAAAACTCCCCTTGCCTTCGATAATATTGCCGCTTTCATCGTAGACATTGTCATGCGCCAGAATCGTTGTCTGGCCAAGCGACGAGGTGCGCACCAGGTGCAGCAAACGCTCGACATAAAGGCGATCGAGGTCACCCTTTAGGCTTGCGACAGGCAGTCCGAAGTTTGCCAGCATAAAGCGCGCCAGGATGCGCTTCGCCCCTCGCAAACGGATCCAACAGCCAGAACCGCTACTGCCGTTACCGACAATATGGACGTGGCAGTCAAGGGGTTTAAGATTGTTTTGATTCATAGCTAGTCCTTCAACCGGAAAGTTTTTTCGCTTAAAACTATTGTTTTTTTTATGAACTTGACGTTGAACTCCTGCGTGGCCTTGGCCATTTACCCTTAGATTTGGACTTTAACGTCAAAGTCGCGGTCGAAGAGGACAAGGCCACGGCCAAGCGGAAGTTCAACACCAAGTGAAAAAACTTTCCGGTCGCGGCACTAGGCCCTCGCCTCAATCTCCCGAATAAGCCTCTCCGGCAACGTCCCCACCGAACCGGCACCAAGACAGACCACCACATCACCCGGGTGTACGCTGGGCAGCAATCCCGGTAGCACCGATTCCAAGTCAGGCACATAACGGCACGACTCGTGGCGAATGGCCTGGCACAAAGCTTCCGAGTTTATCCCCTCAAGCGCAGGCTCACCGGCGGAATAAATATCGGTGACGATTAAGCTATCAGCATCAACAAAGGCGTCCAGGAATTGGGCGAAGCAATCCCGTGTGCGTGTATAGCGGTGCGGTTGAAAAACGACATGCAGCTTCCCCAGTCCCGCAGCATAACCGGCACGCACAGCGGCAAGTGTTGCCCGAACCTCAGTCGGATGATGCCCATAGTCGTTAATTACCGTTATGCCCTTAGGCTCGCCGATAACCTCAAGTCTGCGCCCTACCCCACCAAAATCACCCAGAGCCTGCTTAATTATGGCGACGGATACTCCGAATTCACGAGCCACCGCGATAGCCGCCAACGAATTAATGGCGATATGCTGACCCAACATCGGCAGCGCTACGTGACACAAGAACTCGCCACAGAAGATTACGTCATAGCTCGTCAGTGTGCGCGAAGATTCCACGTTTTCGATACGAACCTGAGCATCCGGCGAAATTCCGTAGGTGATCTTTCTTCCCTTAAAGCGTCCGGCCAGATCTCGAACCTTCGGGTCATCGATGCATAAGACCGCCAAACCATAGAACGGTACCGAACTTATGAACTGTTCGAAAGATTCCTCCAAGTCAGCCAACGACCTGTAGGCCACAAGATGCTCGGCGTCAATATTGGTCACCACGGCGATCGTCGGGCGAAGAAGCAAAAAGCTGCGATCGCTCTCATCAGACTCGGCGACAAGGATGTCGCCCTTGCCGAGCTTACCGCCGGTGCCGATTGATTTGACCTGGCCACCGATAATCACCGTCGGATCTTTGCCCGCAGCCTCAAGGATAGCCGCCGTCATGCTCGTTGTCGTCGTTTTTCCATGCGAACCGGCGACACCAACACCGAATTTAAGACGCATCAGCTCAGCCAAAACCTCAGCTCGGCGAATGACCGGCAAGCCACGCAGCTTGGCCTCGACAACCTCCGGATTATCGAGCGGCACCGCAGATGAGTAGACAACAAGTGAGGCGCTCTGTGGAAGATGCTCCGCCGCGTGCCCAGCAAAAACGGTGGCCCCGAGACGCTCCAAGCGACGACTGACATCGCTCAGCTTAAGATCTGATCCTGAGACCTTAAAGCCAAGGCCAAGCAGGATCTCGGCAAGTCCGGACATACCCGAGCCACCGATGCCAGTGAAGTGAAAGTGTAGATTGGGGTTGTACATTCTAATACCTAGTTTCTGTCCTACGGACAGCAACTAACAATAAATCCGAGTAAAGTGCAAAAAAGGTGAGAACGAGGATCATCAATCTTCACCGCTTCTGATGGGTAATTTGCTGGAAAGACAAGAGAACCCATCAAAAAGCGGGTGAAGATTAATGCGCTTACAGAAGAAATTACAACGCTCGCCCAGAGAAGGCAATGTAATGTATAGTGCAGTGTCATGAAGGATCCGACCTGGAAGGAAGAGAGCCGAGTAGTAGTGCGTGAGAGGCTCAAGTGCGGAGCGGATTGTGCGGCCTGGCATTATACGAAGCGCCGTGGGTACAGTTAGGCCCGTAACCGTCACGCGGTTTATATCAGCTTTACCTGCACCTGTCATTGCTGCTATAAATGCGCCTTGGACGAATTATTTTGTCACCTTTTCTGGCTTTACATCGATAGTGTATAGCGGTCAAAAATTCCAGTGCCGCGCGGTCGTCGTACGAGGAAACGAGTTTATTTAGTGCGGCACTCTGCATATGAACAGCGAATTAGTTCTCCCCCAAATAAGTCTTCTCACCTGAGTTCTGCGATTATGCCCCTTAAATTGCGACTACCTTCAGATCTTGTTGGAAAGAATTCATTTGGGGGAGAATTAGCTCCTCAAGAGCGCTACCTCTACAAGCCATTTTTAGGTTCAAGTCACCACTGGGCGCTCTCCTTTATCCGTGATTTTTCGCCAACGGCGCACGTCCTAGACGTCGGTCCTGGCTCAGGCGCAATCGGAACGGCTCTTAAAGAACGCGGCATAGGTGAGATCTACGCCGTCGAGGTCGATGAACGCGCGCGCGAACACGTCGCCCCGATCTACAAGCGTGTCGAAGCAACCCTTGGGGGCTTTGCCGGGGAGAAGTTTGATCGCATACTTCTCCTCGACGTGCTTGAGCATATGGACAACCCGGCAGCTTTCCTCAAAGCGCTGCGCGAATTCCTCAGCCCAGGGGCCGAACTCCTCGTCTCCGTACCGAACGTGGCTCACTGGAGCGTGCGCCTGCTTCTCCTCTTCGGCTACTTTCCCTACTATAATCGCGGGATCCTCGACTGCACTCACCTGCAGTTCTTCACCCGTGGACGGATCAAAAAGATACTTGGCGATGCCGGATTTACCACGGTCAGTGAGGCAGCAAGCATCCCACCCGTAGAATTCGTTCTACCGAGACCACTATGGGATAATCCCGTCTACGCATTCCTCAACAAACTACACCATGGGCTGGCGCAGATATTACCTGGCTTTTGGGGGTATCAATTGTTGACCAGGGTCCACGCGGGTGTTGCAGCCTGCCGCCTTAATAAAATAGGCTCGATGCATGCAGAGCCCTAATACCAACCATATTCTCTCAGCCTCGCTTGGCGAGGCACTGAGGAATAGCGCGACAGCGGGAAGCCCAGCAACCGCTCTTCCACCGAATGACATTATCGAAGTCACGATTCAAAATGCCCTTGAGGCACAATCGCCACTTTCTCACCCCTACCATAATCGCAAACATGTCGAACACGTCATCAGGCGCAGCCGGGAATTCGCCGCACTGACCCAGTTGAATGCCGAGGATCAGACCGTACTAATCCTCGCGGCGAGTTTCCATGACTACGGTCACTGCGGCGTTGGATACCGCCAGCTCTGCACAAACGCGCCCCGAAACGATCTCAGCAACGAAGAATACGCCGCGCTCTGCGCCGACGAAGCCCTGACGGGCGCGTTTTCTCCACAGATGCGCCTCGCCGTCCAGGGAGCGATATTGGCGACCTCATATGCCCAGCATGACAAAAACGTCCTCCCCAGGCCCGATCTGTACCGTCCGTATACTCCGCTAAGCGCAGTCGAGAAACTGCTCGCCCTGGCTGATGTCGCCACCTTCCTTGATGGCGCAGATGCCATTATCGAGGACACCCGTAACATCAAAAAAGAGCGCCACCCACAGCAGCCGATACAAAACACCGAAGAGCTCCTTCGTACCATGCGAGATTTTCTAGATTACGTGCAAACAAAAATCGAGAGCTGTGCGCAGATATTTCCAGCCGATTACTACAGCAAACTTCTGCGCAGCTTGAATGAGGTGCGGAACGTAATTGCTCATTAAGTCCGGGTAAAAGAACCTTGACCATAGTCCTGGTCTTGGTTCTGGTCTTAAGTCATTGTCTTGTTCTTGGCTGAAATCATTGACCATTTGACAATGACCAGGATTTAGGACCATGACCAAAACCAAGACTATGACAAAGACTTGCCCGGGGTTATTGAGTAGTTGCGGAAAACGGTGACCACTTGACAACACCCAATTTCGAGGTAGGCTTCTCTTAACGCAACTTTTGAGGAGAGATCGCATGAAGATCCCGCTTAGACGATGGTTCATTTTGGCTATCTCAGCCTGCCTTGTTGGCTGCGGACATGTGCAGTCGAGTAAAGTCTCGCTGCTCTCTTTTGGAGACCTCGAAGGCAAGAGTATCCCCGCTTCTGTTGCAGGGCCAACCGTCAGCGGAACGGCAAGCAGCTCCTTTGGAGGGAGGAGTTACTACCTCTCTGATGCTGTACGCAGCGCGCTCAAAGGCACCCCCTACGACACGATTGTCGACGCCGAAGTAACGACGAGGACCGGCGTCTTCGTCGGCTCGAATGAAGTTGAGGTTAAAGGAACGGCGTTAAACAGCAAAGCCTTGACCACGGAGGGATCTGTACAATGAACAGCGCTAAGAAAATATTAGGCATGATGCTATTTATAGCGTCTCTCTGCGCGTGCAGCGAGACAACTCCGCCGGCCCGCTTGACTTACCTTGCCCTGAGCCGGCCGGTGAACCCGATAAGAACGAACTCAAAAAAAATCGAGGAAAGTTTTCCCCGGGGTGGTTTCTACTTTCTTAACTATGGATTTCGTCCGGCGCCGAACCTCACCGAGTATCTAACGAAGGCAGACGGCCTGGCTGCGGGGCAGCCACTGAGAGATGCGGATGTGGAGTTCCACGTTCCCTTTGCATTCGACATCATCCTGTTTGGGTACAATAATGGCACCGATACCGTTGTGGCTGGTAAGTAGTACTAGCGAGGCTCTCCTCAGACCGACGAGTGTTAAACCGACCCTGCTCGCTATCTGCCCTCTGTAATCTGCTCTCAGCGATCTGCAGTCAGCTTTCTGCTGACTGCATCTGATGTAGCTGCAGCTTTCGGCCGCAGCCCACGGCCTTAGCCGTCTTGTCCTCCGTAGCATCGACCGCAGCCTGTCTCGCCATAGCTTCGGCCGCGAGGCCGAGCGAAGGCGGAAGG
>CAIXSY010000269.1 GCA_903922175.1 uncultured delta proteobacterium | reverse complement strand
TTGAACTTGCACTTGAACCGCTCCTGATTCCTGCCCCTGCTCCTTTTCCTATTCCAATCAAGAGGATAAGGGGCAGGAGCAGGAATCGGGAACAGTTCCAGTTCATGTTCAAGATTTAGAATTACCCACACTTATTGAGCAATTACTAGGTATAAGGCTAACTGGCTTTTCTGCCCCAAGTTATTGAGCAGTTACATAATTACTCAAACACCTCAACACCCACTGGCCCTTTAAGCAGCACCCTGCGCTTAAGGTGACGCGCCTCGGCATAGACACTGAGCTGCGCACGCAGGGACTGTGGCAGCGGCGTTAGGTAAACCAGATAGACCTTGCTTGCGTGCTTAAAAACCTCGCTGTTTATTTCGGCAAGATAGGCCTTTGCGGCAACGGAATCGAACTGTCGAGGCAACAGCACTGTTAGCCCAGCCATCGGATAGTAGCCTAGCGGCGAGGTTAGGTAGGCCTTTTTCTCTGCCTCAGCATACCAACGCACATCGTTGGCTTCGACCAACCCTGAGGCGAGAAGAACCGGAGTAGCGGCATTAGCTGACTGCAACGCGCGGCTCGCTTCGCGCCAATCCTCAATCTGCCAGCGTCGCTGTGTTTCGGCAAAAGATAAAAATAGAACAATGACCACCACGCAGAGGGTACGCAGGCGCGCTGGGTGTAGGCGCTTGATACCCATGGCCAGGAGGAGTGATAGAGGAATCGCGTACCAGGCAAAGTAGCGATCGTTAAAAAGTGACCCATGTCCCACCAATGAATAGAGAAAGAACAGTAGCGGCGGCAGTACATAGCCGACGAGCAGTGCGCAGATGTGCCCGGCCTCCCCCTGCACCCTCTGAAAGCGCATCCCCCTAGTAAATGCCCATATCACCACAACGCCAACGACGATCGAGAGCAGAAGCGTCACCGGCAATAGAACCTTAACGAACTCAAGAAGCGAGGTATGCTCAAGGTAGAAAAGGCTCGCCCGCCGTGAGTTAAGCGAGGCAAGCTGCACCAACCCGGGAGCAGCCAAAACCCCTATTGCTAGAAGCCCTCCAAGAAAAGAGCGCACCCGTTGAGTCCGACCTTGAGTACTATCCTTGGCCAGCCACCATACCAACGCCCCGTGAAAGATCACGATCGGCGCAAATAGGTAGTGGGAATAATACGTCAGCGCGGTAAAGATTACGTATTCAATCAAGTGACGCCGCTCGGAGCTGCGCAGCCAACGCGACAGGGCATCCACGGAAAGTACAGCAAAAAGCAGCGCTAACGCATACGGCCGCGCGCTTAGCGCACGGAGCACGCAGGAAGATGAGAAGAAAAAGACGACGGCAAGCAAGGCAACTTCATCGTCGAAAAGCCTTCTCGCAAGACGAAATAGTGTACCTCCGGCTAGTATCAGGGCCACAAGCGAGATTAGCCGTAAACTAATCTCCGAAGAGCCAAAAATCTGCAGATCGGCCCAAAGCAGCAGATAGTAGAGCGGCGACTGCCCCTGAAAAGCGATCGCTCGATGCCACGTGTCCGCTAACGAGTCACGCACCACCCAAAAGGTCGAAAGCTCATCGAGCCACAAGCTTCCCGTAAAGAACGAATTGTAGGCAAGACTCGCCGCGAAGATCAGCGCCAAGCTGACCGAGATGCGTCGAAGGGCGCGCGCATCAAATCCTGTGGGGTCTTCGTTTTCCACAACCAAAACTTCTCATGTTGCCAAAAAATGTACAGAGACACGCGTTGGGCTGACGTACTTTCCCCTATGCACGTGCACGGGGGGGCAAGTCCTGAACGCAGTCTACACATTTCTTCAAGATAAGGGCAGATGGTAGCCAAGAATCTTGTATGAGAACGCGTCAGTGACGAGACATAAAAGCAGAAACTATCACCGACTCGAACATAGGCGAGGTCCACCACCAACGCCTGCAGGAGCGCGCCCTTACGGTGCTTTCTCCACGCTCGTACTCTAACACTACTTGGCGTTTCAGCACTTCACTATACCGTTTTATCACCCTTACTGTCTTTCTTCTTAGGTCCCGTCCCGTAGCACCACTGCATCCTGATGTTTAGAAACTTCTTGCCCATTTGTTGCACAAAAGCAGTCGAGCAAATAAGTGGGCAAGAAGTTTCTACCCCCGGAGGGACAACATAGCCAAACACATTTAAAGGAACAGAGTCAAACCGGCTTGTCCAACGTAGCACCGACCGCAAGGTCGGGCGAAGTTGGAAGGTTTGTCCAAAATGTATTGAAAGCGCGCCTAGCATCGGAGTTATTGGGTTTTTCGAAATTTCAAATGTGTTTGGCTGCATTTATCTCAGGACGGGACCTTGGTATGGGGGGTTTAGCTGTAAAAATCCTCTTTCTCCCCTTCCGGCACGGTACGCCAGCGGCGGTGCATCCAGAACCAGCCTTCGGGATACCCGAGGATCATCGCCTGAAAGACGTTCGAGACTCTCTCCGTTATCTTGAGCACCTTCTGTTCCTTGGTCAGCACCACATCCGTATAAAGATCAGCCATGGGCACCTCTTCAATTTCGATACGGTAGTGATCGTTACTAAGGTAGCGCAAATAAGAGGCATACACAGGCGCTTCGGTCGAAATCGCGGCATACCCGAACGCCTTGGTCGTAGCCGCCGGCCGGCCAAACCAAGGTACAAATACACCGTGTTCACGGCGCACGTTTTGGTCAAAAAGAACCCCAACCGCGATCCCACGGCGCAACATTCTGATAATTTCACGAAATGCCCCATCGCGTGAGATCGCTTTATTTCCAAGGGCCTCTCGCGTACGCCGCCACCACGCATCAATCAGCTTCGACTTAAAGGGGCGAACAACAAAGCTAAACGGCCTATCGACCAAGGAGAGGACATGGGCCAGCATTTCAAAACTACCGAGGTGTCCGGTCGCAAAAAGAACGCCAATATTGCTCCCCGCCCGGGCACGCGCCATGCACTCCAGGAAAGCCCGAGCATCGATATGAGTTTTGGCCCAATCCGCCGTTATGCCGTGGAGGCGGGTGATATCAACCACAATCCGGGCCAAAGATGCGTACGATTGCTCAAGGATCTGTTCTTGCCGCTGACGCTCCCCAGGGAAGGCCAATTCGAGATTTTGTCGAGCAAACTTAAGGTATTTCGGGCGAACAAGGGTAATAACCCTCAGCCCCGCCACCAGTAATGATACGCGAGCTTCAAGTGGAAGCAGGTTAAGAAGCCAAATGGCTCCGCGAAAGATGATATAGACGATAAGGTCAAGCACAATAGTAAAGCTAAAGAATCGTACGTTATAATAGACAGCTCGTATCCGGCTTAGCTACTCATTAACTGTGGGTAATTCTAAATCTTGAACCTGCACTTGAACTGTTCCCGATCCCTGCTCCTGCCCCTTATCCTCTTGATTGGACAATAGGGAAGGAGCGGGAACAGAAATCGGGGTAACGTTCACGGGGCCTAACCAATTAAAACTATGGAAGTGGGATGAAGTTACGCGAAGGGCACGAAAAAGGACACGAAAACCACGAAATAAATTGCTGAGTATTCACCTGGAGTTAGCTCCAGGTGAATACTCAGCAAATACTTTCGTGTCCTTCGCGTCATGTTTCGTGGCTTTCGTGTAACTGGATTCCTTCCGCATGCTCAATTAGTTAGACCCTGTGAACAGTTACGAATCAGGAGCAGACCTCGACGTGAGCTCGATCGAACGTTCAAGCGCAAGTTCAAGTAAGATCCTTTCGCCCGGGGATAATGAGCAATTACCCAGCTACTGTAGTACAAGCGGGGCAACAACAGAAGTAGGTCTCGGCTGAGCATATTCCCAGGGCGCGGCGACGATGGGGACATGGCCGTGACCTACGGGGAATATCCCCCGCATGATGTACCTCGCCGAATAACGGATCATTTTACCTCCCCAACACCTAATAGTGGAACCTCTTGCGTAGCTTTGATAATCTCCGAAAAACGGTAACATACTCGGGCGCACTCCATTCTAACGGAGCGGATGTCCCCCGTCGGGTCGATGCCTAGCTCCGATTGAAAATGCGTCACGATAGCATCAAGATCCGCTTGACTTGACGCACGTGGAAGCATCTCCCGAGCGTAATCGCGAAATCGGGGCTCACCCGACAGCGTCGCAAAAAAGCCACGATAGTGTCGAAGATCGCTAAGCGCCTTCTCCCTGTCTCTCATTTTGCGAAACTGCGGGCGAAAGCTTCTCCGAAACGTAGCGAGACCATCTAAAATCCCCTTAAGGAGATGCACACTTTCACTCAGGGCACATTTTTCAAGCTGCTGCAGAAGCGCCAACGCATCGTCAAATACTGAGATCCTGGGACACCTCGGCAATTGTGCCATTACTCGTGGAGCAGCCCGCCTCAAAACACAGAAAGCGATTCTAGCGGAGGATTCCCTACTCATCGTAGCTTGGATCACAGGTTGTGAATGTTACTCAGCCTTATCACGCCTAGAACGAGAAGGAGGGCTATCGGCCGCTCAGTTTAAAAAAGCAGAGACAAACTTAGCTCTCATGAATAAGTCTTGGATACAAATTCGGGCTACCCAAGCATTAGAAACTGAAGTGATGCGCGTCCTAAGGCTGCACCCTCTTCGCTGTGCGGATGCAATCCAGCTAGCCTCAGCAATTTTGGCGAGTGATAAATCGACCAGCTCGCTTGTATTTGTAACACTTGACCAAAAATTACAGCTCGCTGCCGAGAAAGAAGGGTTCAAAACGGGTCAGGCAACATAAGGCCGTCGGCTGCGACCGGGAGCTGCAGCTGCATCGGATGCAGTCATCAGAAAGCAGGCAACCGATCTCTGAAAGCGGCTTACAGAAAACAGACCGCAGACAGAAGGCACAAGGCTCTTCCGCGGGAATGCGCGGTTCGGTTCAACCAGCTGGATCCCCCCCCCTCCCTATGCTACCCTCGGCCACGATGACTCAGCGTCCGCTAGCCACATCCCTCCTTCCTGAGCCTCTGCTCCATTTTGTGGCAGAACGGCTCCCCGCTGCTTCTACGCTGAAAGATCTCTACGATCTCTGCCTTGCCTTTGAGAAAACGTATACCGAAGAGACCTCGACCCGCGAAGGGATCTTCTACACCCCCGTATCCATGGCCCAGTACCTTACGCGTGAAGCACTTAAAACTGCGGGGTCCCCAGCGAAGTTTACGCTTCTTGATCCTGCGTGTGGTTCAGGGGTCTTTCTGCTTGCCACGATCGAGGCCAGCAACGCGGCCCACGGCACAAGCGAACCACAGCTTCGCGCACTTCTTTGTCACTCTCTCTACGCCTGCGACAAAGATCCACAAGCGGCGGCACTGACGCGCTTCGTTCTCGCCCGAGCGTATGAGGTCTGCACCACAGACACCGTCGATGAACAGATCATTACGGCCCTGCGCAGTCATGTTATTGAGGCCGACACGCTACTCGCCTCAACACCCGGTTGCGGCAGCCTTAATCTAGGATTTGCCTTTGAAAGCGCATTTCCTGCAGTTTTTAGAGATGGGGGCTTTGACCTTGTCATCGGCAATCCACCCTACGGACTCTCGCGTGATGGGCGAATCTCTGACGAGGAGAATGAGATCTTAAAGCAGACCTTTGCCCGCTACCGCGAAGGAAAGCTCAATAAATATCTGGCCTTTATGGCGCGTGGCTACGAGCTCCTCAACGCCCGCGGAGTGCTCTCCTATGTCGTTCCGAACGCCTGGCTCGGGATTAAGAGCGGCAAAAAGCTGCGTCAACTTTTTCTGACTGAGCAGATCCTTGAGGAGATAACCCATTTTTCATACCCGGTCTTTGCCGTACCAGGGGTCGAAGCTGTTGTGTTCCGCGTCCATCGCGGAAAAAAGCACGCCACGATTCGCCTGCGCAAGCTTTCCAGTCAGGGAGATGAAGAAAGCTCGACTGCGATCCCCACCCAAGCCTGCCACGACAATTTAGACTCTACCATTTCGCTCACCTGGTCAGCAGACAGTGATCGCATCCTGGCTCATATCCGCGCCCACGCCGAGGCCTTAAGCTCCCCCTTTTTCCCCTTTCGACCGATGATCGCCCTTCAGGCCTACGCCGCAGGACTTGGGGTACCACCGCAAACAGCAGCTCAGGTAAAAGAGCATCCATTCCACCGCCCGTCAAAAGAAGATAAACACTGCTACCCCTATCTCGAAGGACGAGATATCAAGCGCTATGCGCTCAACTGGTCGGGGAGCTACCTTAGGCACGGCGAGTGGTTGGCCGAACCACAAAAGATCGAACGTTTCCTAGGCCCACGTGTTGTGTTGCGCGAAATCATCAACCCCCTGCCCTACCTGCTCAATGCCGCTGTGGTTGAGGAGCCGATGTTGTACAACAAATCGGTGCTGCATATTATCTCTCCCCCCGGAACAAGCGCAGATTTTGCTTGGGGGCTTCTCGCTATCCTTAATTCCAAACTGGCTTCGTTCGTTCTTCGTCATAGCGGTAGAAAGACGCAGCGCAAGCTCTTTCCCAAGCTCGTAAACGACGACCTAAAACACCTCCCCATAGCAAAAAACTTCCTTGCAGAGCTGCCGAAACTGGCAGCGCAGGCGAGGCAGATGAGCGTCATGGTTTCAACTAACCCGCCCACAGAAGGGCAGATGAAGCTTCAAAGGGAGATCGATCAGCTTGTATTCGACCTCTATCAGCTGCCCAGAGAAATGCAGGCGACCCTACATCAGGCGCTTGAATAGTCTCTCACCTCATAGTACTATGGTGTGAATATTTCTCATTGGGGATTATGTCACGCCGAAATCAAGCCGCCCTCTCACGCGCTATCCAGAGCCTGCTTCGGCCCGTGCTCAGCTTTTGTCTGCGCCACTCGCTACGCCTGCGAGACATCCTCGAACTGATGAAGGTCAGCCTGGTGACCTATGCCATCGATGAGTTAAAGCGTGAGCAAGCGGTGGTAAGTGCCAGTAAGATCTCGCTTATGACGGGAGTGCATCGCAAAGACGTAGCGGCACTACTCGAGTGCCCCGAGCCACGTGAGATACCTACCAGCGTATTCCTGCGCGTAATTGGACAATGGCGCACGGACAAGCGCTTTCTCACCAAGGATGGGAAACCTCGTTCACTCTGTCATGTCGGGCGGGACTCGGAGTTTGTCGAGCTTGTCGGCGCTGTCCACAAAGAGCTAAACCCCTACTCGGTGCTTTTTGAACTGCTACGGGTGGGCATGGTCGAAGAAAAAGGGGATCAGCTCCACCTTCTCGCGAGTGAATATATCCCCTACGGAAAGATTGAAGAGCGCTTCGCGCTTGTCGCTAGCGACGTCAACGATCTCGTGCGCGCCGCTGAAGAGAACATTCTCGATCCGCAGGCCACGCCCAACCTGCATCTTGCGACATCCTACGACAACGTCAACCCGGAAGATCTGCCGAAGATAAGGAAGTGGTTCATGGAGCAAGGAGCGGAGCTGCATGAACGCGCCCGTGCCTTTTTAAGCTCCTTCGACAAAGACATCAACCCAGCTATAGCCGAGGAACCCGGCGGCGCTCGTGTCATCATTGGAACCTTCAGCTTGACTGAGGTGCCGGTGGTAAAAAAAGCTGCCGCTGAGGCCGTAGCCGCAGCCGATGCCGTCAGCAGAAAGCTGGCGACAGATCGCTGAGAATGGAGCGAGACCTCCTTCAAGCCACCAGCAACATTCTTTTTTTATGTCATCCCGAGCGCTTGGTGGCGCGAATGCTACGTTTGCCAGAGTTGCCAGCGAGGGAACGTTCGGCTGAGCTCACGTCGAAGCCTCCGCCACCGGCCGTAGCCGCAGCTGATGCAGTCAGCAGAAAGCTGGCGACAGATCGCCGAGAAGGGGGCCAGACCTCCTTCAAGCCACCAACGACGGGGGTCCCTCTCTACCCTTTTTGGTGTGATGCCCTATTCGGTGCAGAGGCGTTGAAAAAGGGTAGAGCTCGGGATGACATTCTTTTTCTGGACGCTTCTAACTACTCGCCCTCATCGACGAACGCTGACGTCAAACGTCTAGCGCCGGAGCCCGGCGTTAGACCTTAGACGTCATCGGCTCCGAAAACTGGTCTCTTGCTGGGGCTTTTTTTAACACCTCGCTAGATTCCTTGACCCTTGAAACGTGTACTAGATGAGTTGCATTTTACACTTGAACTTGGCCTTGAACTCCCGCATGGCCATGGCCCATTCACCATATTCTTGGAATTCGACTGATAGGCATGCTCAGGTCAAAGAAGGAA
>CAIXSY010000268.1 GCA_903922175.1 uncultured delta proteobacterium | reverse complement strand
GTGTTACCACGACAACTGCAAGGCTAGATACCAGGCGCGGGGTTAGCGCTTACCTGGGCTGGGTTCTTCCCCCAGCTGAACTTGACATCCTTGCTGGACGCTTCTAACTACTCGCCCCCTCGTCAAGCTGTACGTATATTCTTAACAAAATGACCATTTCTAGAACCGATGACGCTGACGTCAAACGCCTTACGCCGGGCTCCGGCGAGCACCGTCGAGTCGACGTCTAACGTCGACGTTTTACGTCCGGACGTCAGCGTTAGCCGATTAGGGGCGAGCAGTAACGAGCTCTTGGCAGCTTAAGGTGTAGACTAATTCGAAGACGGAACCTATTCTCCCTCTTAAGCCTGCTATTCGTATGCCACCTATGCGCCCAGAAAGTCAGATCACTCAAATCCCACGACGCCCAACCTTGATGGAGGTTAACCTCACCGCACTGGCGCAGAATTACCGCGCGCTGCGCGATCACGCTGCCCCGGCAAAAGTTATGGCTATGATCAAAGCCAATGCCTATGGCCATGGATTGGTCTCCTGCGCTCAACGCCTCACACACGAGGGCTGTTACTCCTTGGGGGTTGCCTTCATCGAGGAAGCGATTGAACTGCGCCAGGCTGGAATCAGCGTCCCGATCCTAGTCTTTGGCGGCATCTTTGGCGCACAGCTTAAATCCTACCTCGACTATGGAATCGACATCAGCGCCTCCTCCATCAGCAAGCTGCAGCAGATTGAAGAGGCGGCGCGCACCAACGGTAAGCGCGCGCGTGTGCACCTTGAGATTGATAGCGGGATTGAGCGTACCGGCGTGCATCATTACAGCTCCACGGGGTTACTTGAGGAGACGCTACGCTGTCAACATTGCGATATCGTGGGAATCTTCTCGCATTTTGCCCGCGCCGATGAAGAGGACCTCAGCTTTAGCAAGATCCAACTTGAACGCTTCCTAGAGACCTTGCGCTTTTTTGAGCAGCGCAGCCTGCCCATGCCGATACGGCATATGGCCAACTCAGCCGCCACACTGCGCCTCAAGGAGAGCCACCTCGACATGATTCGTCCAGGGATCTGCCTCTTTGGTGTCTATCCCGAAGTGCACCTACAGCAGTACCTACCTCTGATTCCAGTGATGAGTCTTAAGTCCAGCGTTGTCTACTTCAAAGTGGTCAAAAAGGGCTCTGGTGTTAGCTATGGGCACCGTTGGATCGCCCCGCAGGATACCCGAGTCGTGACCGTTCCGATCGGCTACGGCGACGGCTACTTCCGCCTGCTCTCGAACAGGAGTAGCGTCCTTATTCGCGGCCATAGGTACCCCGTGGTCGGCAACGTCTGCATGGACCAGCTCATGGTCGACATCGGTCCCAACGGGGAGGCATACAATGGCGATGAGGTTGTCCTTGTCGGCGCCCAAGGCAACGAGCGGATTAGCGTCAATGAGCTTGCCGACTTGGTCGGCACCATCACCCATGAAATTCTTACTGCCACCAACTTACGCGTGCCGCGGGTGTATATCGGGTAGCTTCACCTGTTGGACCGAGGCGCGCATTCGCGCGGAAGAACCTCGTGCCCTATCGGCCTCCTGTAATCCGCTATCAGATCTCTGCCTTCAGCTTTCTGCTGACTGAATCAGCTACAGCCACGACCAGCGACGGAGGTCCCTCTCTGCCCTGCTACCCCCCGTCACCACTGTTTCATTAATCTACCTTTCCGCTAACAGCCTCCCTTATATCCCCAAAGTTCTCCCTACAACATTTTTTGCAAATTAACTCAATTTAGCTATGGTGCTATACTGCATAAGAGGTAATAACCTTTAAATATAGCCTATTTGTGTCATTTCTTTTTCTGCAAACATTATATGAAACTGAA
Organism: uncultured delta proteobacterium; assembly: GCA_903922175.1. GTDB lineage: Bacteria > Bdellovibrionota_C > UBA2361 > UBA2361 > CAIXSY01 > CAIXSY01. The sequence continues at coordinate 25,454 of CAIXSY010000268.1, read as the reverse complement.
AGTTGCTCTTCTCTGTGGTGGCCCATCGCTGGAACGCGGGATCTCGCTCAACTCTTCACGCTCCGTACTCGATCACCTGGCGGGAGACGACATTGAGATCTGCCCCTTCTACTTCGATCATAAGAAAAACCCCTACCAGATCTCACCATCGCAGCTCTACTCGAACACCCCCTCTGACTTTGATTTCAAACTGCAGCAGACAGCCAAGCCGCTGACGCAACGTGGCCTCGTACGCGCGCTCGCTGCATGCGATATAGTTTTCCCGGTTATGCACGGTCCCTTCGGTGAGGATGGCGATATTCAGAGCTTCCTCGAGAAGCACCAACTGCCGTATGTTGGATCGAGTGCAGACACCTGTAAGCGCGCCTTTGACAAGTTCATCGCCAATGAATTCATCCGCAAGCTTGGCTTTTTCACCCTTCCCTCAACGGTGCTCAAGATCTTTCACCGCGACCATCGTGCGATATTAACGCGCTTTTTTAAAGAGAACCACATTACTCGAGCCGTGGTCAAACCTGCCACTGGTGGATCCAGTATCGGCGTCTTCTCAGTTTCAACCGTCAGCGAGGCTCTCGATAAAGCGGAAACGATCTTCTCAAAACGCATGGACACTCGCGTTGTCGTCGAGCCCTTTGCCCGTGGCCGCGAGTTCACCGTCATTATCCTGCAGAACCGCTTCAACCTGCCGGTGGCAATCCTGCCGACGGAGATTGAAGCTGACTACAGCAAGCACCAGATCTTCGACTTTCGTAAAAAGTATCTTCCCACGAGGCAGGTCACCTATCACTGCCCGCCGCGTTTTGACGGCGACACCATCGAGCGTATTCAAGCCCAGGCTGAGCAGCTATTCTCGGCACTGGGGATGCGTGACTTCGCCCGCTTCGATGGCTGGGTTCTTGACGATGGCAACATCTGGTTTTCCGATTTTAATCCGATCAGCGGCATGGAGCAAAACAGCTTCCTCTTCCAACAGTCAACACGCGTAGGACTCAGCCACCGCGATATTCTACGGTTCATCGTTTCACGCGCCTGCGCACGGCAAGGAATCCCCTTCCCCGCCAGCACCTCCGCCCGCGCGCGCCAGATTCCAAAGAGCGTCGGCGAACGCAAAGCGGTGCACATACTCTTCGGCGGTAAAACATCAGAGCGCCAGGTCTCCCTGATGAGCGGCACCAACGTCTGGCTTAAGCTTCGAAAGTCGAAGCGCTATGACCCCAAACCGTTCCTTCTTGACGTCGATGGAAATGTTTGGGAGGTGCCCTATGCCCTTACCCTCAACCACACCGTCGAGGAGATAACCGCAAATTGCGTCGCCGCAGAGGGCGACAAAGAGCGTCTAGCGATGCTCGAGCGCCGTGTGCGTCGGCGTTTGGCGCTTTCAGAAGGGGAAAGCTCGCTGGAATTCTTTGTGCCCAAAAAGATCTCTTTGGATGATCTGATGCATCGTTCCGGCTTTATCTTCATTGCACTTCACGGCGGACTCGGCGAAAATGGCGCGCTCCAAGAGATCCTGGAAAAAAAAGGCGTGCTCTATAACGGACCAGACAGCAAGGTGTCGGCGCTATGCATGGACAAGTGGCAGACCGCAGAGCTTATTCGAAAGCTCGATCTTCCCGGAGTTTCTACCGCCGACAGCAAGGTCGTCTCCGTCCCACAGTCAATGAACTTGTCGCTCCAAGATAGCCAAGCACTGTGGCGCACCCTGGTTGGAGAGCTTAAGAGCTCCTCGCTCATCATAAAGCCCCTTGCCGACGGCTGCTCGTCCGGAATCGTGCGCCTCTTTTCATCGGAGGATCTTAGGCATTACTTCGAGCTCATGCACGTACGTGCCCCATGTATCCCTGCGGGAACATTTAAAAATCAGGCGCAGATCGTGCAGATGCCGGCCGAAGAGGTCAACGAAGTACTCCTCGAACACTACGTTGAAACCGATATAGTTCGAGTTAAGGGTAACAGTCTTAAGCACATTGCGCGTTCCGGATGGATCGAAGTTACGGTTGGCGTGGTTCAAGACGGTCGGCATCTACGTGTCCTCAACCCGAGCCTCACTGTGGCTGAAGGAGAGGTGCTCTCCGTTGAGGAGAAGTTCCAAGGCGGCACGGGAATTAACATTACCCCGCCGCCTGCAGAGATAGTACAACCCCATGCGCTCTCCCGCGCCAAAGCGCTAATCGGCAAGGTAGCCGAAAAGTTCGGCATCGGCGGATACTCACGCATCGATGCCTTTTTACACTGTGCCACGGGCGATGTGAAGATTATCGAGATTAACACCCTGCCTGGACTGACCCCATCCACCGTTCTTTACCACCAGGGGCTCGCCGAGAAGAAACCAATATTCCCCATGGAGTTGTTGGAGAAACTGATAGAGAATAAGGGGTACTAGTTCTACCCCAAATAAGTTTTTCTGAGGCATCGTGCAAGCCTGCAGAATTTTCGGCAGGAAAAAAGTCACTATAGGTGAAAGATCTTTTTTGGGGTAGAACTAAGCTCATGATCCAAGACCTGCGTCAATTTCTCAGCCTCCTACGCGCCGAAGGCGAGCTGCGTGAGATATCCGTGCCGGTCGATCCCTATCTCGAAGCTGCCGAGATTCATCGGCGCGTCATCAGCGAGGGTGGCCCGGCGCTTCTTTTTCGTAATATCAAGGGAGCCTCGTTCCCGCTCGTCACCAACCTCTTTGGCACCAAGCGGCGCATCGATCTTGCCTTCGGGCCACGTCCCGAAGCATTCATGCATAGCCTCGTAAAATTGCCCGAACGCTTGATGCCGCCGAGCTTAGGGGGCTTGTGGAAAAGCCGCGGCGTCATCCGCGACCTGCTCAAAATTGGGTTGCGCCGGGGGAATAGCGGCGCCGTAAACGAGGTGGCAGAATCATCGCCGACTCTTTCACGCCTGCCACTTCTTACCACTTGGAAGGAAGACGGTGGTGCCTTTGTGACCCTGCCGCTGGTGTATACCGAGCACCCGGAGACACATATTCATAATCTCGGCATGTACCGCCTGCAGCGCTTTGACGACAACAGCACCGGCTTTCACTGTCAGATCGCCAAAGGGGCTGGGTTTCACCTCGCCGCAGCCCGGGCGCTTGGACGAAAACTTCCGGTCAATGTGCACCTGGGCGGGCCACCGGCGCTCATGCTCGCCGCCATCGCCCCGCTTCCCGAGAACGTCCCCGAGCTCCTTTTGGCCTCACTGCTCATGGGCAACAAACTACGCATGACCGCCAACCCTTTTGGTCCCCTGCCCGCAGTTGCCGACGCCGAATTCGTCCTCGTCGGAGAGGTCGATCCCAACGAGACCCGCCCGGAAGGCCCCTTTGGCGATCATTACGGCTACTATTCCCTGCAACACGACTATCCGGTGTTTCGCTGCAAAGGCATGTTGCGCCGCAAAGATGCGATCTGCACCGCCACGGTCGTGGGCAAACCGCGCCAAGAGGACTTCTTTATCGGGGACTACCTGCAGCAGCTATTAAGCCCGCTCTTTCCGCTCGTGATGCCAGCGGTGACCGATCTCTGGTCCTATGGCGAGACCGGCTACCATTCACTTGCCGCCGCCGTCGTGCGCAGCCGCTATAAGCGCGAAGCGATGGTATCGGCTTTCCGTATCCTCGGTGAAGGACAGCTTTCCTTGACCAAATTTCTGCTCGTTCTCGATCAAAGCCGCGATCTGCGCGATTTTAAGTCCGTCCTCGATCACGTTTTAGAACGCTGCAACTTCGCCACGGACCTCTACGTTTTCTCCAACCTCTCGATGGATACACTCGACTATTGCGGACCCAAAGTTAATGAGGGCAGTAAGGGGGTCCTTTTGGGGGTGGGCGATCCGATACGAAGCTTGCCTGGTATTTTCGAGGGCACTCTCCCCCGCGGCGTTCACCGGGCCATCCCCTTCAGCCACGGCTGCCTCGTTCTCGACGGAACAAGCTACCAAGACGAGCCAAATCTTGCCGCACGGGTAGCCCAGCATCCTGAATTTAGCACCTGGCCGCTTTTGGTCCTGGTTGATGACGCGGCCAAAGCCACGGCGAGCAACATGAGCTTCTTATGGACGACCTTCACCCGCTTTGAACCCGGCGCCGACATTCATGCCCGCTCCAAGAGTATTCTGCGCAATCACATCAGCTACGAAATGCCGCTCGTGATCGATGCGCGAATGAAGCCGAACTACCCGGCAGAGCTTGAGTGCGATGCGCAAACGGCGGAGCTTGTGTCGAGGCGTTGGGGGGAATACTAGCGAGGCTACGCCTCAGACCGGTCCACGCAAACCGCTTTCAGAGATCTGCCATCAGCTTTCGGCTGACTGCATCCGATGCAGCTGCAGCTACGGCACGCAGCTCACCAAGTGCACGTTTCAAGGTTCAAGGAATCTAAGCCGCGAGGCGCTCTTTTTCTGCGGGCGAGAGAGGGCGCGGCTCGGTTACCATCTTAACCCTCTTACCCAGTAAAAAAAGATACACAGTAAGCTTGTCGACGCTCATCTTTGATATCTTTCCTCTTAGAAGCTCGCTGATGCGAGGTTGTGGCTGATCGAGGACCTTCTCCAGCTGACGAGCAGAAAGGCCATGCTCCTCAACCGCCCTGAGGATTTCGGAATGAAGTTCTGTTTTTAACTTAATTTGAGCACTCTCCTCGGGGCTAAATCCAAGATCATCGATCACGTTCCTCGACGAGATCTGGGTTTGCTTACTCTTCATACTCTTTTTCCTCTCGTACTCCCTGTGGAAAGGAACGAATTACTTCAAGCGAATCACCTTCCCAGCTTACTTGCGCAGTCTTGCTGCTAGTTTCATTACACATCGACCTTCCTGCTCAGAATACCACATATACTTTCTACTGTATACTTTTTTTTGTATGTTCGAGGATGCGAAGGAGCACTCTCGTATCTATATATCGAGAAAGATGTTCGAAAGTTTCCTGCTGCAAGAAACTTCTTAGCTAAATTGTTGTGTTGAGCTTGGGTGAGCTTGAGGACACCCTCCGATCGGTCCTTCTTGGGATTGCTCCGACAATAATCAAGTGACGGGGATACTCCCACAATTCAATGGGTGTCCTTAATAGCTCTTCCCGCCATCGGGCTAAACCGACGAAAGGTATCCTTCAGCGAACTACGAAAGCTCTCAGGGATGCCGGACCGATAGTGGGTGACGTATTCAAGGGTGCTGAGTGGGGTGGTAATTGCTGAGACCATGACAAGGACGGCGAGCGCTGCGGCTTTGGCGCTAAAAACCATGCTCGTCATAGGCTTAAAGTTGATCAAAAACACGGCATAAAGGAAGACAAAAAACGGCAGAAACTCAGATGAATAACGCGTGGCTATCCAGTAGTAGGAGGCGACAAAAACAAGCTGCACAAAGAATGCACCAAGACAGAGCCACCACAACGGTGAAGCCTTTTGACGGAGCAGGTACCACAACCCCGCAGCCGCTCCCGCCAGAAGCCAGGGCGAGACTACGAGCAACGAAATAACATTCATCATCGGGCCACCATCAAAGCCGCGAGGATAGGTGCCTGGCTCAAAGTCGGTCACTGGACGCAGGCGAACGAAAGGTGCACGACGGGTGAAATGATCAGGCTTGATCCTGAAATAGTTATAAAATCCAAAGGGGATTCGGCGCACATTCATCATCCCGCCAAGATTATCAATACCGAGGTGACTCTGATCGAGTTCGGCTGTATATCGGGTGTAATCGGCAAAGGTCAGAATTGAGCCAAAACGCGCATGGTTGTACCAGAGTTGAAAGCTGAGTGCGAGAATAGCCGGAAACAGTAGCACCGTAAGCCTCCAGAGTGTAGGAACGTGAAAGAATCGGCGCTGCAACATGCTTTGAAGAGGGCTAAACGAGGGGCCCTTAGGGAGGCTTTTTAGGTTACGTATCTCAGATAAACGAGCAAGCGAGAAGATGGCGAGAATGAGATAGAGCGGAACACCAAAAGTAACTCGCGAGAGTAGCGTTAGCGCGCTTACGCAGGCGAGGCCAAAAAGATTAATATTCCTGCCCCCCCACCCCAGAAGGAGTCTGAGCGTAAAGACAACTCCCCACAGGGCAAGACAGAGGCCCCAGATATTGGCCTCGTGATAGATAAAGCCGCACGACATCAGGAAAAGGAGCGGCGTTCCCAGTCCGAAGCCGGCGACCGAGATGATGCATAGAGACTTCTTTTGAGCGCACGTCAGCGCCGTGTTCTTAGCCAGCGCCATGAGGAACGCTGTGACCACAGCGCAGATTGCCACAAGGCTAGCCAAGAACAATGACAAGCGTGACCAATGGCCATACCACTCGGGGGCTAGCGCATTAGGAATAAGCCGCAGAAATCCCGGGAAGGGGCCGAAATACATGACTAACTTTCCACCTACCTTGAACGACTCCCAACGAGCGGCATCGGCATCAATATTGACGTCCCCTCGAATAACATGCTTACCGATAGAGTCGAAGGCAGCGCCGAGAAACTCCACACCATAGAAGTTCCCCGTGCCATAGGTGATCAACCACCCATAGACGCCGAAGATACAGGTTATAACGGCGACAAATACCAGGGTAAAGTACAGCTCACTTTTTTTTAATAACCCAGCATCCTTATCTGGAAAGAAGCTATGGGAGGAGTAATTAAACATGACAATATGAAAGCTTCCCAATAAAGTAGAACCTACGCCAATGCCATAATTTAGTACTACTCATTAACCCCAGGCAACTTAATAATTCGTGGTCTTGGTCCTGGTGCTGGCCTGGCGCGAGCCCCGTCGAACGGTCATGGTCCTGATTCTTGGCCTTGACCATGGTCATGAATTTGGACCATGTCCAGCACCAGGACTAAGAATACCCCGCTGAAGCACCTCCGGCTAAAGCCGAAGGTTTATAACCTGTAAGATGGAACAATAAAGAGCACCTGCGGGCGCAACTTCAAACGTTGGACACCTTGCAGAAGGATCAGGACAAGAAGCCTTAGGCCCAAAGAGGGCTGTCGCTATGCGAAGCATAGCGACTAAAAAGCACAAACCTTAGAGTAGTTACACCCAAGATAGGGCTGATGTATGCAGGCTGAGTTCCAACCGAGATCAACCGCAGGCCGACTCGACCGTATACTCACGATCGAAACATTGTTAAAGACAGCCTTGCGATTGTTTAAGCATAGCTTGAGGAGATCACTCGGGGTGCTCGCAGGATTACGCAGCTTAATAGTAATCCGCCGAACAATATTGTACACCTGGGCATCCCCACGCTCCTTAAGGCAATGAATCTGGGCAGGCAGTACCTTGTTCTTGCGCTTTATGCTGGCGGTGAGAATTTTCTGGACCTTAAATGGGCTGCTCGCATTCGTGCCGCAGCTTCCAACTTGGCGGTGACACGGATCGCGGTCGCCATTCTGACAATCTCGCAACACAACGCTAAAGGCGTTGTAATACGGTCCGGTCAGAACGACCGCAGCCTTGTTTCCGCATGCGGCGACATTCGGCAGATAGGAGACCCCCTCGGGCATCCAGGGAAGACAGGGGCCAAACGCCCAGGTGCTATGCGGGAACCCGAGAATAGCGATTAAAAGGAAAAAATTGAAATATCTCTTCATTTACAGCCTCACCCCTTAGAACGATAATACTTAAAAAATACTGAAACTCGATTTCACCCTCTATGTCGTCGCCACAAATAGGATCTCGGCCTTGCTGAGCTTTTGGCCTCGCCGTACGGCACTTATCTGTTCCCGGATTCCCTGAAGGAGTCCCCTCTCATACTCTTCACAAGGAGCTAGATCTTCGATCAGCTCACGGATCGCTAGCTCTAGGGCTTCGACGGGCGTGCCCGATGTTATTGAAAGCAAATAACGCCTCGGCGCAATTTCCACGAGACGGAGCCAGGGGATCTTCTTCAGCTCCTTGCTCGGACCGATAACAATAAGCGCCTGGCCAGGGCATACCTCGACGGTCTCAATCGATGGCTCTTGCTGCACCTCGCCCGCAGGTTTAAGGGCCTCAACGGCTTTGACAATGGCTTGCGCTCTATCAGGATGAATCCTATCGAGCTCAGCCAAGGTGCGATCTGGAATTGTCACGGTTATAGGACGACGAGGCTCATCAAATTTTGGAGGTCGGCCAATAACTTTGGGGATCTTCGCAGATGTCGAATTTGTTCGCTTTGTGTTCATCACCCACCATCAACAACCACAGATTAACACCACAAGGCTTAGGGAATCTCCAAGAAGTTCAGGATTCCCTGCTCGTCTCTTCTGCGCTCTCGTCCACCTCGGCATCCGCCCCTCACCGAAGTTGTATCATTCATCAACGCCCCCCGGCTCGGCAAGAGCCGAGACGGATCTACCTCCTCATGATTGCGAAAGATGCCGCCAGGTTGATAGTACTTTCTACGGGAAAAGTCAAAGTTTTTTTACTTAATCCGTTGATATTATCTTTTCGGGCAGATATGAAGAGCTGGCAGCGGTCGCTGTCCGTTAGTCCAGACCCAGAGAGCTCCACGCTAAAAGATCGCAGGTATGACCAAGCGCTTCTTTGAATCTTTCTTACCATCACGGAAAACTTTTGCCGTACAGCTCGTCGGGTTGGTAGCGCTCGCCCTCGTACTCGTCTTATTCCTCTACCTCGTGTTTGATAGATACACCGCGTCCAACATCCCCTTTATGAATGATTCTGCATTCTCTTTTGCAGTATCAGATCTTTTATTAGACGGCCATCAGATACTGCTTGGGCCGCCTTCCCACATCGGTGGACGGCATCTCGGGCCTGTTTATTATTGGGTCGTGTCATTTAGTTTGTGGGTTACGCACGGGAACGAATATGACGCCATCCTCGTGCTCCTGTGGCTGATGCTGCTGGCGTGTGCCCTGACTGTCCTGATGGCTTCAAAACTTGCGCTACCCGGCACTCGCCTTGCGGCGGCGGCTGGAACACTCCTCTGTCTATGTGGCGAGGTTTACCTAATGCAGATTCGTGAGCCGTGGCATGGGAACTTCCTGTTTCTTCCCTCAGCCTGCGTGCTTCTGAGCTTTCTTTTTGCCCTTCGGAGCGGTCCGCGCTACCTACCGATCTATCTTCTAAGCGCTAGTTTTCTGATGACGACCCACTACGGCTGCGCTCCGCTTATTGCCGGAACGAGCCTTACCCTGGCGGCTTATTGGCTTGCTCTCAAGCACAGAGGGGAACTCCCTCTACAACGGGTGACGCGAAGTTTCCTTTTCTTTGGAATCGGTGTGCCGCTCTGCATTACTCTGCTCCTCTGGCTTCCACTACTGATCTTCGAGCTGCACTATCCGAGCAATCTGAGCGCACTGTCCGAGGCATTTCTTAAGCCACACCACCAGCGCGCCGGGCTTGGAGTGGCCATCACCACGCTCCTTGGCTTTCTCGTACACCACCTATTTATTACGCTGCATACGCCAAGGATAGACGAAATGCTGAACATACGACCATGGTGCGCCGTCATCGGTCTTTCAACTATAGCAACGGGGCTTCTCGTCGGATATCTTCGCCACGCACCAAGGCTTATGCAAGTTTTTTTCGCTGGCTCGCTCGTCAGTGTTCTCCTGTTCATCTGCGCAGCATCGCGTGCCCCCTCAACGCCCCCGCCTTACCCTCCGATTTACGAATATTATTTTAACGGACTTCTGCCACTTCCCGCGCTCTTTATGGGGATGGTTTTTTCGCATGCTCTCACCCTTATTAAGGGGAACTTCCACACACTCTGCTCATGGCCTCCGAACCTCATGCGGGGAGCTGCGAGCGCTGGTGCGTTGCTATTTCTCCCCTGCTTCACCCTCTTCGCGATCCCTGGAGTACGACATCTGTCCTTCTTTAACTCCGTGGGCCCTGCCTATTCCTACCACACCCTTCGACAGGCGAAGTGTGTTTCGAGTTATATTAAAGGCGATCTTCCTGAAAATGGAAGAGCCTCGATCACAACGGATAGTGAGTCCTTGTGGATGAAGAACTCCTACCTTTACTTCCTAGGTCGAGACTATTACGGCGATATGGACGCCTACGGAGCTGCCTCCCCAAAGCTTTATGACTATTTCGAAGAGTTGTCCTCTTTAGCTACTCAGCCCAGTGCATTAAATGAGCCTATTACTTATGTCGTCACCTGCCCCTATGTACGCAAGATACGAGCCGGGACAATGTTTAAGTTGCGTCATCAAGGGTTTACAGAAGCGTACGATATTTCAATAAAGGATTCCGACGCCTGTGGGTCATGCAAGATTACCCGGCTTAGACGAGACAAGGCCACGGAACTACAATGATCCGCTCGAAGTCGACCGCACACACCACGCTGTATTGGGGAATGATCACGTACGTGATGTGGCGTGTTGTTTATCGTGCCCAGCTTTTCATAAGCTCAGCGCCGCTCCTCTGGCGAAAAGATGATTTTAATCACTACTACACCAGCGCCTGGCTTCTTCTCCATGGAGCCGTTCCCTACGGGCTCTCCTTTAAAGATTCCGCGCTTGCTTCACACTTCATCTGGGATCCACTGATTCCACAAGCAACGAATCCTCCCTTCTTACTGTTACTGACCATGCCACTAGCACTTTTTCACGCGCACGCGGCCTGGGTAATTTGGCTTCTGATTAACCTTACCTGCGTGCTCGTCGCCTTCATCCTAACTCTGTCCCTGATAGGTCAGGCATGGAGTTGGCGCGAGAAGCTTCTTATCTTGCTCCTTTTTGTAAGCAGCGATGCCTTTTGCGCAAATTTCATGCATGCTCAGGTACAGCCATTAATACTGCTCTTCATTGTGCTGGGGTGGTGGTGGGCGCGCCGCGAGCGCTACGATCTGTGCGCTCTACTCTGGGGTATCTCTGTCGCCGTGAAGTTCTACACCTGGCCCCTCCTCGTGCTCTTGCTTGCCTGGAGACGCTACCGTGCTTTTTTTGCTGGAGCGAGCTGCACGCTCCTATTCCTGCTTTTACCTGCGGCGCTGTTTGGGGTTGAGATCCTCAGTGGTTTTGTTCACGACGCTATGCCGATTGTAGAGCGCAGCGCCAAGGCCTTCCCGCATAACTTCAGCCTGTCGAAGCTCTTCTGCGACATCCTCCATATCCAGTTAGGACACACTTCGACACTGATGCGCCTCCTCTGTCTGTACGCAGCTCCCATGGGAGCAACTCTGATTCTCTGTGAGGTTCTGGGACGAGGCAGCAGCACAAACGGTCTTCGTGAGACAGCGCGCCTGGATTTTAGTGTAGCGATAATCGCTGCACTCTCTTTTTTTGTAGCTCCTGTGACCTGGGAGCACTACCTGATAGTGCTCTTAATCCCCATGCTCGTTGGTTGGCATTATTCTAAGAAAAGCTTGAGCCTACTCATCGGCTTGCTGGTAATCTGGCAGCTTGTGCTGCAGATGCCTACCCATGCCTCACTTTCTTTTTTGTCCAGTGCTGTCTACTTTCGTGCCTGGCGCATAATTACCGTAGCAGGGTGTTTGGCGTTATTCGGGCTGGTGGCCACGCTACGGCAACGCTTTCTCCAACACGAAATCTCGGATCGATAAGGCCACCATCCGATTCCCAGCGACCCCAAGATGGCCGTCCGCATGCCAGTACATATTACGAATATCGATCTGGTTGCGGCGACCAACGCTAATAAGGTCAACAACTGGAATGCCCTTCCCCGCAAGCTTGTTGCTGATCTCGCGATAGAGGCGGCTGCGCTGACCACTGCGATAATCCGCCATGGCCGGTTTCATAATCACGAGAAACGGCACGCCACGCTCGTTACTGAGAGCAGCCATCTTTTCAATCAGAGCATAGGTCACTTCGAGTGCCTCAGGCTGTGCTGCTTTCTCGACCGTCACCGAGTTGTCGACGCAATCTACATAGCGCTTAAGAGCCTGTACCTGCTCTCCCAGAGCGTCCCCCTTCTCTGCTGAAGGCGCGCCAAGCATACCGGCCAACGAGGTCCTAAGCTGTCGATTTTTAAAGAACGCCAGCGTCTGGCTCTCGGACAGATCAAAGGTATGCCCAAAAAGCACAACATGTTCGGGTAAAAAGCCAAACAGCTTCGATCCCGGATCGCGCCACCCCTCTGCGCGTGGCGGCGGAAAATTGGTCAGACAGAGCCCTCCGTTCCTGAGAAAGAAACGTGGCTTGGCGACTCCCCACATGCGCGTTGAACCAACCTCGGTTATGTCGTTATCAATGTAGAACACCAAAGCTACGTAATCTGGTTGGTACGTTAATCCCTCGATGACAAATTTAAGATATTCCTGGTCAGTGCCGTAGCCTGAGACGCCCAGGTTAAGTACCTCAAACCTCTGCTGCGGTGCATCCTTGGTCAGAATCTCTGCAAGCTGCGCTGGAGCAGTTTCGTTGTCAGCCATGCCAAAGCCCCAGACCTGCGAATCGCCCAGGACGATCACTCGCTTTATGCCAGCTGATTTGGCGCTAAGATAGTCGGGACCACGGTCACCGCGCGAATTGAGGCTGACAAACTTTCGGCCAAACATGCCGCTTTTATTGGCTATCCCGCGAAACCCATAGACCGGATCATACTGGAAGAAATCTTCGTGCGCCTTATCTGGACCACCGCTCGTCTTGGAAACTATCGGTGGAGAAAAGCGGTTAAGAACATAGAATCCCCCCTCGATGAGCACGGCACTCAAGACGAGGGATGCTGCGGCAAGACCTATGTTAATAATAGCTTTCATACCTGATTTTGGTAAATATCTTCCCCTTCTGAGACACTATGCCCTTGCTCTCTATGCCATCCGCAAAAAGTCTTGACGTGGTACTTCGTAATCCGCCTTCGCTTTTGAAATAAAAGTTCCTTTTATTTCAAAGAGCTACGGCGAGATATAGCAGGTGCATGTTGAGTCGCTTCGCGACAAGACTTTTTGTACCTGCTATAACTAATCAAGATATAGCAAATAATCAATTAGGCACGAGCGAGGCTCTGCCTCAGACCGACGAGAGTCGATCTGTAATCGGCTCTCTTCGTTTCTCGCCGCAAGGTGTTTCACCAACCTCCAGGCCGCGGCCCGGCGAGAGCCGAGACGGGAGCGATCCGAAGTCAGTTTTCTGCTGACTGCATCCGATGCAGCTACGGTTGCAGCCCACGTTTCAAGGGCCAAGGAATCTAGCGCCCCAACCATCCGCTGTCGAATTCTTGCGCGCTAAAGGTCTCAATCTCGTAGACCACCGGGAGATATCCCTTATAGTTGTACGGAGTGACGATGCGATAACGGCAGGTAGCCGCTGAATCCTGGAAAGTAAATCCGAGCTGAGCCACCCCTTGATGGACCCCCGAAAATGTCTCGCCAGTGGCCACGGTTACCCATGGCGAATCAGGGGCACAGGCACTACGTTGCACAGCAACAGGGATATGTCCCCTCGCTTTTCCATCGAGATAAACCATGACCTTGGCGACACAGGTGATGCCATTCGGCGCACGCGCTGATTGGAGAATAACATCGCTGTTATCAAAATAGGAGCTGCATTGGCCAACAATAGCGGCTTCGACAACGAAGCGATCGACTGTCAAACTTTGCTGCACCTCATCGATAGTAATCGAGAGCGAAACCTGCGGCGCGTCAGGCGGCACGGCTTCAACGGTGAACTGCGACGTAAAAGTCGGCGTGGTAACCGAGAAGGGGACATCCCCCGCAACCATCGCCGTCGCCAGCGAGAACCCGCCTGCCGTATCAGTTGTTGTGGCATCACCCGTTGCCTGATTCTCAATTTGAACACTCGCCAGCGGCAGCCCCTGTGGGTCCTGTACCGTGCCCACATAGGTGGTCTGGGCCACGTCACCCAGTCCGGTGCCGGACGTGCCACCACCGCAGCCGCCGAGAACGGTGAGGAGATAGATGATCACCATCCAGGTCACTGCTGCGGATATGAGATTTCGATCGATGCGTACCATCGCCATCCTACCTCCCTCCCCGCTCGTTCTGTTCCACCACATGACTAAATGTTCCCAATTTTACTCGCGCTCCAGGCTTATTGCTGCGCAACGCCGGATTAATATCCATGTCAAACCGCGAAAGGTAGCGACGCACCTCAGCGTGAAGCTTACGTCCAAACTCAAGCAGCCACTTTCTTATCTCCGGGAGTTTATCCGGCGCAATATTGTCATACTCAGTACGTGCATGCAGATGTGGGTGCTTTGTATCTTCGAAGACGTTGCTCTCGACGGCACCGAGCAGATCCTCCATGTCGGCAGAGAGCATCTCGACCCCTTCCTGAGCATTTTCGCGCGAAATGTAAGCCGGAACGACCAAGCTAACCTTGCCCGCCGATCTCTTGACTAACCCCAAGCGCTCAAGCTCAAAGAGCACCGTGTGGTGATTTAGGTCCGTACTAATCTGCGCCACCAATTTGGCGAACTGGCTGTCGAGCCCCTCGGAGCTCAACACCTTGGGCTCGCCACGCGCATCACAGTAGCGCCGGTCACCGGCCCACTGTCCGACAAGCTTAATTACTAAGTTTTTCTCTTGGCGCGCCTCAGGCGCGGCTTCGATCAAACGGTCGACCTCGCGCCGCGTAAGCCCTGTGATGACACTCAAACGGCTCGTACTTACCGGGGAGCTCTTGCGCTCGAGCTCTGTTCGTGCGGATTCGATAAAGACGCTGCGTGCAATCGAGGTGAACTCTTGAAACTTCACCGCACGGCGCAAACAGAAGCGCACCACCGGCCGAAGCAGGAGGCGCACCGTAAAGATTATAATTTGGTTCCCCGTCATTTTTCCTGAGCCTACTCTTGACCAAAACAGCCCGGTGTGTCAAGAGCACATCTCAATGTGTTCTTGACACATCGGGGGATGCGCGCAATTGCTCATTAAGTGTGGGTTGTAACTGCTCACCCCCGATCGGCTAACGCTGACGTCGAACGTCTAACGTCGGACGTAAAACGTCGACGTTAGACGTCCGGCGTTAGACCTTGGACGTCAGCGTCATCGGTTCTCAGAAGGGTCATTTTGCTGGGTTATTTGCGTAGCTTGCGAAGGGAGCGAATAGTTACTGTGGGGTATTCTAAATCTTGAACATGAACTGTTCCCGATTCCTGCTCCTGCCCCTTATCCATAGGGAAAGGAGCGGGAACAGGAATCAGGAGCAGTTCAAGTGCAAGTTCAAGCAAATTTCTTTTGTCCTGGGTTATTGAGCAGATACATCTCCTCCACCTATCTACCCGCAACCATTGACTTTATACGTCAAGTTATGTACTGAGGTAGAATCTGCTATCTTCCACAGGCTAGACGATCTTTAGTTTCAAATTTCAAACTCTCTATGAACACTCCCGACTCCAACGAGCCACAGTCCTCACTCGAAAAACACTTTAACTATTTGGAACGCGAAAGCGCTCTCTATAAGCTATGGGAGGACTCGGGCGTTTTTAAGCCCGAGAGTGCGCCCAACCAGACCGCGCCGGTGTTTAACATCGCCATGCCTCCACCCAACGCTAACGGAGAGCTCCACCTCGGGCACTCTTTTGGCTACACCGTCATGGATATCCTGGGGCGCTTTCATCGCCTGCTCGGCGAACGCGTGCTGCTCCTACCCGGGAAAGATCACGCCGGTATTCAAACTCAGGTCGTTTTCGAGAAGAAACTCAAAGCTGAAAAGGTCGACATACGCGGCCGCCTCGTGGAGGATCTCTATAAGGAGTGCTACGCCTTCTGCCAAGATCGCTCGCAGTACATGCGCGTTCAAGAGAAGACGCTGGGCCTCTCTGCAGATTGGTCACGCGAACTTTTCACGCTCGATCCGCGCCTCAGTTCAATTGTCTTCGATACCTTCGAACGTATGTGGAAGGACGGACTGGTCTACAAAGGCACGCGCATCGTCAATTGGTCAGTGTTCTCACAGACTTCGATCTCGGATGTCGAGGTCGAGTACAAGGAGCAAGATGGCGGTTTGTGGTACCTGAGCTACCCACTCGAGGTCCCCTATCAATCGATGCACGAAATTTCGCTTCCCCATGGCACCAAACTCAAGATCGGTGAGCGCGGCATCGTTACCGCCACGACCCGCCCCGAAACCATGCTCGGCGATACGGCACTCGCGGTTCACCCCGAAGATCCTCGCTACCAGGCTCTGATCGGAAAGAGCGCCACGGTGCCGCTTTGCAATCGTAAAATTCCGATCATCGCCGATGCTCGCGTCGACCCTGCCTATGGCACAGGCGTGATCAAGGTCACACCGGCGCACGACTTTACCGACTACGATATCGGACAAGATCATAAGCTCGAAGCGATTCAGGTCGTCGGTAAAGATGGGCGCATGACCAGCCAAGCTGGCCCCACCTTCGAAAACATGACCGCCCTCGAATGCCGCACGGCGGTCGTTGCAGCGCTTGAGTCAACGGGGCTCCTGCTCGACCACACCACAATCAAGCACAAGGTGCCGATCAGTGAACGCGGAAAGGATATTATCGAGCCACTTATCTCGGAGCAGTGGTTCATAAATGTCGATAAGCCCGGTAACTCCCTTAAACAGAAGGCGCTTGAGGTGCTTCGCGCCAAACGGATTAATATCTATCCGGCGCGCTTTCAGGTGCTCTTCGAACAGTGGCTTGAAAATCTGCGCGACTGGAACATCTCGCGTCAACTATGGTGGGGACATCGCCTACCGGTGTGGTTTAAACGCGTCGGCGACAAGGACGAGATCTTCGTTGGGGAAAAGCCGCCCTCGGAGCCCGGCTGGGTGCAGGAGAAAGACATATTCGACACCTGGTTCTCGTCGGGACAGTGGGCCTTTTCCACGGCCGCCGCTTCGGGCTTATGCGATCTAACGAAGCGCGACCCGAGCAGCGACTATTTCCCGACGCACACGATGGTGATGGGACGCGACATCTTGCTTTTTTGGGCCTGTCGCATGCTACTTTTGACGGTGTACCGCACCGGCACTATCCCCTGGAAGAACATCTTCTTTACCGGGCTCATCCGCGATGAGCACGGTCAAAAGATGTCGAAGTCGAAGGGCAATGGCATCGAACCCGAGGCTATAATGAAGAGATTCGGGACCGACTCGCTGCGCTTAGCCGTGGTCATGGGAGCAACGCCTGGAAATGACATCTCCATTGGTGAGCGCAAGATCGAAGGCTACAGCAAATTTATCAACAAACTGTGGAATGCGGCTAAGCTTATCGATATGAAGCTTAGCCCGCTTGCACCGCCAACGTTGGGGGCCGTGCCGCAGGTTACGCTTGACTCAAGTAAGTGGATCCTGACCGAACTTTCACGCCGTCACGATAGCATCACCAAGAAGCTCGGCGAGTATGACATCTCCATCGCCGCAGACGAACTGTACAACTTCACCTGGACGGTGTTTTGCGATTGGTACCTTGAGATAATGAAGGTACTCGTCGACAAGGGTAGCAAGGAGCAGGTGGCCGAAGCACAGCAGGTAACCATCCTCACCTTCCGCACCATCTTGACGATGCTGCACCCGATCGTGCCCTTCCTCACTGAAGAGATCTATCAAAAGCTTGCACTGCTGAAGAATAGCGCACTGCTTGCTACCGCCGATTGGCACTATAACGGACCACGCCCCGAGGCTGAAACCGAGATGCCGCTGCTGATGGAAGTGGTCACCGCCGTGCGCTCGATCAAGGCCGCGCTCAACGTGCCGCACAAACGCATCCGCGTGGCGATTAGCCAAAGCTTCTCGCCGGAGATGCAGCTCCTCCTGCAGGAGCTCGCCCGCGTTGACTTCTGTAACGAATCTGAGATCGCCAAAGAGAAAGCCCTGCGCAAACCCTTGAGCAGCGGCAGCGTGGTGTGTGAAGTAGACGGCAAAGAGAGCTATCGCAAGAAGCTCGAAAAAGATCTCGAGTCCAGCCGCGTACTCATCACCTCTCTCGAAGGCAAACTGTCAGGTGCCTTTGCCACCCAAGCCAAACCCGATGTAGTCGAAAAAGAGCGTGAGCGCCTCAGCGCTGCCAAGCACACGGTGAGTGAGCTTGAGAGGGAGCTGGCACTGGTGGGTGACTAGACACCACCGATGACTGTACTTTGTCTACGTGCAACGATGGCGGCAATTCCCAGGTGAATTTTTTTTGCAAGGCGTCATCGTGGGCCTTGTGGTAGTTCAGAACCAGCGCTGACCAGTCAAAGAGGTCGGCTAAACGCTCGGTGCGGTAGCGCCGCTCTATACGTTCCCTGCGCGAAATGCTTGAGAAATCAAACATGTGCTTTGCTAGCGCTTGAATGCTTTGTTCAAGGGCGACGCCCTGACGACGCAGTACATAGACGCCACTCTGCTCACTTTCGGGCATCTGTTTTAATGCAAAATCTCCAAAGCCGCTTAAATCAGTGGTCACTGTGGGAATACCAAGGGCGATACATTCAGGTGGGGTGTACCCCCATGGCTCATAATAGCTTGGGAACACCCCAAGATGGCAGCCACGAGCGAACTGCTCGTAGTCGAGCCCCATCAGCGGACTAGTTGCACTTAAGAAGTCAGGATGAAACACCACCTTTACCGGGTCCGACGGCTGATTGAACAGTTCGCGGTGCCGCAGGTGTCGCAAGATAGGGTCGCCAGCGTCATCGGCCAGGTCGTGAGTAACTATGGAAGGTAGCCCACTGCGCTTAAAGGCGTGTGTGGCGCGCTTAAGCTGCACCTGGAAATCATTCGAGATCAGATCTTCGTACGCCGGCAACCTTCCATTAACTGCCGCACCAAGGACCTTTTTAGAGATCTGTTTCTGAAAATCACTGCACAAATCGGAAAGCTCATCGAGCATGAGGCGGCTCTGCATAGCCCCGACGTTGACGTTTTTAACCGCTGCTTTGGTAATAATGAAAGCAACGACGGTTGGTGGGTTCTGTGTCTCTTTAAGGCGACGATTGAGGTGATAGAGCGATTCTATGAAAAGATCGATACCTTTATTGCGATACTCGTAGCGACCGCTCGTGAAGATATAGATAGTGCGGTCAAGGTTGAAGGTGTAGCTGGGGAAAAAGTGCCCCATCACGAATTCGTTGATACGTTCTTTGTACTGTGAATGGAGATTCTGGAACTCATGAAGTGCGGTGAAGCGCTGCACGTTGAGACCATTCGGCAAAATGAACTCTGGTCGCCTGCCGAGAAATTTCTCCGCTTCACGTGACGTCGGCTCGCTCACCGTTGTAAAGACTGTTGCCGCATGGGCGGCGCCACGCTCGATCTGATAACGCGCAGAGATATTGTAATGCTGCGCCGCAGCAACGGGATCGATCTGATCCATCTGCTCATAAAAATGCGGATTGTCCGCGGCGATGTAGCGCCCAAGGAGCGTCGCATGGGTGGTAAATACCGTCGCAACGGGAAGATGGTTGTGAGCCACGCGCAACACTCCAACGCCCGATTGCCACTCGTGGAACTGGGCAACGACGGGTAACCCGTGAGCATGCTCGCTAAGAGTTTTGAAGAATTCGAATACGGTAAAACCGAACGAGACGGCGTCATTGACCTCTGCATCACCCTGCGGAGTGGCGATGCCATGGTTTTGCCAGAGAAGAAATTTGTCGGTATCGAGAGTAACATGACGGGTTTTGTGATCGAGGAGGATCACTTTCGGCTTACCGGGAACAAGCCAGCGCCCGAAGTAACACGAGATGCCAGCACGCTTTAGCTCCCGCAACGTCGACCGTACCGGTTCATCAGCGGAGGTCTCTTCGAACTCAATCGCCGCAGTCTGCGGATTATACGGTCCGATAAGACAGTAATTATCCCCCCAGCGCTCCAGCATGGCGGGGGTCTTTGTTCTGACGACGGTGTAGATTCCACCAACCTTCTGACACACCTCCCAGGCAACCTCGAAACAGAGGCTGCGGCCGGGACGCGGAGGTGGAGGTGGAAATGAAGCCATTTCACATTAGAGCAAATATTAGAGCTAAAAGGTTCAAGAATTTCAGCTATGTAAGAGCTATCTTAACTTATTGAAAGATAACGATATATTACATAGACGTTCTGTGTTTGCATTTAGTGACGCTGTTATGCTGCGGCGTATTTTAACTCATTAAGTGTAGCTGTCAAAGGACGTGAATTTGAAACCCCGGACGGAATCCTCGTGGGATGGGGGCGCCCAACCTTCTGAGTCAATGGGTGTAGTTTCTGTTCTACGGACAGAAACTATATACGATATAAACGTGAGACGCGCGCCGCCAGGGCTATCGGACGGTGCCATTCGCTGGATCAAGATTAACCGTAACTGAGGCCCCTCGAGATTGCGGTAACACAACATTTTTGGGCATGTAGCCATCATCGTGATTATTACATCCATTGGCTGTACGCCCATCCACGAAACTTTTCCCACCATAAGAGAATCATTACCCTAAAAATGCGTGCCTAGGCTCGTTAAAACATTAGTAGGGGACGGAATGAAATCAGATGAACTTGCTCCTTTGTATGAAATTCCGAAACCACTTATCGGCTTCTGCGTCCTTGAACTGCTTCCATTGGACGACACCTTTAGCTATGCCAGGGTTGAGAAAAGGGCGTAAGATTCCGCGCTATCAATAATAGCTTAAGATCGCAATTCAACAATATCTAGTGCGAGTCTGTAAACTTGCCAACAGGCACAAGCGCAACGAGCAGTTGGAATACTGACGACGATTACTAGAACTACACGGTCATTTACCTCTCCCAACACTCCCTATACCGTCCGCAAAAAGTCTTGGCGTAAAAAACGCATTGATGGCGGACGGAGCAGCGCGCTCGGTCTACCATTTTTTTGCACCATGTTACAGCTAGTGAGCACTCCACAAAAAGGGTAGACCGAGCGCGGCGCTCCGGCCGCCCCCGCTATTCGGGGGTCCGCCAAGACTTTTTGCGGACGGTATAAGCCGCGCCGCAAGGCACGGCGGCCAGTTCCTGGCCGGTCGGAAAGCCTTACGGATCTGCAATATATGGATGCCGGGCAGGAACTATTGTCCGACCTTGTGACGAAGCTCCTCAAGTTTCTCTGGCGTCCCCATGTCGATCCAGTAGCTTGCATCTATGCGAAAGGCAAAAACCCTCTGTCCCGCCTTAGCAGCTGCGAGGAATGGACGGATACTACTAAAAGCCCCCTGCTCTACCTCCAGATAGTTAAAAAATCCTGAGGAGATAATTTGGATACCGCTAAAATTGAGGCGTTCTACCGGCCCTGCACTCGTCGGCTGGTCCTTGTTTTCGCCGCTCTCCCAGCCCACAAGCTGTCCTGTCGGATCAAAAAGCAGCGGCCGCGATGTCGGGCGATCCATTACTGCCAAGGTTACTAGGGCGTTCCTACTGCGGTGAGCCTCGACGAACTTACCAAGATCGAGGTCCGAGTATACGTCGGTGTTATAAACGATAAAATCGGGTTCATCCTGCAGCAGCTTGCGGGCGTTCTTAATTGCGCCGCCGGTGCCTAGGATTTCAGGCTCATAGATAAACTCGATCGCAACCCCGAAATTGTGCTGCGCAAAGTAGTCACGCACCTTGTCGGCCAGATAGTGCAGATTGATCACTATCGTCGTCACCCCAGCGGCACGCAAATGCTCGACGACATGCACAATCATCGGTTTACCAGCAACCTCAACTAAGCACTTAGGGATATCACGGGTCAGAACCCCGAGCCGAGTACCCAATCCGGCAGCCAAAATCATTGCTTTCATAGAACAATTATACTTAGCGCGGCCACAACGTGAGGTAATCAGAAGCCTGTCTCCCGCGCTAAGTATATTCCGCCGGAGGCGGAACCTCCGGAGGGACAACACATACTTGACGCAGAATAAAACTCTGCTGGAAACATCTATTTATCCCCGCGTCAAGTATACTATCAATTTTTTCAACAAGTTACCATCAGGAAAGTTTCAGAGAGTCTATTTCCCGTAAGAATACATCGAAATAATCGGGATGCGTATTACACCTGCGCGAAAAGCGTTTTTAATCGATGGCTAGTCGAGAACTAACTAATACGGAGAAAGCCGCACTGACCCTTCTGACCTTGGGCCAGGAGCTTGCCTCGGCGGTACTGAAGAATCTCTCCGAAGCTGAAGTCAAGCGCATTAGTCGCGCTTTCATGACCGTTAATGAAGTGCCACGAGATACACAGTTCGGGATCGCCAAAGAGTTCCGCAACATGATGAAGGCCGGCGAAACGCTGCTCATCGATGGGCGCGAATTTGCTAAAGGCGCTATCTCCGGAGCCTTCGGTGAAGCGGCTGGCGAGGGACTCCTCGAATACATCACCGGCACGCGTAAAGAGCCGATCAGCACGATCGTCCAGGACATCCCCGAAAAGATTCTTAACGGCTTCATTCAGACCGAGCACCCGCAGACCGTGGCCTTCCTGCTCACCAGGATGAACCCCGACCAGGCCTCCCAGGTGCTGCAGAAGATGCCGGAAGAGGCACAAACGGATATTGTCCTGCGCGTTGCCCACCTCAATAACGTCAAGGCCGAGGTTATCGATGAAGTGCGCGAAGTTCTACGATCACAGCTGCGCGGCACGGGCTTAAGCGAGGAAGAGGAGATAACTGGGCCGAAGTCTGCGGCTGACATTCTTAATTTCGTCGACCGCACCAACGAGGAGCGTATCATCGCCGAAGTCGAAGAGATGTTCCCTGACATCGCCGAACAGATCCGTAACCTCATGTTCACCTTTGAAGACGTCAAAAAGATCGACGACCGCGGCGTACAAACAGTGCTCAAAGAGGTGCCGCGTGATCAATTGGTGCTCGGACTTAAAACTGCTAGCGCCGAGCTGCGGGAACTGCTATTCCGCAACGTATCGCAACGCGCCGCACAGATGATCCAAGAAGACCTCGAGGCTCTCGGCCCAGTTAAACTGAAGGATGTAGAGAAGGCTCAGCAGGGTATCGTTGATATAGTCCGGCGCCTCGAATCTGAGGGCAAGATCGTCGTTGGTGGTGGCGCGGAAGAGAAGATGGTGTAATACCTCTCTCTAGAATGGTTGGACTAGGACGTAGACGATTACGATTTTTATATTCGGGACATTTTCGAAACTAGTTCTAGTGGAAAATGATCTTCTTATGATCCTGCCCCTGCTCATCGTGCATAGCTTCGGGATCATTCAACGGTGGACGCGCCTGATGAGTTTGGATGCTAATCTTAGCTTCAAGGTTTTTGGCCAATGCCTCCAGTTTGCGTTTTATTGAGAGTAGCCTCCAAGCGGCGTAGGTTAACAGCACACCCACAAAGATGAAAAAGATTACCCCGACGGCGAGCCGAGATTTGGGCGCCACGATCAACGCTATGCCCGTAAGAAAAAAAACCGCCCCAGGGGCAAAGAGCCAGCCGTTCTGCTTTAGGAGCAGACAAACAGCCCTCGATCGCTCAGCGACAATGTTACGAACTAGCTGAAGATTCTTAAACATCTTCTTTATTTATTCACTAGAAAAAAGCAACCTATAAATGAGACGCGCGGCGATAATCTCTTCAAGCACAACTCGCCCTCGCATACCAGAGGATTGGCCGCATCTCCCACCCATTTAATCACGTATCCAGCTGTTACACAAAGAGGTGTGTGTAACTACTCATTAAGTCCAAGTAACTTAATAATTCGTGAGTGTGATCGTGCTCGTGGCCTGTCGTGAGCTTGTCCAGTAACCGCTCACGGGGCATAACTTCCTGATATGGTGCCGGATCCTTGCACGGGAATTGGAACTGATCCATAGCCCAGCTCCTGATCCCTTTTCCTCCATCACTTTAATTGGAGCTGGCTTCGGCCCTGAGCGATGGAGCTTGCAACCGAGTCGAAGGGGGCAAGAAACGGGAGCGGGTGCAGGCAGCAGTTCCAGTTCCCGCGCAAGCAATTAAGTAGTTACTACCCGTGAACGCGTACCTTGTCGAACGGTCGCGGTCGAGGAGTGTGCTGAATCGGCTAGTTATGTCGAGCACGTTCACGTTTTTCCTACCCACACTTAATGAGTAATTACTGTTCTTTAGAGATAACTATGCTATATAACCCATAAAAATATGGATATCGCTGCCGCTCCCGCAACTCTACTAGCCTTTAAGCCTTCCTATTGGATCACCCAGACCATATTGATGGGCATTACCGCCTTTTTAATCCCCAAGTTGCGCGTAACCAGCATCTTCGGTCCGCTGCTCACCGTGGTAGCCCTAGCCTTCATTAACTCGACGGTGTGGAGCACGGCGCTTTTCTTCCAGGTTCCCGATCGTTTCTCTACTCAGATCCTCGTACTCCTCCTCAGCAACGGAGTTATCTTTTGGGTCCTCGCAAAGCTACTCCCCGGGATCGAAGTTGACGGAATCCTGGCGGCCATAGTAGCCCCGGTCGTCTTTACCGTCTTAAGCCTTGCAGTCGATCGCTACCACGAGCAGATTCCTTGGTCGAAACTCTCGGACATGTGCCTTTACAGTATCGAGCAGGCCAAGGGGTACGCCACCCACAGCGCCTCTTCCACGGCGAGTCATGGTCACCATTAATACATCGATTAGCAGCGCGGTAGTTCTCAGCCTTAGCCGCAGGAAGGCTCAACTGCTCATCGGTGGAAAAATCGAAGCGGCACGCATCCCACCTGGAGATCTTGACGTCGCCGTTGGAGATCGTGTCTTTTTCAGCACCAAGTCAGGCGAAATTTCTATTGATCAGGTGTCCCCGCGCAAAAACTGCCTGACGCGCTCATACCGCGAAAAGACCAGAGACATCGCCGCCAATCTCGATCGCCTCTATCTCGTCAGTTCGGTCACGCCGCTTTTCCAGCCGCTCTTTATCGACCGCGTCGTGGCCGTCTGTGAAAGCGAGTCAATCCCCGTCTACCTGATCGTCAACAAGAGCGATCTCGGACTTGAAGAAACCGCTGACTTGATGCGCATCTACGAACGGATCAACGTCCCCATCCTCAACACCAGCGCCAAATTCGGCCGCGGGCTCGATCAGCTTGAACGATCACTTGCCGAACCTGGCCTAGAGGTCGTAGCCCTTGCCGGGCTGTCAGGCGTAGGCAAAAGCAGCCTACTCAACTGCCTCGTACCTGACGCCGCTCGCCGCACGGGCGAGGTTAGTGTCCGCAGCGGCCGCGGGAAACAGACCACCTCGCAGGGCGTAGGCTACCGCTACCATCTGCCCAAAGAAGATCGGAACCTGCTGATTATCGACCTTCCCGGTGTGCAGAACTTCGGTGTGTCTCATCTCAGCAAGGAACAGGTGGCTGCCGGATTTTTAGAATTCGGGGCATTCTCCGTCGATTGCGCCTTCGACAACTGCGGACATATCGCCGATAAGGTCTGCGGAGTGCGCAATGCCGTGGCCCGCGGCGATATCGCCCAAAGCCGCTACGATTCGTATGTGCATATGATGGATGAGGTTGCAGGGGCGCGGAAGTACTAGATTCCTTGGATTCCTTGGCCCTTGAAACGTGGGCTAGATGAGTTGCATTTTCGAAGCGGGATTCTAGCCAAACACATTTGAAATTTGGAAAATCCCGACAGCTTTTGATGAAATGCGAGCGTTAAATACATTTTGGACAAACCTCCGGTTTGACTGTGTTTCTTTGAATGTGCTTGGCTATGTTGTCC
>CAIXSY010000267.1 GCA_903922175.1 uncultured delta proteobacterium | reverse complement strand
CTTGCACTTGAACCGCTCCTGATTCCTGCCCCTGCTCCTTTTCCTATTCCAATCAAGAGGATAAGGGGCAGGAGCAGGAATCGGGAACAGTTCCAGTTCATGTTCAAGATTTAGAATTACCCACACTTATTGAGCAGTTACGACCAGGACCACGAGCACGACCGTTCGACAAGCTCACGACAGGCCACGCTCACGATATTCTTTGCCCCAATTTATTGAGCATTTACACCTTAAGCAGCTCCCAAGACAACGCTGTCCCATAGGAAATATCGCATCTGGCGTGGGCTCCAAGAACGCGGGGAAGCTCTTTGGGTGGTAAGCCAAAGGCGGGGCGCACGGAGCGCACGTTATCCTTGGTAAGCAATTCGCCGCACTTGATATCGGCACATGCATACAGAGAGCGCGCAAAAACACGGTTGCCGCGCGACTTCTCACTTAACTCATAGCTCACTCGCCCCAAGCTCATTTGAGCATCGCGCACTGCTACCACCATGGCCTTGAACTCAGTTGGATCGAGGGAAAAGGCAACATCGTGACCGCCAAGTTTTTTATCCAAGATAAGATGTTTTTCCACAATGCTCGCGCCCATGCATACCGCTGCCACCGGGACGGCAGCCCCAAGAGTATGATCTGACACCCCGGTTACAACACCGAACCTGCTGGCCATGTCCGGAATAGTCCTTAAGTTTGCCTCTTCGATCGGGGCAGGATAGGTCGAGGTGCATTTAAGGAGTGCGATCTGATCATTGCCCATCCGGCGCACTGCTCGCACCGCCTCTTCGATATCGGTTAGTTCAGCAATGCCGGTCGAAATGATCACCGGCTTGCCCTTAGAAGCGATATGCTCAATCAAGGGGATATCGGTGATCTCAAATGAGGCCACCTTATAGGCAGGGACGTGGAGGCTCTCCAGAAAATCTACCGCTGTGGGATCGAATGGCGAGGAGAAAAAAAGTAAACCAGCCTGATGTGCGGCCCGCTGCAGCTCAGCATGCCACTCCCACGGCGTGTGCGCCTCTTCGTAAAGCTTATGCAAGGTCAGCCCGTCCCAGAGGGTTCCATGCTGTATCTGGAAATCTTTTGCCTCACTGCGCAACGTAATAGTATCGGCGGTGAACGTCTGCAGTTTGATCGCATTAGCCCCGCAAGCCTTGGCGGCTTGCACGGTCGCCAAGGCAACTTCCTTGTTCCCCAGATGGTTGCAAGAAAGCTCAGCGATGATAAAAACATCATCTTCTGGCCCAATTCTTCTCTGCGCAATGTTAATTGATGACATACGTAATCTAAATTTTAAGTGCCTCGTCCTACGAGACGAGATCACGACGATCTATTTCGTAAAAAACTCTTTTATCTTCCCAATAACATAGTCCTGCTGTTCCTCCGTCAGCGCCGGAAACATGGGCAAACTTAAACATCTCTGATAGTAGCCCAAGGCTTGCGGTGTTGATTCCGGATGACTGCCCCTATCCTTGTAATAGGGCATCATATTTACCGGCACATAATGAACTTGAGCATGAATCGCGTGGGACTTTAAAAACGAATACAACTCGTCTCTTCTCTCGGTTTCAATCACATACAAGTGATAGGCAGGATCTCTATTGGCACTCACCTCTTGCACCACAATAGGTAGCCCCCTAAAAGCTTCGTCATAACGAGTCGCTATTTCATTTCTTCTCTTATTGCCTTGATCCAAACGGCCGAATTGTGAGATCCCCAACGCACACTGGATGTCGGTGATTCTATAGTTGTACCCAAGATCCTGCATCTCATAGTACCAGGCGCCATGATTTTCTCTCAGCAGATGTGCATCTTTCGTAATACCATGCGTCCTAAACAAAAGCGCGGAGTCCCGAATACTATCATCATTCGTCAGTATCATCCCCCCCTCCCCCGTGGTGACATGCTTCACCGGATGAAATGAGAGCACCGCAATATCAGCAAAGGAGCAGCTAGCACACTGGTGATGCCGTCCCGTGGAGTCACGAAAACCACCGCCTAGGGCGTGGCAGGCATCTTCTATAAGGTAGAGCTTGTGCCTATCGGCAATCTCTCTTAGTCGTTCCCAGTCAGCAGCGTATCCGCCGAAATCCACGGCGACTATAGCACTGTAGGTGCCCGCAGGCACCGAGCTGAGACGTTGCTCAAGCAGATCGGCGCTCAAACAGCGGGTATTTCTATCGATGTCAACAAAATCGACTTCGGCTCCGCAGTAACGTGCCGCATTTGCAGACGCCACGAATGTGATCGGTGTGGTAATTATCTTCTGGCCCGGCTTCAAACCGATGGCCATACAGGCCAAATGCAACGCAGCAGTGCCGCTGTTCACGGCTATGGCGTGCTTAACTCCCAGATAGGCTGCGACGAGTTTCTCAAATTCTGCGACCCTTGGCCCCTGCGTGAGAAAGTCGGCGTGCAAGGCCTCGACAACAGCCGCCACATCATCTTCATTTATGGATTGTGTGCCGTAGGGGATTGGTTTCATAGAAGCCCTTAGAATCAGGACAAGTCCAATACATGTTGCGCCCCCAGAGCTTCACCAATACCCCGGAGCAGGGTTTTTGCCATTTTGTTATCTTCCTGCTCGCGAAGCAATCGACTAACGGACATAAAGGCGTCGTGATACCTTCCAAGACGCATCTCGGCAACCGCCTTAGCGAGGTATAATTTTGCCACGGGAAGGCTGGACGACTGCGCGAGAGAGGCAAGGATATCAAGCGCCGCATTGTCTTCTTTCTGCTTCAAATGAGTAACCGCCGTTTTCATCTGAAAGAATTCAGAACCAACTTCTGGCATTGCCTCCATTACCTCCGTAATCGCTGTTTCATACAACGCCTCGGATGAGACATGGTCAAACAGTGGCCGGCCATCCTCATGCGCCTCCTGTCGATCGAACTTCTGCTCAATCCAAACTTTCAACTCTCCAGGAGTCAGCCACCATTGGTTCGTCTCGCTTGAATAACGAAAGCCTTCGGGACAATGCTTGGCATCTTTGTAACGTGCGAAACGCCCGTCCAAAAGGTCAATCTGGGGAAGGATGACGTAATGACTGTCATACTCGACCGTGCTTCTGGCATCCTCTTCACTAATCATCTGCTCATGCAGCTTCTCCCCAGCCCTAATTCCGACGATAGTTATCTTCGCATCTGGCGCTATGGTCTTGGCGATATCAACTACTTTCATTGACGGGATTTTCTTTACATAGATCTCGCCACCGGCACAGTCTGCCAAAGCATGCCAAACGAGCTCCACGCCCTGTTGCAGCGTAATCATGAACCGAGTCATGCGCTCATCAGTTACAGGAATATCTCCGGATTTAGCCAGGGAACGAAAGAGTGGTATAATAGATCCCCTGCTTCCCATGACATTTCCATATCGCACAATACTGAATCGGAGATCGCGACCCCCGGTGTATGCATTGGCGGCGACAAAGAGCTTATCCGAGCAGAGCTTAGTAGCTCCATAGAGATTAATGGGATTGCACGCCTTATCGGTGCTAAGGGCAACCACTCTTTTAACATGATGATCGAGCGCACAATCGATAACATTCATCGCGCCCTGAACATTCGTCTTGATGCATTCAAATGGGTTGTACTCAGCGCTGGGAACTATTTTTATAGCGGCGGCATGCACCACATAGTCAACACCATCAAATGCTCGACTTAGCCTGTCCTTGTCTCTAACATCGCCGATAAAGTATCGCAGCCGAGAGTCTTTGCCGAACTTCTTGGCCATCTCCCATTGCTTCATCTCATCGCGCGAATAAATTATTATCTTCTGAGGAGAATATTTTCGGAGTGTCCGTTGAACGAACTCCTGACCAAAAGATCCCGTGCCCCCCGTAATAAGAATCGTCGATTTGTTAAACATGGCGATACCGTCCTTTGAATGCACCTGCTTTCAAAACCACACTTTCAAAACACCACCTACTGACCCAAAGTTAAGATGCTAACCTTCGCCAAACGGTAGCTAACTAGATTAAATACCCTACCATTTCAGCATGTTAGGCCGCCATAGGGTAATTACACTGTTGAACTGACCCGCGCATTCGTGCGGGAGAGAGTCGCCCGCTATCAGCCATCAGCTTTCTGATAACAGCATCCGATGCAGCTGCAGCAGTCGTCCAATATTTATGGCACAGCTACTCTTCGTGGCATCACTCGCCTTTCACTATCTACCTATTGAACTTTAATAAATCGATGTATTATTGGCAGACAGAACTATCTCATTAGGCTCGAATGAATTTGATCGATGGTTTTCTACAATCCGCTCTAACCTCTCCCGACAGGCCGGCCCTCGACGTAGGTAGCCACACTCTTTCGTATGCCGACGTGCTTGGAGGAGCAAAAAAAGGGGCCTATGCCATCCAACATCTGGCAAGAAACACCCATTTCTGTGTCGGCATCCTTTCCCATAGAAGCAAGAATGCCTATCTCTCAATCTTAGCGACACTACTCTCGGGCCAGACGTACATGCCGCTAAATCCAAAGTTTCCCGCCTCACGATTAGCCAAAATAATCGAACTTTCAGGCTGCTCATGCATTATGGTTGGGTCGGAGTGTGAAACTGCCCTACGAGATATCCTCGCCCTCGTTGAAAAACCGCTGAAGGTTATTACCCTCGACTTCGATTACCAGCCAAACGATGGAGAAAAAGACTCTGGTGCCGAATACATTACTCTCACGACGCTTGATTCGGAAACCACGAGTGACCTCGCGCCGATAACCACCAAGCCAATGGACCTTGCCTACCTACTCTTTACCTCGGGCAGTACGGGAAGCCCAAAAGGAGTCGCGGTTTCGCAGGCTAATGTACACGCTTATCTTCAGTACCTGACTCGGCACTTCGAGTTTTCCAAAGAAGATCGATTTTCGCAGAGTTTTGATCTCAGTTTCGATCTCTCCGTGCATGACATGTTTGTATGTTGGAGCGTTGGGGGCTGCCTCTGCGTTCTGCCGGAGAGCGCCGTCATGGCACCAGCCAAGTTTATAAAAGACAAGGCCATCAGCGTTTGGTTCTCCGTGCCCTCAGTTGCCATGTTTATGTCGAAATTTCGTACGCTTAAGCCAAACTCTTTACCGAATCTCCGCCTAAGCCTATTTTGTGGAGAAGCCTTCTCTCAACATCTAGCGCAAGCCTGGCAGGAGGCCGCCCCGAATAGTTTGCTCTACAACTTCTACGGTCCAACCGAAACAACGATCGCCATAACCCAATACCTGTGGAATAGCAGATCCTCTCCACCTATCTGCCTCAACGGCGTTGTCCCGATTGGGCATATTTTCCCCAGTCACGAGTGCGCTATCGTCGACGACTCACTATCAGCAGTAGACGTCGGCCAATCCGGTCAGCTGATGCTTTCGGGGCCTCAGATTACGCCTGGTTACCTTAACGACCCCGGACGCACCAGGGCAGCTTTTGTGAAATTACCAGGCGATTCGAGCGACCGCATTTGGTATGGCACCGGCGACCTGGCTAAGATAGATTCATCCGGTTGCCTATTCTACCTCGGCCGAAAAGACGATCAGATTCAGATCCTCGGGTACCGAGCCGAATTGCAAGAGATAGATCTGGCGCTACGGATAGCTTCTGGTTCGGAAATGGCTGTGGCCGTGGCTTGGCCCATAGACGGTGGCCAGGCACAGGGTGTGGTGGGCTTTGTCTGCGGATCGCAGTCTGACGCCGCTGATATCATCTCTCGCTGTGGAAAAACACTGCCGCAGTATATGGTCCCACGAGAGGTTTATTTTATTGAGGCGTTGCCACTCAATTCAAACGGCAAGGTTGATCGCAAGGCGCTACAAGCGAAGTTACAACAGTCTAAACTGAGGGAGTAAACAGTGACTACGAATGTTGAGAGTTTCGTCACCGAGCTAATCAAGCGAAGACTCCAATCACCAGCACGAGTGCTTGATAAAGATGCCAACATGATCGAGCAGGGATATTGTGATTCGCTTGGGTTTTTGGAGATAATCGCCGCTATCGAAAGCGAGTTCAAAATCGAGGTCGACCTGAGTGATCTAGAGCCCGAAAGCTTTATTACCATTGCCGGCTTATGTACGCAGATTACACGGATTATATCCGCATCCGCTGACAAGTCATGAACAAAATCTTACTCGTCGGCAGCGCCACCCCCATACAAAAGATTTTGTATGGCCTGAGCGATATAAAAGGACTGCAGATTGAAGCCCTCTATGCACCAGTAGGACAAAGTGCCGAGATAGAGTTGCGCGCCGCCTCGTTGCAGATCCCTATTCGCGATATCGGTCTCCTGCGTAAGCCAGAGGAGCTCAAAAGGCTTCGTACGCTGGCCCTGTCCTGGATCCTTTCGATCAATAGTACGATTATTTTCCCACCAGCCCTCCTGGCGATGCCCTCCTCGGGCTGCTTAAACCTTCATCCGGGACGCCTGCCGGAATATGCCGGTCTCCACACCCACCAATGGGCTATCAAAAATGGTGAGGTGACATTCGGAGCGACCATACACTGGATGACCGCCGAGGTAGACGCCGGGGACCTGGCCTACACCCAGGAGTTTCCTATCTCAGAGAAAGATACCGGCCTATCGCTCTATCTCAAGTGCCTTAAATCGGGGACAAATCTCGCCATTCAAGCCCTACGCGATATCGCCCAAGGAATCTCGCCCCCGCGTATACCACAGGATCTGTCGAAGCGTGTCTTGTACCGAGCCAAAGATTCCACTTCCGGTGAGATCGATTGGAGACAGCCGGCTAAAAAGATCCTAGATTTCATTCGAGCCGCAGATTATGCTCCGTTTGTTTGCCCAACGTATACACCGACAGCGCAGTTCAAAAACTGTATTTTTTTCATAAGGAAGGCAGCCTTAATAGCTACTCGCGGTGGAATGCCGGGGGAGGTGCTTACCATTGCCGACAATGGAGTTACGGTATCCGCCTCAGATCAGAACTCGGTATTACTAAAATCGATCACCACTACCGAGGGAAGATCAGTTTCAGGGGCTACGATCGCCGACGTCCTCGGACTAAAACCTGGCGATAACCTTGCCTCATAGTATGGAGAGCTCGTTAGACCATGATTGCATATACCCTTAAAGAATTGAGCTCAAGCCTATCGAAGATCGGAATTTGCAAGGGAGATACGATACTTGCTCACAGTGCTATTTTTAGTCTCGGCAAACTTGCCTCTGCCTCCATCGCCGACATCCCCGCAAAGATTACCGAAACTATCTTGGAAGTACTTGGCTCAGAGGGAACGCTCGTGGTGCCGGCTTTCAACTTCGCTTTTTGTAAAGGAGAAGCCTTTGATCGCCAAAACACGGATTGTCGCGGCATGGGTGTGTTTTCCGAATACGTCAGAACTCATCCCCGCAGTACAAGAAGCTTTCATCCGCTACAGTCTCTCGCCGCCATGGGCAAGTTCGCTGAGGATATCTGCTCAAAAGATACTCCATCTACTTTTGACAAGAACGGGCCTATCGGCAGCATGATCGATCGGCAATCAAAGCTGCTCCTCCTCGGTGCTCCCATGCAAAGCGCCTCACTAGTCCACTACTTGGAAGAATCTTTTCAGGTCCCCTATCGCTATTGGAAGGAATTTCGGGGCACCTACATTAACCATGGCCAAACCTCTGATAGAACATACAAGATGTACGCCCGAGACTTAACCCTCAACCCGAGGCTGCACCTTGCCCTTATCGAAGACTGGCTGCAGCAGGCGGGGCTTATTCAATCTGCCAAGGTAGGAGCTGGAGTCATTAAAGCTTGTAGCTTCCGCTCATTCCTAGAAGTCACGACAGCGAAGTTAAAAGAAGATCCGTATTGTTTAATAAAACGCGACACACTCAACTAGGTCCAAAGGGCTAAACCATGGCGATTGTCACCGAAACCTCCACGGAGATGTACTCACTCTTAAAAGAGCTCTTCCCCATCTGTAGGAGCCTCACGGGGGATGGCGTAAGGAAAACATTAAGCGTACTGCAGCGCTACGTTCCACTGAAGATATCAGAGGTGGCCTCGGGAACGGCGGTGTTTGACTGGACCGTTCCGGATGAATGGAACATCAAGGACGCCTTCGTGCGCGCGCCAAGCGGAGAGAAGGTGATTGATTTCAAATCTAACAATTTACATATCCTCGGTTACAGTGAACCGTTCAAGGGTGAGGTCACACTCTCCGAACTCAAACAGCACCTTTACACCTCGCCGGAAAAACCGGACCTCATTCCCTACGTTACCTCCTACTACAAACGGCGCTGGGGGTTCTGCCTGAAACATAGTGATTTTTTAAACCTCAAGGATGGACGCTATGAGGTTGAGATTGACTCTACTCTTAAACCTGGCTCGCTGACCTACGCCGATTTCGTCATTCCTGGAAAAACAAAAAAAGAGATAATAATTTCTACCTACGTTTGTCACCCTTCCATGGCAAACAACGAACTCTCCGGCCCTGTCGTAAGCGCATTTCTTGCGAAACATTTGATCGAACATCAATCCAGCCTGAAGCATAGCTACCGCTTCATCTTTATACCTGAAACTATCGGTTCCATAACTTACCTGAGTCGAAACCTTGAACATTTAAAGCAGCACGCCATCGGTGGCTATGTCGTCACCTGCGCCGGCGATCCAGCCCCTTTTTCCTATATGATGACGCCCTCGGAGAATGCCCTCGTCGATCGCATCACCCGCCATGTTTTAAAAAACTCCGTGGAGCACTTCAATCTATATGACTTCTCCACTCGCGGCAGCGATGAACGTCAATATAATGCGCCCGGAGTTGACTTGAACTTGGGCTCGCTTATGCGTAGTAAATACGCCGAGTATAAAGAATACCACACCTCGGCGGATGATCTTAGTTTCGTCACCCCGCAAGCGCTCGAAGAATCGCTGAACATGTACATCAAATGTCTCGATGTCTTTGAAAACAATGCCACGTATCGCTGTCAGGTATTGTGTGAGCCACAACTCGGCAAACGAGGGCTTTACCCGACAATCTCAACGCGCGAGTCGGGAATCTCCTCACGCAGAATGACCAACCTACTGGCCTACTCGAACGGTGAACGCGACCTATTAGAGATAGCCGAAAAAACGAGGGTACCCGTTTGGGAATATTTCCCCATTGCGAAGCAGTTATTGGAGCACGATTTAATTGTCGAGGCCTAGCGAGGCTCTGCCTCAGACCGACGAGCGTTGATCTGTAATCCGCTTTCTGAGATCTGCTGGCAGCTTTCCGCTGACTGCATCTGATGCAGCTGCAGCTTTCGGCCGCAGCCCACGGCCTTAGCCGTAACTCCTGATGAGGCAATAGACATTAGCGGCCACTACGTCAGCTAACTTTACGGCATCAGCACTCGGCTCAGGGCTAATGTCCAGAATTGCCTGACATTCTCTGACCGACCCAAAGGCCATATGGAAGAATCTTTTCTGGTCAGCTTTCGTCCCGCGCCCGCGCCCTTCCGCCAGATTCAAAACGATGCTCGATGCCGCTCTGTCTGCGTAGCAGCGCGTATTTTAGCGGCAGCCGACTGCTGTAGCAGTGAGCTGACTGCAGAAAGCAG
>CAIXSY010000266.1 GCA_903922175.1 uncultured delta proteobacterium | reverse complement strand
GACCCAAAGGCCATGTGGAAGAATCTTTTCTGGTCGGCCTTCGTCCCACGACCCCGCCCTTCCGCCAGATTCAAAACAATGCTCGATGCCGCTCTGCCTACGTAGCAGCGCGTATTTTAGCGGCAGCCGACTGCTGTAGCAGTAAGCTGACTGCAGAAAGCAGGCAGATTACAGAAGGCAGGTAGCAGGCAGGCGGCACTAGTCTTGTGTCTTCCGCGCGAATGCGCGGGTCGGTTCAACATATTGATTTAACGCGGAGGACGCGGTGTACGCGGAGAAGGCCCCCTCTGCGCCCACCGCGCCCCCTGCGTTAAAATAATTTGAACATCTCCCGTGATACAAGGATAGAAGGAACAAAGGTAATGCATTGTAATCCTTCGTTCCTTCTCCCCTTCGCGTTAAAAATAATTCTTGCGCCCTGTCCCTGAAGTACCCACATGCCACAAATCAGCCACTAAA
Source organism: uncultured delta proteobacterium (assembly GCA_903922175.1). Taxonomy (GTDB): domain Bacteria; phylum Bdellovibrionota_C; class UBA2361; order UBA2361; family CAIXSY01; genus CAIXSY01. Next base: position 7,005 of record CAIXSY010000266.1, on the reverse strand, counting down.
AGTACAAAGATCCCGCCACATTGCAACTTTCCTTTGCTTATCCCCCTGAAATCATTTATTATTTCACATCGTCAAGGTGAATACCTTGAACTGCTAGCAAAAGAATTTTTAGGTGCCTCAATTATGAAACCTACCGTTTCTACCCCACGCCTGGCCTGGAGCATGATCAAAGAGAGCTTTGGCGGTGAATGGGTCGAGCTTGTTGAGTTTGCCTGGGCGTGGGATCGGGCAACCCCATCTTGGGCCTGCATCCGTCATCATGCCGCAGATCGCAAAGATCTCCTCCAGAAGATCGCCCGCAGCGGCGAAGTCGACGATGCTATCGTGCTCTTCGTCGGTGCAATCGAAGTCTCGCCACTCGCGCATTGGAATGAGTCGGCGACGATGTAACTGCAGCGGATGCCGTCAGCAGAACACTGATGGCGGAGATCTGATAGCGGATTAGAGGCTCTAGCTCATCCACACGAATGCAAGAGTCGATTCAACTACCTAAACCTAAACAGATACGGCACCTCCGTCTTCTCGAAATTCTCATCCGGCGGGCTGCTGCGTTTAAAATAACGCTGCTCTGCCGGCGTCCATAACAGATAGCGAGGACAGAGCGCAGGTGCGACAAGCGTACTTTCGGAACAGTGGATTAATTTATCAAAATCAATCATCAACTCACGTCGAGATTGGTACGGCAAAAGATGAGAGTTGAGCGTACCTTCGTACCCGTAAAACATACGCCGTCCTGAGATGGTAGCTGGAGAGTTGTGATCCGGCGCTGCTACGATGACATCCCCTGCAACGGTTCGTTGACGAATTCCCTCGGCGATATCAAGTGCCCCGCTCTCATAGACTGTATATTGATAGGTGGGGGTAATTCGCTTCGCGCTACTGCCAGGCGTTGCAGGAAAGAGGCGCTCTATTGCTGAACGAATATCCCAGATAGTCCACACCTCGTACGTCGCCGGAACTATGAGATAGATCGCTAGAAAATGTATGGCAAAAAGCCAGCGCGCGCTGCTCCATGCCCATAGGGAGATGAACACGATGTAGATACCGATAAAGTATTTGATCTGATCCCAATCCCATTCCGCTAGTTGCACGAATTGCCCAACAACGAGGAGCAGGACTACTGTCAAAAGTGACACATGTCGTCGAGCCACGATCCAAAAGATGACGATCAACGCTAGCCAGCAGGTTGCCGTGGAAAGGGAAAACCATGTATCCATCGCCGCAAGGAACCTCCTCGCCGACTCGCTTGTCTGCGCACTGAGACTTAGCCATGGCTGTACCAAGGACCAAAGTGGTGATTGGGCGCTTTGCCAGTCGCCGCTAACCCACCCCAACGTGGATCTGACCATACTCTCCTTGCCATGTATCCACGGAAACCAGATCAGCGTCGGCAAAAGCCCCAAGATGAAGGGGACTAATGAAACTCGCCATGGATCTCGGAGAATCTCGCCCAGCCCCTCTCGAACAGCCTGTGCCAGGAGTACGATCCCAATATAGAGTACTCCCACGAGAAAGAAGTGCGAATGCACGAGTGGCATAAGCGCAAGGATGCCGCCAATCGCCGCATAGCGGCGCCAGTCACGGCTATATGCCGTATGCTCTGCCGTATGAAATAGCTGCAACACTCCGGCTAAGACACAGGCACCAAAAAGTGCGCTCCGCTGTGTAACCCAGATGGTAGTAATAAATGCCGTCCAGGGAAGATTGTGCGAAATGAGCTCGCCGGAGTTGACGATCGCCATGTGCGAGTACGTGCCGCCGCCAAGCAACACCGCCCAGGGAAGCATCCAATAGCGGTTGCCGTTAAGAAAATAATAGAGGAGGCACCAGCAGACCGTCCACTGAAAGGTGAAGATCCACAGCAGCGAGATGAAATGCGGATTAACCCACCACAACGTGGCCGACCAGAAGTTGATAAAAAATGGATAGGAAAGACGCTCGCCAGCGAAGATCTGATATTCAGGCAGGCTATTCTCACCAAAGACGAAGGAACAGATCTGCCCCAGGTGAAAAGTCAGATCGCCATAGTTGTTGACCCAAGGGGTCTGGATGCCATTGGTGGCTCGAAACAGCGAGAGCCCGAGGATAAAGACAACGACGAACCAGATGAAAAAATTGAGGTGCGGAGCTATCGTCACCTCGCCTAAGATGCGCACGAAACGACGAGGCCGCGCGGCCAAGCCAAGAAACGGAAGCAGGCTAGCCCAGGCAATCGGCAAAGCGATATGCCAAAGGATAAAAGCGACGGCAAGATAGCCCAGCAGCCCAAGAAGAAGCAGCTGCGCCTTGGGCCAACCTAGCGGAGATGATAGCGAGGCGGAAGTTTCCGGCACCTCAGGTGAGGAGGCCGCCGCAAGAGCCTGCGAAGGGAAGATGCCGCAAAAGCGCGCGGCAAGTAGCCGTCCGCCCCACAGCATAAGCTCGCCCAAAGCGATATAGAGGAACGGGCTTATGATGATTAGCCCTACCTGTAATACTCCCCACACAAAAACTGACATTGGTTTGAAATTCCATTAGAAGAGCACTATGCTCTACGACAGTAGAATAAGTTAATACGCCATGGAAGATCGTAACTACTCAAAAAGTCAGGGGACCACCGATTTCCGTGCGGGCGTTGACGTGCCTTCGACTTGGTCGCAGGCTCCCTCGCTGTGCTTTCTCCACGCTCTCACTCTGGCACTACTTGCCGGTTCAGCGCTTCACTATACCGTCTCGTCACCTTTACGGTCTTTCTTCTTAGGTCCCGTCCCATAGCACCACTGCCTCCTGATGTGTATACTTATCTCAGGACGGGACCATCTTTATGATTAACGCAACCCCACTTCTTCGTCTATACGCGCGCTACCGCAGCGCTCGACTCCATTCACTCCATCCGGCGCGAACTCAGGAGCATCAGCTCCTCTCCCTTCTGGCACAGGCCAAGGATACCAAATTCGGCAAGCAGTATGACTTTGCCAGCATAAGAAACGTGGCTCAATACCAAGCCCGCGTTCCGGTGCGTTCGTATAACGCATTCTGGGAGGAGTTCTGGAAGGAGCCCTTCCCGCACTTTGGGGCAAGCACCTGGCCGGGGAAAATTAGATTTATCCCCGTCAGCTCCGGCACCAGCAGCGGCAGTACCAAATGGATCCCCTGCTCCGATGAGATGCTTAGATCAAACACTAAGGCCGGATTGGACCTCTTGGTCCATCACCTCAATAATCGCAAGCAAAGCCAAATCTTTGCTGGCAAAAGTTTTATCCTTGGTGGCAGCACGGATTTAGTCGAGCGCGCTCCGGGGATCTTCTCAGGTGACTTAAGCGGCATCGCCGTTAAAACGCTGCCCTGGTGGGCCAAGATGCGCTATTTTCCACCGCAGCAGATCGCTCTTCTCAAGGACTGGGAGGAGAAGATTGAAATTCTGGCACAACGCTCCCTCAAAGAAGATATCCGCACCCTCAGCGGCGTCCCCAACTGGCTCTTTATCCTCTTCGATAGGCTGGCACAGATACGTCCTGGCTCGGACGGGCTCGTACGCAACCTCTACCCGAACTTGGAGATGCTCGTTCACGGTGGGGTCAACTTTGCGCCGTACCACGCCCGCTTTCAACAGATACTCGAGGGCAGCAAGGCGGAGCTGCGTGAAGTCTACCCCGCCAGCGAGGGCTTCATCGCTGTAGCCGATCGCGGTTACAATCAAGGCTTGCGCATGATCCTCGACCACGGAATTTTCTATGAATTTATCCCCGTCGAAGAGCTTGAGTCGAAATACCCAACTCGGCACTGGATCGAGACTATCCAACCCGACGTAAACTACGCCATAGTACTCAGCACCTGCGCCGGACTATGGTCGTACCTTCTCGGCGATACCGTAAAGTTCGTCGACACTAAAAACCCACGCCTGCTCATTACCGGGAGGACTTCGTACTACATCTCCGCCTTCGGCGAACACCTCATCGGCGAGGAGATCGAGACTGCGGTCTCTGCTGCCGCCTCTGCCTGTAACTTGAACGTTGTCGACTATTCGATGGGTGCGATCTACCCCACGGGGCCGAATGACCTCGGAAGCCACCTCTACGTCGTTGAGTTCAGCGGTGCCATTCCCGCCCCCGAGACCCTGCAGCGTTTTGGAGATCTGATAGATAGCGACCTAATCAAGCGCAACGAAGACTACGAAGCTCATCGCCAAAAAGGGTTTGGCATGAAGGCTCCCATGATAACAGCAGTCAAGGCGGGGACCTTCGCCGCCTGGATGAAATCACGTGGGAAACTTGGTGGACAGAACAAAGTCCCGCGGATTATAAATAAGCAGGAGCTGCTCGACGATCTTCGCGCTTTCGTGGCCCGCGGTGGGTGATTTTTGATTACCAAAGTTAACCTATGGCCAGACTAAAACGTTCGAAAAAAACAGGCTTACCGCCAGGATCGCTCGTATTCGTTGGTGAAGCCAAGGTTGAAAAGCCAAAGATCACCGTCATCGACTACGACGAGAACCACGTTGAGGAACGCGTCGTCGCCTCTGCCAAAGAGTGCTTTGCCTTCAAGCAAACGCCGACTATCACCTGGATAAACGTCGATGGCGTCAACGATTCCAGCCTTGTGCAGCAGCTTGGGACACACTACGAGATCCATCCGCTCACCCTCGAAGACATCCTCAATACCGAGCAACGCCCGAAGAAGGAGGACATGGGGCACTACATCTACGTCGTGCTTAAGATGATCTTCTTCGACAACGAACACGCACTTATCACGGAGCAGGTTAGCTTGTTGTTGGGCTCAAACTTCGTGATCTCGCTACAAGAGCAGGAGCGACACGGCGATGTCTTTAACTTTATCCGTGAACGAATCCGCAGCGGCAAAGGCAAAGTGCGAAAAAGCGGGGCCGATTACCTTTTCTACTCCCTGCTTGACGCCATCGTCGACTACTACTTCGTCATCCTTGAGGACGTCGGCGAGAGGATCGAAAAGCTCGAGGCTAAGCTGATTGAAGAGCCGAGCCAGGAAATTCTGGGAGAGCTCTACAAGCTCAAGCGCACCATGCTTTCGCTGCGAAGAAGCATCTGGCCCCTACGAGAGGTCGTCGGCTCTCTCGATCGCGAGGAAAGCCCCCTCCTCCACCAAGCAACGGCTGTCTACCTACAGGACGTTTACAGCCACACGATACAGATTATCGACAACATCGAAGTACTCCGCGAAACACTCTCGAGTATGCTAGAAATTTACCTTTCGAGTGTTAGTAACCGCCTTAACTTGGTGATGAAGTTTCTTACCCTTGTGGCGACCATCTTTATGCCACTGACCTTCATCGCCGGCCTTTACGGCATGAATTTTAAACACATGCCCGAACTTGAATGGGTGTACGGCTACCCCTTTGCCCTCGGGATTATGGCAACGGTGGCGATCTTCATGCTCGGATTCTTTAAGTATAAGAAATGGCTGTGAACGCAGGTCCCGTCCTGAGATACGTACACACCAGAGGAGGCAGTGGTGCTATGGGACGGGACCTAAGATGAAAGCCAGTAAAGGTCATGAGACGGTATGGTGAAGCGCTCAAACGTTGGCACTTGCCGCTTCGAGCACTTCTGCGAAACTATAAGGAACCATTTTGGAGATGCTTCTGTATCTCTTTAGCCAAAACGCTTCTAACTACTCGCCCCTTCGTCAAGCTGTGCGTATACTCTTAACAAAATGACCATTTCTAGAACCGATGACGCTGACGTCCAAGGTCTAACGCCGGGCTCCGGCGAGCACCGTCGAGTCGACGTCTAACGTCGACGTTTGACGTCCGGCGTAAGACGTTTGACGTCAGCGTTAGCCGATGAGGGGCGAGCAGTTACGCCAAAACATACTTGTAGAGGTCAACTCCTTGACTCCCCTCTGCTTCCTTGCGCTAACAACCAGGGCTGCCCTTTAAATAACGTCGTTTTGCGTTTGTGTAGTATTGTGCCCCCTCGCCCCTCTGCTAGAATTCAAGATCCTGACTTTTGTTGAAATTGACGATAGATCCACAAGACTCTAAGCTGTGGAGAGTTGTTTAATGTGTTTGACTAGTTTTTACTTTACTGGCCTTTTTATGATCAAGCACTCTTTTATATCTTTCGCCATTGTTGCTTCTACGTTCCTAACACAGCCCAGCTTCGCCCAGAAAAGCGGGCCCAACACTCACGGCTCAATCGAAATACAAGAAGAGGCCAAAATTGAGTACTCCTATGCCAAGACCCAGGATGAAGCCCTGGCTTTTGTTACGGGGGTCTACAACAGGGCATTGGCTCTTGGCCAAGGAAAAACCGCTCCCGCATCCGTGGAGTTGAGCCAAACGGCGGCCCATTACCTTACAACGGTCTACCTATACTGCTCTGTTCGAGCTGGCACCTGTCCATCGATCCTCAATCTCATACTTGAAAATGACTTAATCAACTCGCAGATCAGCAAGAAGCCAGAGTGCCCAGCGATGTTGAAGTTTTGGAGTACCTGGATTGCAGGCGACATGGAGAAACGTCATCAGTTTCTCGTTAAAATGTCATTCATGAACGCCACCACCGACTTCAAAACAAGATCACGGCCACGTTACATTCACTGCCAAGATACCATGAAACAGGAGATCTCCACAGGGACTCCCGATGTCGCCTTCTTTAAAGCCCGCTACGCCGCCGATTCCGAAAATCTTTCCGCGATTAAACGCGCCGTGGCAATTGTCGACGAGGTTAGGACAAAGGAGAGAGCCTCGACAGAGGACTCCGTGCACCCCTTCAATGTTTTCCGTGAACTTGGGATCTTGCCTCCAGGAGCTAAAAGCGCCCCGGAGGCGCCATCACCGACAGCACCGAAAGGCCAAACACCCTCCGGAGGACGACGGTAGGGGTTATTCAGCAGTTCCCAAAAGAGGTAATTGCTCAATAAGTGTGGGCGATTCTAAATCTTGAACATGAACTGGAACTGTTCCCGATTCCTGCCCCTGCCCCTTATCCTCTTGATTGGAATAGGAAAAGGAGCGGGAGCAGGAATCAGGAGCGGTTCAAGTGCAAG
>CAIXSY010000265.1 GCA_903922175.1 uncultured delta proteobacterium | reverse complement strand
TCGTTCTCCAGAAAAGTAGCTTTTAGAAAACAGGGTCTTTCCGGACAGGCTCTAGTTACAAGAAACGTAATTAATTAGGATGAGAAATCAGTGAGGTAGCGAGTGCTAGATCCTCATGCTCAAAACCTGACGCCATCCGGTCAATTTCGTGTGCTGACAGACCGAATTTCGCCGCCACAGAGCGCCATTTAGAAACCGCCTTTCCTATTTCAGATGCAATTTTTCTCGCGTCGGTTATGCTTAACTTAAAATGTGAGGCAACACTTAATGCAAGCTCAAGAGACGCCGTACCGTCGTGGTAATCGATTGTAGTGCTAAGCACACGAGGTTTAATATCGACGGGCATTGGGTTTAGATCATAAGCTGGAGCAAGCTTCCATCCGCCGGTTCCAGACCAAAGAAAACCATGATTTCTAAGGTGATCGTCGGTGTTGGAAATTAGAATATTAAATACAATACGTCTCCAAAGCGCGTGCATATCCTGCTCTGGGCTTGCACCATGAGAGCGGAGAATATCTACAAATTCAAGATAGCTTCTCGTTTCATTATCCTTGGCCCCAAGCATGCTCATTGCTGACAGAAAAGGGATGCGTTCTTTGCCTATACGATCAAAACGCTTAAGAATTAGCACTTGGGTCTTTCCCACACGCTCAAGACGCCACTTGGGCACTTCGATACCAGATGACTCCGCGAGCTTTAGCGCCACAGCTTCCCACAAAACGGTGCTTATCTCGTCATCAGCTTTTGGAAACTTTGCAAGAGCTAGGGCGCCGTCCTTATCACGCAAGGCGGCTTTCGGGCGCGCTCCTCCCAAAGAAGATCCAGGTGCTAAGAGAAGACGAAATTCTTCATCGGTTTCCTTGTCTTCTAAAATATGATTCGTAGCCGAAAGTAGCATTGAAAGCTTAACGAAAGCGGGAATTCTTGTGTGTGTCTCACTTTTTAAGAACGATCCTCCCTCTCTTTCCGCGAACCGTAGCGCCCCTTCGCGCGCTTCGTCATCAACCAAAAGCAGATAGTCAATCTCATGCAATGTTCGTGGTGTTTCCTTCAGATGCTCGGCTCGGCGGCGCTCTGCTCTTCGCATAAGTACCCTCCCCCATCGGTCCGGTGAAGAGTCTCCTATTGCGCCAAATAACGGCCTGTCGGATGGCGTATGGTACGGCCCCGGCGTAAGTGACAAAGCTGGCTCTAAAGAGAAGTGCTCTGAGTTTGTTAGCCAGCTTTTATCGTACTCGAATGTGGCACTTTCTCGGCCGTTTCGAATATGCGCCCACAATCGACCAACCAAATGTATTCTTCCGAGTAATTCTGCATATACAAATACTTCTCTATCCATAGGGCTTAGCTTCTATTACCTACTTTCTTTTCTGCAATCCGATTCTTGAGGTGGATGCGTTTGGGCAATTGCTCACGCTGCAAATCTAATCCGACCTTGTCATCTCTAGGGTCGGCAATATCTGACACGCGATCGATCATCCCTAGGGCAAATAAAACTGTCACGTAGTGCCCTATGGCGACTCCCCAATCTCCTTTTTCTATTTTGTGAAGAGTCATTCGGCTAATCGATGCGCGTTCTGCAAGTATCGCTACGGGGATTAATCGGCGACGACGCGCATCACGTATGTCAGAGCCAAGCTTTCGCATGGCACGTGATACTGCAAGTGGTACAGAAACTAGACGCTTTGTTCTCATAATGTATATTATTATAGTCTAAATAGCCTTTTGTGTATATAGTAATAGACATTCTACAGAATATGCGAATCTGTCCTATCTTCTTGGAATCACTCAACAAGAACTTATCCCAACTGCCCTACCTGTGGCGCGAACCACAAAGCTCTACAATAGAAGAGCGCAAGACTACATCTTGGGCTGAACGAGCAATGTTAGCGTGGGGCGAAAGGAGCAACCTCCGCTACTACTGGACAGCAAGCTACTGGATAACGAATTGGGCACGATATCCTCTAGGTTAACTACCCTGAATGGAGCGTTGGGAGTGTCGTAAAGAATTGGGCTAACCCTCGCTGCTAAGTCCCGTGTCGTCGGTATAATTTCATATTCAGCGACGGGCAAGTTCGACAGAACCATTAGCTGTGCGCCATGATTAGAAGCAGTCGACGGGGCTATCCGTGCCTCGAAACTAGGCTGAGCCGAGAACTGTGGATCTACCACCAAGCGAATCTGCGAGCTGCTGGACGAGCGTCGACCAATAGTGCCCTCATTAGCCAAGGCAAGGCCCGGGCTAAACTGTCCAATTATTAGCCACATAAGCAGGAATGATCGTAACCAGTACTTCATAAATAGAGCAGCAGTTAGTAAAACACGGCAGTGCTATAACACGGTTGTACAGGATAAGCCAGGGCTCATTGCTGGCGAGCAAAAAGACGTATTAAGCTCTTTATTTTATCCTGCCGGTAAAGGTAGTCTGCTCTTACTTTAACTACCTTGAACGACTTCATGGGAGATCACCGTGAGCCCTAGGTTTTTGCGATCTGCTCTTTTGCCGGCTTGTAGGTCGACAGCGCTAGCTTTTTTCTTCGTGCTCCTCGGGCACCTCAACGCAGAGGATGTGCGCGCCGAGGATCTCGCAACAGTTGACGCCAATGTTGACGCCAAGGTGGTGCTTGTTCATTTTACCGACAAGTCTTTTGAGGTTACCCTCTACGACAAAGGTGGTGGCTCGGCTGCGCCGGCGCTTAGTCTTTTAGTGCGCACCAAAAGTGCAGAGGTTCCGAAGGCGTTTATTTTGAGTGACCCGCTGCGTGTCGTGCTCGACATTCCGCATCTTTCGTCGCGCCAGACATTTACCTTGGCAGCGCGTGACAACCCACTGGTTAAGTCGCTGAGGATCGGCACGAGTGCCGATAAATTGCGCTTGGTGCTTGATATAAAGCAAGGGACCGCCCCTCCCGCCTATCTGCATTATCTGGGGGATGAGATCTTTATTAACTTAGGAGCTTACCAAGCTAAGGCGGATGACGTCCCCATCGCCCCTCAATCGCAGGCACAGGATCAAGTGGCGAGCCAGGTCATGCCACAGCTTGACCTGACTCGCCAGCAGGTGCTTGCGGCTTCGACTACGAGCCCTACGGTCGCAGCCTCACCTCTCCCCAAGCAGCAGTTGATTCCAGCGACGGGCCTAGCGCCAGCCGCCCAAGCTACGATTGTGCCTGTGCCGCCTGCCCCCTCTGCGGACGTTCTTCTGCCGCTAGACCTCCCCCCGCCCTCGCAATTGCTACAGTTTTCGGTTGATAAGGTCTTTATAACCTTTGAGGCGATCGTACGCCCGGTCGAGAATATCACCGTCTATAATAAGACACTGGCCCCGATTTATATCGCCCTGCAGGTGGAGAAGGTTCTCAACCCTGGCACGAAAGACGAACGACGGCTCCCCACTCAAGATTTAGTCGCGTCACCGCGTCGCTTTGAGCTTAAGCCGGACGAGCCGCGAGTTTTTCGGATACTCTTAAGTCGTAGGCCCGAGAGTGTGGAAGATGTTTATCGGATCAGCCTCGTTCCTCAGCTTGAGTCTTTCGAGCAAACGGTCGTCGATGCTGAGGTGAGCGGTCGGCCTACCAAGTTGCGCGTTGTTACCGGTCTTTCTATTGCGGTAGATGCATTGCCGCCAGACGCCAAACATACAATCGAATCGAGCGTTAAGGGCAACTCGGTTACCCTGCGTAATACCGGCAATGCTAGTTTTGTGCTCGAGTCTGGGCGTTTTTGTCCGATCCCTGGTGGCGCATGCTCCTCCATTCCCTCAAAGCGACTCTATGCTGGCGGCGAGTGGATTATTAACCTCCCCGCACCAGGCTCCTTGGAGTTTCTCAAGCGTACAGGTTTTGAGTTTGAACCACTGATTTTATCCACTGAGTCACTTAAGAAATGAGAGTAGCCCCCCCGACACGCACACTATGGCGGGCTTCGAGCCTGCGTAATGGGTTATACCATGCGTTGCTCTCGTTGACGTTTTTAGGTCAGGCAATACTGGTATTTGCGCAAACTCCCGCAACTCAGGAATCACTGAGTGCCACCAGCACAGTCCCCTCGTCTTCAATCGCGACACAGCTTAAAGAGCCGATTGCAAGGCAACCTAGCGCTCAATCTCGCCCGCCGAGCGGATTTGACTTTAGTCAGCCAGAAACGATGGTTTTCGATCTGTATCTGGCAGATGTATTTCAGGGTGCGATGGTTGTCAGATATACCGAGCAGTGGTTTGAGATAGAGGACCCTGCGGATGCGATAGGCCAGCTTAAGGGCGTTAAGCACGTCGAGGAGTTAGGTAAGCTTCTTCAGGGAAGGATTGAGCGCAGCCGCGAGATTGCTGGAGTTGGCAGTGTTCGCTACAATCTGAGGAACTTTAGCGTGGTGCTCGCGCTCGATCCTTCCTATCTCGAAGAGCAAAGTTTAGATCTCTCCAGTAAGCTCCCCGACCCTGAAAATAAGTTTTCGCTGCAGCAGGACTTATTTACCTCTGGCAGTCAAAGCCTACGAGGATCATCGAATAACGAATCTTCGATCACGCACATGTCAATGGCCAGTGTTGGGAGGTACTACACCAAAGTTAATGGCACGGCAGCCACAGGTCAGCCCTATGATATGAGGTCAGCCTACGCCGGTGCCACCGTGTCAGATTTTTCTATGGATGGCGGGCTACTTGAATCAGAGGGAAATTCCTTCGCCCAGAGCTTAAGCTACGCCGGTGGACGACTGCAAACGTCCAAAGCCATGCTTTCATCTCAAGGCGTGCTTCAAGGAAGCAAGTTAGAGGTCTTTGTTCCTTCGCGCGCGGAGGTTCAGTTTTTTCGCAGTGGCCAGATGATCTCAGTGCAGGTTCTCGACTTCGGCCTACGAGAGATCGATACTTCCTATTTCCCCGAGGGAAATTACGACGTTGAGATTGTGATTAAAGAGGATAATGGAACGACCACGCGGGAGAATCGCTATTTTAGTAAGTCCGGATTTTTGGCGGTACGTTCCATCCCCGTTTTTACCTTTGGTCTCGGAGGAGCGCGTACAGAGCTGCACCTTAATGAGTCCCCTCTGTATGAGGCGAGTGTACGTTGGCGGGCCTTGGATAATGCCGAACTATTTGCCTCCCTCTCGGGAGTTGACAATATGGCAGTCACCGAATTCGGGACGCGAGCCGTCTTGGGGGACAATGTTCGCATGGGGTCCTCGATGGGATTGTCGAACAAGGGCGGATTCGGCGTGGGCATGAACGGCAATGCCACACTCTGGGGCTTTTCTGGCCACGCATCTTTTGTAAAGACTCTGATTTCGGATAACAGCAACGACTCCTCAGCCCAGCGTACGTCGGGAACACGTGACTACAGCGGAAACCTTGACCAGCTTGACAGTAAGCGTGAGGCGATCTCGGGCGGCATCCGAACCGCAGTCGGGCCACTTGATCTGAACTTTGTTTACAGCCGCTACTTTACACCGGCACAGGATTTTCAAAACACGACCAACAGCGCTAGCACGACCGACCAAAAGGAGCTCACCTACGCTTGGGGACCGCGCTTGATCTGGCATATCTTACGAGGCAAGGAGCAGTCGCTATCCTTACAGCTTGAGGATTTCCGAACCGATAGCGGTCGGCGCGATGGGGTCTGGCTTGCCTACCAGCTCAATTTTGGTAAGGGCTACAGCCTCAGCAGCTCAGCCCGTGCGGCGCATGAAGACGGCTATGATAATGCCTACAGCACCAACACGCTGAGCTGGGATGGGCGTGGGAGCGCCAAGCAAGGCACGAAGGCTAAACTTTCGAGTGACTATGAATCAATCGGCCAAAGTGGTGGTCGCAGCAACTTCTGGACCAACCAGGGCACACTCGACTACGTGGGCAGCTACCTTTCAGGTGGCGCTTTTCTTCGAGACGTAGGCGCAGCTGGGAGTGGGCAGACAACAGCTGGCGGCAATGCGCGCAGCGGCTTTATGGTTGATTCGGAAGGTGGAGTTTCTGTTGCCTCATCCCCCGGCGAAGGGGGCGTGTTCATCGCTAGAGTGGATTCCGACACTCCCGATGCAATCTTCGATGTCGTCGTGAATGGACAGGTGGTTGAAAAGGTGAAATCCGGTAGGCAGGCTGCCATATCGCTTGCGCCATTTCGCACCTATAGTATTAGCGTACGTCCCGCCGAGGAGTCTGACCTAGTCGACCTTGATGCTAAGGTCTACCACCTGACATTCTTCCCGGGCAATATTATTCGCAAGGAGTGGCAGGCTAAGCGTATTCTGATCGCTGTTGGGAGGATTCTTGATAAAGATGGCAACCCAATCCCACATCAGCGCATTCGTGGAGCGCGTGATTACAGCTTTACCGAAGACGATGGTTCGTTTCAAGCAGAGATCTCGGGCGACGAAACGCTCTCTATTCAAAGCTCTCAATATTCCTGCAGTCTAAGCCTTCCGCTGCCCGAGGATGCAAATAAACAGTACCTGCATGATTTCGGCAACGTGATCTGCAAATAGATCTCGCCTCAGGCTTGGACTAATGTTCCTGTTCCCGTGCAAGGTCCAGGGCCATATTGCAAAGTTACGACCTGTGAACTGTTACCGATTAATAGCATATTTGCACAAACAAGTGCTATTTTAGGTACTTACCTCATTCCGATGGTCGCTTAAACGACACTGTTGGCGTAAATCCCCTCACTCACAGCATTGTTATTGTGTTTTCCACCTATCGCAGTAGGCACCGGTGCATGACACTTATGTGTTATAGCAGCGGTGTCGCTGTTTGTTTTTGAACCGTTTTGGGCGCAATTAAGGCGTTTTGTTATACCAAAGTTGGTTTTTTTAGCATTTAATAGAACCAGCTACGTTTTATTGAGCCAATGCATAAAGAATACTAAGCCCCTTACCGAATACTTTTTCTAGAGAGGGGGGAAGAGATGTGCTGCTTCACTCCAATCTGGTTCGCAGTTGGTGGCCGTTACTGGCCAAGTTTATTTACGTCTTACTTCGAGCACTAAATAATGGGGGCTCATATGAATACAAAAACACTATGGCTTATGGCAGTTGTTGCTACTTGTTTAATAACTAGGTCGGCACTAGCAGCGACTGACGGGTCAATTGGCCACACCTCAACTGGTACTGCTGACATAACACTCACCGTTGATGAGGTTGCCCTCATTTACGGCATGGAAGACTTTACACTTCACTATACGGGTGGTATTTCAGATGTAACCGGATTTAAGAACGTTTGCGTCTACACAAATGACGCCGGCGGTGGCTCTGTCGGTAATGCATCCGACTCTACTGGCCTCTATAAGGTAACTGCCAGTGGAGATGGTACCGGTAGCGCATTCACCGTTGCTAATGATTTTGTCAGTGACGTGATCCCCTATGCCGTACAATGGAACGACGCTACGGGCGGGGCTGGTACAGCACTACTCGCTACAACTCAGTTTGCTAGCCCGTTTGCTAATGCCAGAATCACATGGGCCAGCGGTGGTGCTAATGGCGGCTGCGGGGCGGACAATGCCTCATACACCGTTACATTTACCGCCGAGGATATCCTTGACCATCCAGCTGGAAACTACACCGGGACCCTGACGATTGTAGTAGCGCCGGATGATACCTGATTATCGGGCATAACTTAGTGCGAAGACAGTAAGACGAAGGCCTGTGGCAGTGTCAACCGCCACGGGCTTTTTGCATTTACGGGGCACAAAAAGATCCCCATACTATTAAAATACAGCTTCTGTTAGGCTACCCCTGCGAGTATGCAAACTGAGACTAGATCAAATCGTTTTTTTAGCGTCGTCCTGGGTACGATAACGTGCCTGGCGATAGTTTGTGTATCTCCACGCCCAGGCCGCGCCGCCTCCGATGGCAGCCTTAGTACCAACTCAGCTGGTTCCTCAACCTGGAGCTTGGGGGTTCCTGGGAGAGTAAAAATTGGTGGCCTTTCCGATGTCTCTCTAAATTTCTCAGGCTCAGGTAACCCAAGCAGCAATAAGAGGGTTTGCGTCTACAGTAATACCGGTAGCGGTGATTATACCATAGCAGCTACGGGGAACTTGATCGCCGATGGTTCCGCTGGAGCTGGGTTCTTTGTCAAAATGACCGCCGGGCGTACGATTCCATATACGGTAAAGTGGCGGGACTCAGCTGCTGACGGTGGGACGGCCCTGACGGCTGGGGTGGCGCTTACGGCGCAGAGCGGCGCAAGCACGACCTCGGCCAGCTGCAACCTCTCCACAAATGCCAACTTTGAGATTTTATTTAACGCCGACAATATATTGGATTCCCCAGCTGGGTCATACAGTGGAACAGTACAGATCGTAATTTCCCCAGCTGCGTAGTTCAAATACCGAGTTTATGTTTAAGTGCACCCTCCATAAGCTTCTCTTCCTGCTCTGCATAGGCATAGCGCCTAGCTTAGTCTGGGCCGATGTGCAGGTTACCCTTTTTTCTGATATTAATTTGAGCTCATGGAGCGGAACGGGCAACCTCGTAGATACAAACGAGCTCTGCGTTTATCGCAGCAATACGGGGCAGAACACCTATGATCTTTCGGTTACGGAGAATGAGGGCAGCTTTAATTTTCGAGCTGGGGGATATAGCATACCGTATACGGTGAAGGTCAATGGGGCCTCAGTGACTCACGGCTCGACCCACGCGATGAGCAATGCGAGCAACACTTCGGGCTGTGGCGGAACCCCAAATGTGACGATAGAAGTAACTGTCCTCGAAAGCGCTCTTTCTGCCGCCATGGCGGATGCGGGTTATCAGACTCAACTAATTGTTACGGTATCAATGCCATGAATCGACCTCAACTCTCAACTTGCTACGTTTTCCTTTTTGCCTTTTGGTTGCTAGCGGGCACAACATCGGCGCTGGCTCAGATCTCGCTTAGCGATACCATCCTCCATCTCAAAACTGGAACGCGCCCGATCATCAACCTCGTCGTGCGAAACAGCTCTTCTGAGATACTCTACATAAGCTCAGTAGCAGAGGTGGTTCTTGAGCCCGGGAATCCAAAGTCCACCTCGGTTATTGATGAAGACCTGCTCGTCTCTCCAAAAAAGTTCTCCGTGGCTGGCAACGGGGAGCGCACCGTGAGGATCTTGCTAAAAAAACAACCCGCTGAGATCGAAAAACTATATCGATTGAGTTTTATCCCCCAGGACCAAGCATTCGAGGGGGCTGGGGAAACTAAGATCTTTAAGAATCGAAAGATCTCGGTAAAGGTCTTGAGCGGCATGGGGGCGCTGCTTTTTGTCGACGCCCTGCGGCCGAACCCGCAGCTTTCATGGACACGGGAGAAGGGAGCTATCGTATTTCACAACAGCGGCAACCAGCACGTTCGCCTGATGTTTGGTAAGCAGTGCATGCCTGGTGCCGATCCTGAAAACTGCAAGGGCATCGACGCTAAACGTGTTTATGCCGCGCAAACGGTCAGAATTGAAGTAGACGATCAGTCGACGGTTACGTTCTTTAGACGGGACAACCTCGACGGCACCGGTAAAGAGATCACCATTGCACCACTAGGCTCAACCGCATTGACGAATGATAATAACGGAGTTGCTGCTCCAAGCGCCGAGTAGCGCGGGCGAGGCGGTCTGGGGTATTTCGTGGGCGTAATTTGCTCAATAAGTTTGGGCAAACCTCGCTAAATGTTTCACACGGAGTTGCACCAAATATAGATAAACTTGCGCGGGGAGGCTTTGTGACCCGTTAGCAGGATTCAAGGCTTCGCATAGAGCCCCACAGCGCAGCCGTATGGACCATCTATTTTGGTTGCGGCCGCTAGGCTGCGCTGTGTAACTCCGTGCGATCTCAGTCGATCTTCGTGTGAAACAATCATTACATTCAGCACACTCTTTGCCAGGCTGTATCTATTTGTACACAAGCCAAACAACAATCAGCGCAACGCACGAGACGAACAAGCCGACTGCGAGGTAGCGCAAAATCCTATTTTCGACGGCATCGAGCATCTCGGGCTCTTCGCTCTGTATGGCTTGGCGCATACCGGGATGCACATCAAACCCACGCGAGCGGCTACTCCCCTCCTCTTCCCAGTCACCAAAAGTCATTCCGCTGCTCTTTCGGCCGAAAGGGAGATTGACAACAGTTCTTGTATTTTGAGTGAGGATCTCCTGTCGTCGTGGCAGCGTACTCTCGGCCGGAGCAGCCTCGACGGCGACTACTGCCGGAGGATCATTGATCACGACCCGATAGTGCTCAACGATTACCTCGTCACGATCGACAACGTTCATCGAACGATCGAGCTTTTTGCCGTTTAACTTGACCTCGAGATCCTTCGATACTGAATACGCAACAATCGAATCGCCCCGCCCCTCTATCACGAGCGAGGGAAGCTCATAGATGTCGACGTCGAGTTTAAGATCGGACTTGCTCCCGCCGATCGCCATCGCCCGGCCCGAATGCGGAATGAGGTACTCCTGCACAGGCTCTCCTCGTGCCATAACGAGCAGCGAGCGTGGCGTCGATTCGCGCGATGTCGGATCCTCCGCTATAACTTTAAGAACGCGGTCTGCTAACTGCAACACATCGCCGGGGCGAATTAGTACTGGGTCACCATCGGCAATTTTTTTTTCGTTTAACCAGGATCCGTTGGTGCTATCTAGATCTTTGTATAGCCAGTGGTCGCCGAAGGGAAGAAACACCCCGTGGTCGGTCGATACGGCGTCACTAGGTAGCTTGATGCCGAAGTCGCCGTCTCTACCAATAGGCACAGCCTCACCATCCAACACTCCCACCTCGACGACCTTTCCGTCCTCTTCGATCTCTTGCAGTCTATACTTTCGCGGCATCCATCCCTCCCAGCATAACCCGTCGAACAAGTTAACCTTTACACGTCGAGGCGTCAATCCAGGTAAGCAGCTGGCTAGGGCGACTGCGACTGCTCGGGAAGTCCGGACAGGCTCTACCTATACCGTCCGCAAAAAGTCTTGACTTCGTAATTCGCGATCCCCCTTCGCCCGGCTTCGCGGCAGGAGTTACGGGGACAAGCGCGGCAAGTGCTACGTAGGACAAGACGGGGGGACAAGTCGCGACAAGACTTTTTGCGTCTACTATAGTCTCGTTTTTGGCCGTGGCCCTAAATCCTGGGCATGCTCAAATCTCCGTCCAGGAGCACATGCAGGATATTATTTGCCCGGGGTTATCGAGCAATTACTGAAAGACATTATTTAGCAGAGTGCTCGATGTCGTCCTTGTCGGCTGCTGGAACTGGAGCTACCACGTTCAAACTCGGCGCTGCCTGCGCCGCCTTCGTCCGCGGCCCTTTGAGGCCGGTCACGACGAGAACCTTGCGGGCGTCGACGTTAAGAAAATCGCAGACCGAGCGAAAGGAGAAGATGTAGGCTTCATCTGCACTTAGAAAGTACTCGCGCGCGCGCCTGGCGACCTCGCCGGACTTTTTTAGATCTGCCATGGCCGTTACCAAGATCGCCCGCAGAAGGTTTTTCTCTGGGACAGAGGGGTCAAGCGGCTCGTTGTCGTCAAATGCTACGTAAATTGCGGTGTCTTTCTCTTGTTTTCCCATATCTCCCTTCTAAAACCTTCTACTGATAGTATCGA
Source organism: uncultured delta proteobacterium (assembly GCA_903922175.1). Lineage (GTDB taxonomy): Bacteria > Bdellovibrionota_C > UBA2361 > UBA2361 > CAIXSY01 > CAIXSY01. The sequence goes on along the minus strand of CAIXSY010000265.1, from coordinate 3,115 downwards.
GCGGTTCCCTGATTCCCTTAATTCTGATGCGCTATTTTGTAGCGACGCACCACATAAAAATGCTATTTCATCGTTAGTGGGTAGATATCGTTAGCTCAGTAATGCGTAATTGCTCAATAAGTGTGGGCAAAACTCGCTTGATGTTTCTCAGTGGATCTTTGAGTGAAACAATCATTACGTTCAGCCCACACTTATATTGAGCAGATACCACTAGCCGTTCGTAACTAGCTGTAACTACACAGGTAATGCCAACTGCCTGTGAACGGATACTGAACGGTTACCCAAATATGATGGTTGTAGTAACGATCTGGCTCTGTCTATCTGGATCGATTTATTGAAGATTATTTAAGCTACACAGCATCTATACCGATATGATCCTTGTAGGGGTTGAACGGACAAAGATGAGGCATTATTAATATCTCCCTGTCCGCTCGGCTCGATATGCCAAGGAGGGCACTATGATAAAAATTGAGAAGATTCAGATTAGTTCAGGCTCCTACCCATACAAGACCTCTGATCGTATTAATGCGGAGAGTAAGCATACGCTTGAGAGCGACGCGGTCGAGTTCGACGGAGAAAAAGCCTCCGAGAAACAACAAGAGGAGCAACCCAAAGAACAGGAAGAGCACGAGGAGCAGCTGGCGCAGGAGCATCCTGCGCCAAAGAGCAGCGCTCCGAATTCCAAAACTCTAGATATTGTTGCCTAGGTTGCTAACTGCTCATTAACCCCCAGGGTGACCCGTGACTGTCTGGTGTACTTCGTGGGCGTGCACGTGGCCTGTCGTGAGCATGTCGAACGGCCCTGGTCGTAATTGCTCAACAAGTGTGGGTAAAGCTCGCTAAATGTTTATTACGGCCCCCCACAGCGCAGCCTAGCGGCCGCAACCAAAGATAATATTGTGCACGCTACAATCTCAGTGCACTAGATTTTTAGGGTCCTCGTCTGTCTGGACCTCCTGCTCTTGCTTTTTTGAGGCCAGGGATTCGCGAAGAACTCGTCCACCTCTAATAGTAGAATCATTAAGCACGCCATCGATTAGCTCACGGCAGACATGGCCGAGTTTTTTTAGCGCGATGGGTCGTGAAACGCAGCGATCGATCCCCTGGCGTAAGTAACGTTCCACATCAAAGGCGAATGCGCGCGCGCTGAGTAGCGCAATGCGCACGTCTGCTGGTCCGTATTCGCGGACTACCCGGGCGATACGCCCCTCTCTCTCCTCGACACTCGGGTCATCTAGCAGAACCAAGCGCACTCTCCTCTCTCTAAATTCACTCATGATAGCGGCTGTATCGCTTACCTCAACGACTCGAAAACCGATCGAGGTTAGATACTTGCTTACCATCAGTCGCTCGCCACTATTCGCCTCCATGAGCAAGATTACCTCGCCTCGGCCCTCGGCATCGGGCTCGTCGCGCTCGCCCTGATCTTTCATAAAGGGAGTAAATTGTATTGCTGGAAACATTAGCCAGAAGGTAGACCCCTTTCCAGGACTAGATTCAAAGTCAATCGACCCGCCATTTACCTCGGCCAGGCGGCGCGTTAGAGACATCCCCAGCCCCGTGCCCACTTGGCTAATTGAATAGGTATTATCGATGCGTTCAAAAGGGGCGAAGACCTTGTCTCGGTCTATCTTATCAATCCCCACCCCCGTATCCTTTACGTTGAGCTTTATCTTCCCCCCGGGTATCCGTTCTGCCCAAACGGTAATTGCCCCGCCGTCTGGGGTATATTTTATTGCGTTGGTAAGAAGGTTAATCATCATCTGGCGGATATGACGCCGGTCTGTTGCTATCGCCAGCGCCTCATCACACGCCACATACATAAGCTTGTGTTTCTTGATTTCGGCCTGCCCGCGAGCGACTTGACATATGTCCTGAAGGACTTCGTTAACGAGGATGTCAACCTTCTGCGGCGTGACCTTGCCCGACTCGACCTTGGCATAGTCAAGCACGTCATTGATCAGCTCTAGGAGGTGCTCACCATTGGATTTAACCATCGACAGGGTTTCGAGCTGGTCCTTGTTTATCTCACCACATAGGCCATCAAGCACAAGCTCGACGGCATTCAATATAATTCCCAGTGGCCCGCGTATCTCGTGGCTCAGGTTGGCTAGAAATCCAGTTTTCGCTCGAACTGACTCCTCAGAGGCGCGCTTCATGCGCACAAGTTCATGCGTATATTGCGCGTTTACAATGGCAAAGCTGCTGAGGAGCGCGATTAACTTAAGAACATCATGGTCGGCTTGAGAAGGCATGCGTCCTTCCTTGAGGGCGATACGCAACGTGCCTAGAACCGTGCCGGCGAACGATATTGGGTGCACCAAAACATCTAGACCGATGCCTGACTGCGTTGTATGAGCAGCCTGAACCATCATCGCTTGCGAGCCCGCAGAAGATGGATTGCCCATCACAAACGAGGAGTGATAAAGCCCCGACTCCTCGTCGAACAGAGCGACCTCCGCCGCCTCGGCATCGAAAAGCTTGTAGGCATGAGCAACGATACGCTGCAAGCTTGTAGCGAGCTGCTCCTTGGAGTTTATCTTTCCCTCAATTAACTCCGGCGAGAACGCCAGATGCTTACGCACAACCTCATGCAGGACGCGAGAAAGTAGAGTCTCGTAGGATTCCCCTTTCGACTCTATGCCGAATTTCTTGGCTATCGCTCGCGCCTTGCGGACCAGGTCTTCGCGGCTAAGGAGTAAACACAGTACAACCATCCAACCGAAGAAATTTAGGCCGGCGAGGGTGCGCATGTCGAGCCAGCTGCCCAACAGTCCGTGGGCGCTGACATTAACCAGGGGCAACACCGATAAGACGATGACCAACCCGATCGCAAATAGAGTCAATTTGGCGCGCATAGGCAGTGTAATTCTCGATTGTAGTATCGGTAGAATTAGACGGCGGCGTGATGCCTTAATACCATCAAACTTAAGCGACATTCGAGGGTTATTATAGGTAGTTACGGGTTCCGCTGGTATCTGCTCAATAAGTGTGGGTAATTCTAAATCTTGAACATGAACTGGAACTGTTCCCGATTCCGGCTCCTGCCCCTTATCCTCTTGATTGGAATAGGAAAAGGAGCAGGGGCAGGAATCAGGAACGGTTCAAGTGCAAG
>CAIXSY010000264.1 GCA_903922175.1 uncultured delta proteobacterium | reverse complement strand
CTTGCACTTGAACCGTTCCTGATTCCTGCCCCTGCTCCTTTTCCTATTCCAATCAAGAGGATAAGGGGCAGGAGCCGGAATCGGGAACAGTTCCAGTTCATGTTCAAGATTTAGAATTACCCACACTTATTGAGCAGATACGAATACTGATAATTGCTCAATGACAATTGCTCAATGACAAATTGAGAAGAGGTACGTTTTGACACAGCCAGCACGTAACAGTGCCACAAGCGCATGGGCACCGACCTTAATCACAGTTCGCGGTATTCCGGTGCGAATACATGCAACGTTTTTCCTGCTCCTACTCTATGTAGCATTCATCGATACCGGCGGAGGGGGCGATGCGCTGCAACGTACCGCGTTTGTTGTTGGAATCTTTGCCTGCGTGCTCCTGCATGAGCTAGGACATGCGCTTACCGCCAGCCTGTATAATATAAACACGCGCGACATCGTACTCTACCCTTTTGGCGGAGTGGCCACGCTGCTGGCAGAAGGAAAGCCGAAGGAGGAGTTCTTTATCGCGCTTGCCGGACCGATGGTTAACCTGGTGCTTGCCATAGCCTGCGGCTCGATTGCCGGCTTCGAACTCTCCTCTTCCATCGACTCTCTGGAGGGATTGCTCGGGCATATCTGCATCGCCAATCTGTTTCTGGCACTCTTTAACCTCATCCCGGCCCTGCCGATGGATGGTGGGCGCGTATTGCGCGCACTGCTTACGCTCATGGGAGTACGCAGTGCCACCGCCATCGCCGCACGCCTCAGCCAGGTGATCTGCGTGCTGATGGGCTTCGTCGCCATCATGACCGGGAATGTTATCTTGATGCTGATCTCATTTATTGTTTTCAGCCACGCGGTGCAGGAGCACATGCGCGAACGCACACGCGGCGCCGCTGCCGGATACAAAGTCAGAGACGTCATGACCGAAGCAACACTGCTACAAACTTTTACGCACGGGATTACCATCTCGCAGGCTCTTAAGGTTGCACTCAAGTCCTTGCAAACCGCGTTCCCCGTACTCCACGGGGGTGAGATCATCGGTGTTATCGATCGCGATACCCTACTCGAGGTAGGGGCGCTCGATGCTGAGGAGAGCTATATTTCGGGGCACATGTCGCGCGAGTTTTTCAGTGTCTTGCCAGGAGAGGACCTCAATGCCGTCCTCGAAAAGTACAGCCAGGCAGGGCTCGATAACCTTCTCGTGATCGAAAATGGAAAGTTAGTCGGTCTCTTGGTTAAAGAGAAGGTAATTGAGTACCTGCTCGTACAGGAGCTCCGAAAAAAATCCCAGGCCGAGGCACGAAACGAGCAACAAGACGACTTTCCGATGTAACGCCCCGCAGCACCATGGCTCAAGCACTCCTCATCATTGCAAAGATTTTTGGAGCCCTGCCGTTAGCGCTGCGCAGTCTTTTTGGAAAGGTCGCCGGGACGTTCCTTTCCCTCTTCCCTACACGCGACCGACGCATAGCCCGACTGCAGCTGCAGAGATTTCTTCCAGCCGAGGTAGAACGCCCATCAATCGCCGCAGTCTACGCCAATCTCGGCCAGGCCTTCATGGAGAGCCTCAACATTTTAGGGATCCTCGATCGTGCCCCGCTCGGCATCATCGATGCCCCACCAGCCGATTTCTTTGCCTCCGTCAGAGCTTCGGAGCGCCCGATCATCACCCTCACGGCACACACCTCAAACTGGGATCTGCTTGCCGCCTACTGCATAAAGCATGGACTCCCCCTCGCCGCCGTCGGCAAAAAAGCACGCAATCCGATCTTTCAAGAGCTTCTTGACCACATGCGCTCCGCCTACGGCATCAAGACCATCTGGCGTGAACAGCCCGGGGCGGCGAAGGAGCTGATCCGTGCCTTGCAGCCGGGGAGTATCGTCGCAGCATTGATCGATCAGGACACCACCGTCGCCGGCAGGTTTATCCCCTTTCTTGGTGAGCAAGCATATACACCTGACAGTCTGGTTGAACTCGGCAAGCGTCGCAATGCACGCTTCTTCTCGGCATTCATCGCCCGCACCAGCCTCTGCCGCTACAAGTTTTTCATCGAGGAGATTCCGAGCTCCCTCAGTGAGTCGGAGATCCTCACCGAGTATCACCACCATCTTGAGCGCTTCATATGCACCTACCCATCTCAGTGGGTGTGGGTACATAAACGCTGGCGCACTCGGCCCAATGGTGTCAGATTGTCCTCTGCTGAGTATCTAAAATTTCTGACGAGCAAAACATGAAACCCTGCGTACCGTGGCTACCGCGCATACTCCTGCTTGCGCTCACAACGTTGAGCGGATGCATTTCGACACACCGCTCAGAGCTGCTCCAGCGTGCCGAAGAGAACACACGCCATGGAAATTACGACGAGGCCATAAAGGCCTACCAGCAGCACATTAAAGAACGCCTGAGCGCCGAGGAACGAGCGACGTGGGAGAACCCGTACTTCTACCTTCTAGCGATCGGTGATATCCAGCTTAAGCAGGGCAAATACGACGACGCCATTAAATCATTTGAGATCGCCGAGGCACACCAGATCGACCCGCTGCTGGTCTCCGATCGTTATCGCTATGTCGCCAGCCTTTACGAGAAAGATCACAAATTAAAAGAAGCGATTGATATTCTGACCCGCTACCGTGACCGCGATCCACTGCTGTACGATCTCGTGCGCGATCGTTTGGCCAAAGAGCTTCTTGAGGAGGAGGATCGAGAACCAAAAGACGCGCCGCCAAAGCCCTGAACTTTTTGTCCCGCCGTCAATTTTGGCAGGTTCCTCGGGTTTTGCTAGACCCCTTCTTCAGGGCACAGCAATAGGCGTATATTTATTCTTTGCCCGGACTTAGCGAGCAGTTACGCGTAAATAGCAAGAATGACCACTAAAAGCGTCGATGACCCGAAATTTTATAGCTTGACTGCCCTTGTGTACATATGACTATAATTGACTACATCTAGTCACAAGCGGGTTGGGGCTCTTATGTCAGTATCGAAGAAAGTGCGAATTGCAGATCTGAAGGCGAATCTGAGTCGGCACCTGCGTGAGGTTAAGGCCGGTGAGACGATAACGGTAATGGAGCGCGAGACACCGGTAGCGGTATTGACTGCCTATGCTTCATCGAATAGCCAAGGCCTGGAGGTGCGTCCGCCGATTGCAAGCCCAGCTAAGATTGCTAAACTACGCTCCCCTCTTAAAGAACCGATAAAATCCTTCTCCAGTAGTGATGTTTTGACTGAGCTGCGCAGGGATAAATAGATGAAGGCCTACCTTGATTCTTCGATACTGCTGCGGGTGTTGCTGCGCGAGCCGAGCCCCTTGCGTTCTTTTAAACGGATTAAGTTCGCCGTGTCGAGCGAGTTACTGCGGGTCGAGTGTTTCCGTGTCATAGATCGTTTGCGCCTTGAGGCGCGACTTGCCGATGCTGACGTAGCATCCTTGCAGCAAGAGCTGCACCAGGTTTGTGCCTCAGTCGAGTTTGTGCGTGTAACGCCTTTGCTGCTGGGGATGGCTAGTCAGCCGTTTCCCACCACAGTCCGTACTTTAGATGCCATTCATCTTGCCAGCGCCATGCTTTGGACACAGGGCCGGGAGGAACAGGTAGTATTTTTAACCCACGACGCACAGTTGGGCACGGCGGCTAGGGCGTTAGGATTCGAGGTTGATGGGGTTTAAGGAAATCGTGGGACGCTCCCTGATTTGCTGCGGCCTCCATCGAGGGAATCGGGGACGCTACCACTAGCGTCCCCGATCTCTCTCGCCTGTTTGACAAGGGCGAGGAAGGCTACTCTTAGCTCTAATGCCAGCGAACTTGGTAGTACGTAACTTAAGACCCAGCAACAATTCGGATGACCCGCCACCACTGCCTAAAGCTTTATAAAAGAGAACCTAGCTGCCGTGTTAAACGCTGAAGATAGCTAAAGAGCCTTTTAGCTGCCCCAGGCGCAGTATGCCAGATGGAAATCTCGGTGCAGCACGCACTTTTGCTGCACTACAACATGTAGAAGAGATGACTATCTGAAAACACTGGGTTGGTGAAGGAGAACGGCGCTACGAAAACTCCACCGCATTAGCCAACGGCGGAAGCGGTGG
>CAIXSY010000263.1 GCA_903922175.1 uncultured delta proteobacterium | reverse complement strand
GCTATTATAGCGTGCCTCTTTCGGGCTTAACCTCGAAATTGGCCACGTATACTACTCTACTATTTCACTTATTTCTCCCGTCCTATCGCGCTTTCGCTGTTTCCGGACAGGCTCTAACTATGTACCGTGAGCGGCGTTCGCACGCTGTCTCATGGCTGCGTGAGACTGGGATTGTTGTCAAAGATCTATCGGGAGTTTGGTATTCATCGATGGTTGGGTACGAGCTCATATGGGTATCGGTAACTCATGTTCTCTCGGCGATCAGTTCGTTTACGATATGTATGGCTAAGTATTACATTGAGCATCGTCTCAGACAGCGTGAAACCGCTAGCAAGGTATGAAACTCAATTGGTGAATAGTGCCTGCTTCTGCCGCTGATAAGACTCCAGATTCTGCAGCACGACCTTTGCCTTTCCATTTTGCGTGATAATCACAACGTTATTTCGGCCTTTTTGATCAACTCTGCGGAATTGGTCTTCATGTAAGTTACTATTCTTACCTGCTCGTCGCCTTTCATAAGGGATGACCTCTTTTGTTTTAGCCACCATAGTCTGTAGTGCCAAACAACGTACTATATATAGCACCATGGTGCTGGGAGTTGTCCAATCACAGAAAGAGTACTAGCGGCGCGCTTGGTCTCCCCTTTTTGTGCTCCATGTTACAGCTATTGATAACTCCACAAAAAGGGGAGACCGAGCGCGGCGCTACTTGTCAAGCATCACCAGCCCCGGCAAGCTTTTGCCCTCCATGAGCTGCAGAAAGGATCTGCCGCCGACGGAGAGGTGGCTAAATTTGTGTCCCAGCTGCATCTGCTGAATCGCCGAGTTGGTTTCACCGCCGCCAACGAGTGTCACGGCATGAGCGCTGGCAAGAGTTTCGATCATGTCGGTCGTGCCTTTAGCGTATTCTTCGTTCTCGAATGCGCCCATCGGGCCACTCCAGATGACGGTTTCCGCATTTTGGATCGCTTCACGGAAGAGCAGGCTGGTGGCGGGGCCGATATCGAGCGCCATCATATCGGCGGGCAGCTCCTGAACGGGAACGGCGCGCCCCAGTCCCTTGGCCGCGGATGAAGGACCAACCATAGCATCAACCGGAAGATAGAGCTGTACACCGCGACGAGCGAGGACAGCGAATAATTCGAGTACCTTGGGGATCAGCTCTTTTTCATAGAGCGAGCGGCCCATCTGAATTCCCTGTGCAGCAAGGAAGGTGTTGGCCATGGCGCCGCCAATAATCAACTTGTCGGCTAGCGCGGCGATGTTGTTGAGGATTAAAAATTTAGTAGAAACTTTAGCCCCGCCCATGACCACACACAGCGGCTTCTTGGGCTTAAGCAAGGTCTTCTCGTAGGCCGCCATCTCGGCTTGAACAAGCAGTCCAGCGCATTTCTCTTTGCAATACGCGGGAAGGCCAACGATGGAGGCATGCCGAAGGTGCGAGGCCGAAAAGGCATCATTGACGTATACCTGACCAAGGGTGGCAAGGGCCTGGGCGAATTGTGGATCGTTAGACTCCTCACCGGGGTGGAAGCGTAAGTTCTCAAGCAGGATCGCTCTACCGGGCTCGAGATTCTTGACCATCTCTGTGACGATAGGACCAACGCAGTCTGGGGCGAATTGGACATCGATCTTCGTAAGCTCAGCTAGGCGTTTAACGCAGGGCCGTAGGGAATTTTCGGGATTGACCTTGCCCGAGGGGGGGGCGCAGTGGCCCATAATAATCGGCTTGCCCCCAGCCTCGACGATCGCTTTTAACGTTGGTGCCAACTGTTTGAGGCGGACCTCGTCGCCTGGCTGCAGGGAGTTGTTGGTCGAGATGTTAAGATCGGCGCGAACTAAGATATGTTTACCGCCGAGGTTGAGGTCTTTGAGATACTTCATACGTTCAAATATGTTTGGCTAAATTCCAGTTGGTTCATCGATAAAAAAAGTGCTTAGGCCGAGGTCGGTTGCAAGTTTCCGGCCCACGGCCATTACCCCGCAGGTCTCGGTGGCGTAATGTCCGGCACAAATGACATTAATCCCCAGTTCCTTGGCGTGATGGTACATATTCTGCTTCGGTTCCCCGGTAATGAGGAGATCGAGCCCATCGCTTGCAGCGATGGGGAGCGCAGCAGCTGCCGCGCCAGAGACGATACCGACGGTATTAATGCTCTTTTTACCGAAGGGCAGGCAGAGTGGGGCGGTTGCACCGGTAAGTTGCTTGGCACGGGCTTCAAAGTAGGCCAGATCGAGGCTGCTTGCTGTCTGGCCGCGTGCGCCGATTGAAGCTCCCTTGTACGGAAAGAATGGCTGCGTCTGTTCAAGGGCAAAAAAACGTGCCAACTCAAAGTTGTTGCCAACCTCTGCGTGGGCATCGAGTGGGAGATGGGAGGCGTATAGTGAGCAGCCGGCATTGAGCAACGATCGGACCTTAGATCCCAAAGTGCCGCGAATCGCTTCGCACTGGCCCCAGAAGATTCCGTGATGGACAATGAGCATGTCCGCCCGCGCGGCGATGGCTTTCGTGATAACGCTGGCCCCGGCGTCAACGGCAAGCGCGACCCGGCACACCGAGCCATTGGCGCTTTCCACTTGAAGTCCGTTCAGTGCGGAATCCTGGAAAAGTGCAGGCTGGAGTAGGCTATCGAGGTAGTCAGTTATCGCGGCTAGTGCACAGCTGTTCATTTTTGCAGCGGTATTCTATGCACTTGCGCTGAGTTTTACAAGAAGGAGAAGAGCTATTCTGTGGTGGTTTGCTTTCAGCTAATGAGTGGTCTATAAACGTCGGTCGTTGCAGCAGGGTAATTTTGGGTGGAAGAAACGTGAACGTGCCCCTGGTCGTGAGCGTGGTCGATGTAGCTAGCTAGTTCAGCTCACTCTTCGACCGCGACCGTTCGACAAGCTCACGACAGGCCACGAGCACGACCACGTTTACGAATTATTAAGTTCCCCCGGGTTATTGAGCAGATGCTACCTGGGTTTACATAAATTAGGTCGATATGGGCTGGTTTACCCGCGAGAAGGCTCCCAAGCCTGAGGCTGATGCCTCTGAGAGGAATCAAATTCCCGAAGACATCTGGGCTAAGTGCCCCGGATGCGACGCAATTATTTACACCAAAGAATTGCGCCGCAGTGGAGGTGTTTGTCCTAAGTGTAATCACCACTTTCGGTTGACTGCCAAGCAGCGCTTGCCGTTATTGGCCGATCGCCATTCGTTTGAAGAGATCGACTGCAACCTACGATCCTCCGATCCGCTTAATTTTAGAGACCTGAAGCGCTACAAGGAGCGTATTAAGAAAGCTGAACGGAGTTCTGGCTCAGTCGAAGCCGTAATCACGGGGAGAGCTCGGATAGTCAACGTCTCTGTTATGCTCGGAATTTTCGATTTCAGCTACATGGGCGGCAGTATGGGGGTTGTGGTGGGAGAAAAGCTCACCCGGCTTGTCGAGATCGGAATCACTGAGAAGCGGCCCGTCATAATCGTTTCGGCCTCGGGCGGGGCGCGTATGCAGGAGGGCATATTCTCACTGATGCAGATGGCTAAGGTTAGTGCTGCAATTGCTCGGCTTGGAAGGGCGCATATCCCCTATATCTCTGTCCTAACCGATCCCACGACGGGTGGAGTGGCAGCTTCCCTGGCGATGCTGGGAGATGTCAACATTGCGGAACCTAAGGCTCTTATAGGCTTTGCTGGACCGCGGGTAATTGAGCAAACCATCCGCCAAAAGCTCCCCGAGGGCTTTCAGCGTGCAGAGTATCTTTTAGAGCACGGGATGGTCGACCGTATAGTGCAGCGCTCGCAGATGAAGGAGGAGATCGCTCAGATCCTCAAGAACTTTGGGTTTGTGGCGTAGTGGCGTTCAAGTTCAAGCAAATTCGGATACTCCAGTGGGTTAGCTTGCCGTTTAGTAATTGCTCATTAAGTCTGGGTAATTCTAAATCTTGAACATGAACTGGAACTGTTCCCGATTCCTGCTCCTGCCCCTTATCCTCGTGATCGGACTAGGAAAAGGGGCAGGGGCAGGAATCAGGAGCAGTTCAAGTGCAAG
>CAIXSY010000262.1 GCA_903922175.1 uncultured delta proteobacterium | reverse complement strand
TCCTCGCCCGCACCCAGCGTGACTTTAAAGTCGATATCTGCCACCACCTCTGGCAGGGGAACCACCCCCACATAGTCGCAATCCTTAAAGACGCCGACCAGGCCCGCTGTTTCTATATGGAGCTCCAGAAAAAACTCACGGATGCCATTAAACGCCTGCTCGGCCTTGAGTACCTCCACATCTGGGCCGGCACGCCCCGTGTAATCGAGATCCCTGACCTTGAGTCTGCCATCAAGATGATCGCCTACTACTACGCCAACCCGGCAGCGGCTCACCTTGTAGAGAGTATCGAGCAGTACCCGGGGCTCTCTAGCTGGACTGACTTCTGAGCCAACATGGACAAGCTTAGTGCCGTTGTGGTCCATGAGTACCCCTGGATTCGCCTCCCGACGATTCCAAAGCTTCCTAGGCGCTCTGTTTCTGAGACCCAAGATAGACATATCGTGGATATATTACTTAGCAAAAACAAGAAGATGCACTCCCTAGAGATTAAGCCCAATGCTTGGATGCGCTTCTTCAATATCACGACCGATAAAGAAGCTGCTGCTGTTAACGCTCGTATTCTGGCTCGTCTGCGTCACAACGAGAAGGTGTGCCAGAGGTGGAGAGAGCGAAAAGGATGGAAGGTATTGGGAGGAAAGGCCCTGTATGAGCAGCCGATTATGGCGCCGCACACGCCGAAGAAGCATGGGCGCAGGATATTCTGCATAGCTGCAACAAAGCAGCTACGGATAGCCCTTATTAAGGAATTTAAAGAGTTTTGTGCCGCGTGTCGCGAGTGCTACCGGCGCTGGAAGCTCGGGGATTACCTTGTGCAGTGGCCGCCGGGAGCTTTCTTGCCGCCGCTTCCGCCGTTGGCTAATGCGGTGGAGTTTTCTTAGTGTTGCTCCACCGTGCTAGCTTGGTTTTCTCAGAATCTCTTCTCTTCTATATTCTGTGGTGTTGCCGAAGACCGTCCAGCATCTGATATTTTCACTTAGCTTGTTGCGTCTGGACCAGGTAAAGGACTCTTGAGCTATCTTCCGCGTTCGACACGGCAGATAGGCTCTCTTTTATAGCTTTAGGCAGCGGTGATGGGCCATCCGAATTGTTGCTGGGTCTTAAGTTACGTACTTCCAGATTATTGGGGCCACACCTAATCTTTGGCCTGGGCGACACCAATCTTGTGCCGACGGTGCTGAAAAAAGCGCGCGCGGGGCGCCTGGTGCAGATCGGCAGCGGCAAAAATCTCTCCGATTTTACCTATATTGACGACGGCGTGCAGGCTCATCTTTGTGCACTTCGCGCCCTCGACCAAAATCCGGCTTGCGCTGGACGCGCTTACTTTATCAGCCAAGGGGATCCGGTGCCGCTCTGGGAGTGGATCAATCGAGTGCTGAGTCGTCATGGACTAGCGCAGGTAACACGGCGGGTGCCGATCTGGCTTGCAACGTCGCTGGCAGCTCTGTGCGAAACTACCTGCCGCCTGTTGCCGGGGATGCCTGAGCCGCCGCTTACCCGATTCTTGGTATCAGAGATGCACACCAGCCACTATTTCAACATCGAAGCCGCCAAGCGCGAATTAGGCTACCGCCCCAGCGTGGGGGTGTGGGAGGGGTTGGAGAGGACTACTTCCCCAAATTTGGCGTGCGCAGTCCAAGGTATTTTACAAATGAATTAAAATCACGATCTCGGTGCAGTAAGGGAAGACGCTTTTCGATGCAAAACGTAGCAATAAAGCAATCTATGGTTTTGCGAACCGTTGCTCCTTTGCGCCGAAGAAAGCGAAAATTCTCTGCAGCTTTTACGGCCGTATCCCTTCCTCCAATCTCAACCATGGAAAGCTGTAGGAGCTTCTGTTTGGCAAGTTGGTAGTCAGATTCTTTGGCAAAGCCTTGGAGGACCTCAGATAAAATAAGATCCGCCATGAGCACGGGACCAACGGATAACTCATTATCAAGGAAGTTGGTCTCCTTGTTCGCTACCCCGTTGAAGTAGTCTATCCATACCGAAGAATCGACGAGAATCAACGATCTCTCCTCATCGTATTGAGATTGCCTACCCAGGAGAGCTTTCCTCGAAGACCCCTGATCTGCTCTTGTTTGGCCAGACTTACCAAGATACGAAGTCCCTTGGTTACTACCTCCTTCTTGGTTTTACTGCCCGTAAGCTTTAATGCTTCCGCCAACAGTTTGTCCTCTAGGTCGATATTGGTGCGCATACGAGAGCCTATTTGATGTGTATAGATTATTAGTTTAATACACATAACGAGAAGATGTCAAAGGGAAGTTTCTCGGAGCGTAAGCGCCGCAGGCTCCTCGTGTTACTACCAAAGCACACTGACAGGATACTTCTTAAATTCCTTATCTGGGGTAAGGATGGTAGCGCGTCCTTCGATGGCATTGGCTATGAGCAGCCGATCGAAAGGATCTCGATGATGCAGGGCCAGCTCCCCCGCGCGGTACATTGTCGATCGACCAAGAGAGAGGACTTCCAAGTGCCAGAGTTCAATCTGCTCCTCAATCCATAGTGATGGCGGCTGGGGAAGGGTAAGTTTCCCCGCTGTTACCTTAAAACAGATCTCCATTACGGAGACTTCACTAAGGAAGACCTGGTTTTTTTTCGATTGAAGGACCTTCTTTGCCTGCGCGCTCAAGCTTTCTGGCTCAGCACAGAGCCAGATAAGCGTGCAGGTATCGAGCAAGATCTTCACTTTACTCCCCACGATTCAAGATCTTGGGCATTGGACAGCGGCGCAAAAGCATCATCGTTGTATGTAACAGGAGCCGATGTTGCGATTCCAACTTTAGGGCGGGCATTTTCCTCATCGGCTTGGTGGTACTTGACCACTTTCACCACCGGTGATTTGCCGCGGCAGATTACAACCTCGGCACCAGCTAAAACCTCTTCGATGACTTTAGAGAGATGGGTCTTGGCTTCATGCGTGGAGAGGGTTTTCTTCATATCTATAAAATAATGCTTTAAGTGGACTAAGTCAAGACTAAGTCTTTATCAGTAAAGACTCATTATGCTAACCTAAATTTCTATCGAGTGAGTCTATCATCTTGCTCACGACCGTTTTGCGGACCGTAGAAGGAAGATCGAGGAGATAGAGATAGGGGCAGAAATCCTCAATCTCCATAAGCATCAAGGAGCCATCCGCTAAGCGGACAAAGTCAATACGTTGCAACCCAAAGGAGAGCGCATTCCAATCGACAAAGCGCTTCGCCAGTAATATTTCGGAATGAGAAGGCTCATAATGCGCTACCTGATGGTTGTTTATCCTATGAGGGACGGTAACTGCGTACGCAAATATGCCATCGATAAAATAAAGTGAGGGCTCATCTATAAATTGTAGGTATGGCTGTATAATGCAGTTGCTAAGCTTTTCAAGGAGGATATCCTGCTTGGATAGGACACGACTCTTAGAGCCATCCTCACCGAGGAAAGGCTTAATCCAATACAAATCAGCGGGTGGCAAGAGATTGAAAGCATCAGATGAAGTAATCGTGGGGATGACCGGAAACGATTGATTAAAGAGGTCCGCTAGATAACTCTTTCCTTGTTGATCACCCATTCCATCGAAAGGGTTGTAGAGCTTTGTCTTGGCGAGAGCACACTCTTTGGCAAATTGCGTCCACTCTGTGCGGCAGCCAGCCGTAGGCCACACGTTTCTTATGAGAATTCTACTCTGCTCATTGGGGTGGAACGAGGGATCGAGAGCCTGGGTTATAGTCACGTCTGTGACATGTGAAAGCTCTTTTGCGATGAATTGATCTTCCTCCGGAAACTCGTGCGTGGTGTTTGTAATGAGGGTAATCGGCTTCATGTGTGCTATTTAATGTGGAGCATGCGACATTCTACTATGTCACTGCCGAACCGAACAGGTCATAACACCAATGGACGCTGCGCTGTGAACGAGTGTAATAAAGGCTAGCGGCTGAGCCGCTATTCTAACATCCCGCCCGCGGCGCTGTCCCAGTTGAAGGTTTTTCCCGTTCCTTGAGGGTGGGTCGATGTTCCGGTAAAGCCGTTATCGGCGGCCTTCATCGACAGCGTAACCCCCTTGGAGAGGGCCGCTACCCCGGGCAGGACTTTGCAGGCGGCATCGGCGCAGCTTAAGTATTTTTCGCTGTCGACAAAATAGGCCTCTTCGGCGATGGCGACATGGTACAGATCGGTCCGGGCGCGGGTGTCAAAAGCACGCTTACGGTAGGCGGCATACTGCGGCACGGCCACGGAGACCAAAATGCCGATAATAGTCATTACGACGAGAAGCTCAATTAGGGTGAATCCAGTTGTGGAACGCATAAAGTACCTCCACTTTATGCTTCGGAGAAAGCTGCCAAAAGTTTCCGGCCAGGCGGCCGGAACCCAAGTTTATTTTATTAAGGACACCCATTAAATTGTGAATACAACCCTTTCGTTGGAGTGGTTTCAGAATAGGCTAATTGATGGGTGTTCTTAGACTCATCCTCTTGCTAATGGAATATTCTACCCACTTCATGCCGCAGAACCAGGATGTAGTGACCGGCTTGCTAGCCTCTGTTTTCGGAAACTCCGTTCGATTGGAGAGCATCAAATGCCAGAATAGCGTAGATCTGTATTTATCCGTTGGGAAATGCCTGCATTGCCCAGGAAATGCGGCCACGACGAGTGATCATTTTGTAACGCGCACCGAGAAGGGGACACAACTATGAGCAGCTCAATTTATTGCCAGGCGCATATTCGCCGATCATTCATAGTTCCATTACTTAGCGTGGTTCTTTACTTTTGTTCGCCGCAAAGTTCCGCGGCAATTATCTGTCCTCCGGGTACCTTCGGCCCCAATGGTTACTCTCCCTGTACACCTTGCCCCGTCGGTACCTACAATGGGACATCCGGTCAAAGGTCCTGTTTTTTATGCCCAGCAGGTACCGCCAATACGAACATCGGCTCGACAAGTTACTCCGATTGCCGATCTTGTGGCGCTGGAAGTTATAGTCCAACCGCAGGGGCTGGAGGGTGCGGAGATTGCCCGGTGGGAACCTACCAACCTGATTATGGACAAGCATCGTGTCTGGCTTGTCCGGCTGGGACCTACAATCAATGGACCTACCGGACAGCGTGCACACCCTGTCCGGCAGGAACCTTCAATCTGAGTACCGGATCCGTAAATAGTTCGGCCTGTATATCATGCCCTACAGGAACATATTCATTGGCCGGACAGAGTTCTTGCACCAGCTGTCCAACCGGCACCTATAATCCGAGTACAGGTTCATCGAGTATATCGGCTTGCCTTGAATGCCCGGCGGGGAAATACAATCCGAACACTGGCGCTACGAGTTCTTCCGCTTGTATTTCCTGTCCGAGCGGACAATATAATCCTTTGACTGGTCGACCCTCATGTACCTTTTGCCCCGTGGGCACCTATGACCCCCTCACCGGCTCAACGGCGATCTCTGCCTGCCTTCCTTGTGCTGCTGGCCAGTATGGCGCCGTACCTGGGCAGTCTTTATGTAGCAATTGCCCGGCTGGTACGTATAACCCGAGCCATGGATCAACCACGAGTGCTGACTGCATTGGTTGCCCCGCAGGGACCTATAGCTCACGAATTGGCGCATGGAATCTCAGTCAGTGTTTATTATGTCCGGCTGGAACATATAACCCGAATATAGGTTCGGTAAGCAGTGCCACTTGTGCGGCCTGTCCGGCAGGCACCTATAATCCAAACAGCGGCGCATCAAGCTACTATGACTGCATCGCCTGTCCCAGCAACCAGCTGCCTGGGCAGGCGTTTTGCGCACCTACGACGACGACATCGACCACGACCAGCTCATCGAGCACCTCAACAACGTCCTCCTCCACGAGCAGCTCATCAACAAGTACCTCAACAACGTCTTCCACATCGAGCAGCTCTACTTCCAGTACTTCTTCGACATCATCGACATCTTCCAAGCCGTCGACGAGTTCCTCAAGCACGACGACATCGAGCACCGCAGCATCACTGACCTCGACCACATCCTCAAGTGTAACGACAACGACGCAGCCTAAAATCTCCTACCGTGCACCTCTTGATTTCGATGGCGATCGTTTGTCCAACGTGGCGATTGCGTATTCACCTGCTAAAAGCCGTCCTGGACCGCTCACGTGGGTTATTCTTGGGGCAACGGGTGATGCCCAGCGGAGTCAGTTTGGAAGGAGTTCTGACTATCCGGCAGCAGCAGATTTTGACGGCGATGGCTGGGCTGACATGGCTGTTATAAGAAGCGTCAATAAAAAAGATATCCGATGGATCATTCGATTTAGTAAGAGTGGGCGGACCGTCGAGGTGCCTTTTTCAGATCGAATTGACTGGGCTTTAGTTGGTAGTGGCTGTGACTTTGACGGTGATGGTCGGGATGACTTGGCCGGCTTCGATAGTTCGCGCCGGCAACTACACTATCTCAGTTCATCAAAAGACTCTGGAAAGACCACGCTATCGCCCTCACTGCCCAAACATGGGCACGTTGTCGATGTTTCTTGCGCAAGCATCAACGCCAACAAGCGCAGCGATATGATAGTGCTTGAGTCTGTACCGCCGCACGGCAAGATTCCGTCCTATAGCCTGCTCAGCGCCTTCGACATACTGACCGGCAAGGTAATGCTTCAGAGGAAGATCAAAGGCCGCGTTGACAAGATAGCGCCGATACAGATGGTGCCGGGAGACGGTCCGGGAATAGCGTACTACGCCTTTCAAGAAAATGGGACTATTAGCTACGTTACGATCTTAGTCCCCAACGCTCATGACTACACGGCTGCGCGAGTAAAGCTCAATCCTCCTCTTACTGCATTCTCCGAGGCAGTCTTCAGCCAGAGACTCGATGCTCAACTCGGCAGTCAGGGCGCATTAACCGGCTTTGTGGGAATGACAAACAAAGGACCCTATGTGTTTGATTTTGCAACCTTGTCTATGGGGGGGGTGCCGGTAATACAAAACGCGCAGGTAGTCCGAGATCTCAATCCCGTATTAAGCCGATCACGAATGCTCACGAGCGTCAGCGCTATAAAGCTCACGAATTAATTCCTGTCCGTATGTTTTCACACAACGAGGACGAGGCATTCAGGGTAGGAGGCATTCAGGGCACCCATTAAATTGTGAGCGTAAGTCCCCGAGATCACTATCTTCGTGGTGGCTTAAGAATAGGCTACTCGATGGGTGTCCGTAGACTCGTCCGTAGACTCGCTTAAACGCCTAAAGGTAATCGATAATGCGGCTAAGAAGGCCACAATGGCGACATAGCAAAGTTGAGCGGTCCCGGCTTTGAGCTCGTGTCGAACTAGTGACTTTTCTCTTCTGTTCCGTTATTGAATATAACATGATTAAGGCGGTTATTTTTGACATCGACGGTGTTCTTCTCGATTCTTTCGAAGCGAACCTGAAATTTTTTCAAACCTTGATGATGAAAGTCGGTTATCCTCCACCGACACGACTAGGATTCGCAGCAGTTTTCCATTTAAACATGATGGAGGTGATTAAAGAACTTACAAAATCTTCCTCGGCGGATGAAATCAAGAAGATTTGGGAGCTTGGACGTAGTCGTGAAGTCGAATACGATCTCGACCTGCTGCTCACTCCTGACGGAGCAGTGGAAGTAATACACCGACTAAGTGAAAGTTACTTATTGGGGATTGTAACTAGTCGAATAAGAGAGAGTGTTTACGAAGTTCCTCAACTCCGAAAACTAGAAAAGTATTTCAAGGTTGTCGTCTCGTATCAAGATACAGAGAATCATAAGCCGCATCCCGAACCGTTACTTCTTGCAGCTCAAAAATTAGCGCTGAAGCCAGAAGAATGCATCTATATAGGAGACGCTGAAAGCGATGTCAAAGCAGCGCGGGCTGCGGGAATGAAGATCATTGGTTTCACCAAGAAGCAGCTCAATCTGGCGGACGCCTGCACACCCACCTTTACAATGTTGCCCGCGCTAATCTCTTCCTTGGGATCTCTCTAAATTCTCCACCTTAGCTCTGCCATGCGCGGCGCGAATGAGAGTGAGTATTGCTTTATACTGAAACGTTCCGACTCGTTAAGACTAATTTCACGCGGTGTCTGAGAGAAAAACTAAAGGCCTCCTAGTTAGTTCCTGTCCGGAAATGGCAAAAATTAGCCAGGAACTATCCTGAGCGAGCGCGCAACATATTGAGCTATTTAGCACAATTATTTGCGCGCGAGTCGAAGGATCGCCAAGAACCGAGTTTCAGGACAGGCACTAGTTAGCTGGAGAGATATTATTGGAATCCGCGTCGTTTGACGCCGGCACGAGGATTCTTCTTAACGGCGCATAGGCTTCAGATATCTCACGGCACGCAGCTGCAAATTCATCTTTTGGTGGCCAGCCTAACCGCAAATTCCAGTAGTGCTTGTATGATACGCGCGCTTGAGACATTAGATCAGTATCTTAACTGTGGGCTTCTCGAGCACGGGGCAGCCCGTGTATATTGTGACTGCTGCAACCATTCCATTTTTGTAGCGTATTCGTGCAAGGGAAGGAACCTTTGTCCCCCGTGTGCCGCCAAG